>JAOBWI010000041.1 GCA_025463285.1 Acidimicrobiaceae bacterium | reverse complement strand
GCCATCACCGTGAAGACCGTGGATCGCGGCTCGCTGGAGGAATCCCTGAACGACGACGTTGCGCTGGTGATGTTGACCCACGTGGACTTTCGAAGTGGCGAGATGCTCGACGTGACGGGCATCACCGAGAAGGTGCACGCCGCGGGAGCGCTCATGCTGTGGGACTTTGCCCACTCGACGGGCGCTGTTCCCCTCAACGTGGAAGAGGCTCGGGTGGACTTCGCCGCGGGCTGCGGCTACAAGTACCTCAACGGGGGACCGGGCGCGCCCGCCTACATGTACGTACGGGCGTCGTGGCAGGGCGTGATCGAGAATCCCCTGCCGGGTTGGCTGGGACACGCTCGTCCTTTTGATTTTGAGCCGACGTTCGAGCCGGCCCAGGGCATTCAGTCGTTCGTGACGTCCTCACCCTCGATCCTCGCTCTCTCCGCCCTCGACGGAGCGCTCGACGTCTTTGATCAGACGACCATGAACGCAATACGGGCCAAGAGTTTGCAACTTACGGACCTTTTTATGGAGTCGGTGGAGGCCAAGCTGCCCGGGACTTTCGAGATCGTCACGCCACGCGAGCACTCGCGTCGTGGAAGTCAGGTGTCTCTGCGTCACGACGAGTCCTACGGAATAATCCAAGCACTCGTGGAGCGAGGTGTCGTCGGCGACTTTCGTGCTCCCGACATCGCGCGTTTCGGCTTTACTCCGCTCTATCTACGATTCGTCGACGTCTACGACGCTGTTGAGGTTCTCGCCGACGTCATGACGAGCGAGGCGTTCCGAGATCGCAAGTTCGCTGTCCGTAATGCCGTCACGTAGGGCGACTCGAATGAGTTTGCGAATCGTGCTGTGTAAGTTTGAGCCGCGAGGCGATCAAGGAAACATCATCGATCGCAGAGTTCGCTACGTCCAAGACCAGCCGAAACGCCTCGTCGATGCTGAGGAGTGGCATCAAGCCGTTCAGGTCGCAAAACACGACTGTGGAGAGCCAGGCCAGTCTCTTATTGCCATTGATCAGCGCGTGATTCTTCGTCATCGAATGCAAAAGGGCTGCCGCTTTCAGACTCAGAGTGGGGTAGGCGTCTTCGCCGAAGGCGCTCGCTCGGGGTCTAGCAACTGCTGAATCCAAGAGGCCGACATCGCGGATGGGGCCGACCCCCAACGCTCGAACCATCGCGACGACATCTTCCAGTTCGAGATATCTGTCGCTGGTCATTCAGCGCCAAGTCGCTCCAAGACATCACTCCAACGCGCCATCATCCGGTTTGTCGACTCAGCTACTCGAGACGCGTGGCCGGACCGCTCGTATCGCTCGAGGATCGCCCGGCGAGTTATCTCTTGTCGGGAGGCACCTTCTCGCTCCGAAAGAGTGCGTAATGCCTTTTCGAGCAAGGCGTCGGTACGAACGGTGAAGGCCACGCTCCAATGATACCACTTCGGTATCATTGGAACCCGGCTCTGATTAGGAGTTACGTAGCCCTCATACTTACCACTTGACAAACGATAGTTGACGATATATCGTTACATTACGAGTAACTATCGAAAGGATTCTTATGAGAAACAGAGAGTTCGCTCCCGCGCCACAGGGGCGAGACAGGAACGCTGAGAACGTCGAAGGAAACCCCTTTGAGGCTCGCTCTAGCGAGCGCCGTCGACACGGACCCCGCCACGGCGGAGGACGAGGAGAGGGCGGCAGAGACCGTAAAGACTTCGCTCGCGGTGGCCGCGGTCGTGGACGTCGAGGTGACGTCCGCGTCGCCATCTTGGCGCTCTTAGAAGAGCGTCCCATGCACGGCTACGAGATGATGCTGGAGTTGGCGGAGAGGACCCACGGTCTATGGCGTCCCAGCCCCGGTTCCTTGTACCCCGCGTTGCAGATGCTCGAAGACCAGGGACTCGTCCGATCCGAGACCGCTGACGGTCGTCGTCAGTTCACACTGACCGACGAGGGCCGTGAGCACCTAAAGGCTCACCCCCACACCTCGGCTCCCTGGGAGACGATGGTCCGCCAGGCCGACCCGGGGGACCTTGTGCTGCGTGAGGACCTACGTCACGTGACCGTGGCCGTTCACCAAGTGGCCGAAGCCGGCACCGCTGAGCAGAAGACGAAGGCCGACGTGTTGCTCAAAGAGCTGCGTCGCCAGATGTATCTGCTGCTCGCGGAGTCTCTCGCTCCCAGCGAGGGCTAAGCAACAAGCCCTTCGTCCGACGTAACGCTCTCATCAATCGATGACGAGTTCGTAGAACCCCTAGGTCCCCTAGGTCCCCCTAAGGGACCTAGGGGTTTGTTATTCAGGACGCTTCCACGAGGACCTAGAGTCTGGGAGTCCCCTCAGAGTGAACGAGCACGCGTGCCTTCTGTCGTCCAAAGCGAATCACTAACCAAGAAATATGGAAACGTAGTGGCCGTCGACGACCTTTCGTTCACCATTGAGGCGGGAACTATCACCGGATTCTTGGGACCCAACGGCGCGGGCAAGACCACCACCCTTCGCATGTTGTTGGGGCTCGCCAACCCCACAAGCGGCCACGCCACCATCTTCGGCGTGCCCTACACAGATCTACCGACGCCGGCCATGCGCGTCGGCGCCGTCCTTGAGGCCACGGACTTCCACCCCGGACGTAGCGGCCGCGACCATCTGCGAACGCTGAGTCGAGCGGCCGGGCTTCCCGACTCTCGCGTCGATGAGGTGCTTGGCCTCGTTGAACTGACGAGCGCCGCGAAGCGACGCGTCAAGGGCTACTCGCTCGGCATGCGCCAGCGTCTGGGCCTCGCCGCGGCGCTGCTGGGCAACCCGGACCTACTGGTGCTCGACGAGCCGGCCAACGGACTTGACCCCGAGGGGGTGCGTTGGTTGCGCGACTTCTTGCGCGACTTCGCCTCGGGCGGACGCACGGTGCTGGTCTCCAGCCACGTTCTCGCCGAAGTGGCCCAAACGGTGGACCAGGTGTTGATCATCAACCACGGACGCCTGGTCACCGAGTCGTCGCTGGACGCCTTGACCATGAAAGCCACCGTGGCGGTGCGCGTGCGCAGCCCGAAGATCGCCGAGCTCGCCGACGCACTCACGCGCGAGGGCCTCGTCTCGATGACGACTAACGACCACGCGCTCTTAGTGCATAACGCGACGAGCGAACGCGTGGGCGATATTGCCTTCGCCGCCGGTCTGGCGATACACGAACTGATGAGCGAGACGTCCTCGCTCGAGGAGGTCTTCCTCGATCTGACCTCCGGGGAGTCCTCGTGATGAATCAACTGCGAGCCGAGCTTCTCAAGATTCGCTCCACTCGAACCACCATCGGACTGCTGCTGGGCATGATTCTGCTCGCGTTGATCTTCATCGTCCTGACCTGCACGCTGTCGCCCATGAACCAGATCTTCACCGAGCAAGACCAAGTGAGTCTCTTGAGTTTCGGGAGTATTGCCGGTGTCTTTTCGGCGTTGGCTGGCATCATGTTGGTAACGAGTGAGTATCGCTTTGGCACCATGCGACCCACGTTCCTCTTCAATCCCAATCGCAGCCGTCTGTTCGCCTCGAAGGCCATCGCGGGCCTGTTGGCCGGACTGGTGTTTGGGGTGATCGCCGAGGGCTTGACATTCGCGATTGGCCTCGCCATCTTGGAGGGCCGTCACGTTCACATCGTGATGAGCGGATCCAACATGACGATGCTGATTGTTGGCGCGGTGGTCGGCACCGCGCTGTGGGGCATTATCGGCGTGGGTTTGGGCGCCATTATTCGCAATCAGGTGGGCGCGGTGATCGCACTTCTGGCCTTCGGGTTCGTCGTGGAAAACTTGGTCTTCGGACTCCTTCCGTCGGTCGGACGTTTTCTGCCCGTGCACGCGGGGAACTCCATGATGGGCTTCACTGGACAGCACTACCTGTCGGGCACGATCGGCACGGTGGTCCTCGTGGCCTGGGCCGTCGTGCTCGCGGGCGCCGGCCTGGCCGCGATCAAGGGTCGCGACGTTCAGTAGCGTCCGCGGCGTCACCTAGTGCAGCTCGCGGAACAGAGGGGCTCGGCTCAGCAGGTATCGCCAGGCGTCAGAGGTCGTACCATCTCGGTAGAGAACCGACGCGCCACGCGACACGGAACGAGAACTGAGGTTGACGAGTGATCGAGATCGACCTAGTACGTAGCGAGGACTCTCGCCACGAGTTCGACGTCGCGGGGAGGTCCTTGACTGCGATGATTTTCGACCAGGACGACGCCGTTGGCGGCGGTGTTGACGTTCTCCACGCCACGGCGAGTGCTTCGTGAGCACCGAGTTTCCCACGTGGCCGTATCGCAGAGACGTGCGCTTGGTGGGCGACGCTTTTCGCGACCACCTAATCGCGCCGGCCGTACGTCACTGGGTGTCTCTCCAGGTTGAGGGCAGCGAACACTTAGCGCGCCTCAGCGCTCCCTCGCTCTTTATTTTCAATCACACCGATGATCTTGACGGTCCCGTTATCTACGAGGCGTTACCACCGAAAATCCGTCGACGCATGACGGTGGCGATTGGCGCCGACATCATGCGCGATCATCCCGCGCTGGCCTTCGCCGCCAGGTTCGGCTGGGGAAGTTTCGCCTTCTCTCGCAGTGCCCCCCTTCGGCCGAGTTTGAAGAACGTTGCCCGCATGCTGGATACGGGCCATCACGTCCTGTTCGCCCCCGAAGGACAACTCAGCACGAACGGCGAACTACTCGACTTCAAACCCGGCATTGGGTACATGGTCGCGCGCCTCGGGGTGGCGGTGGTGCCTCTCAAAACCAAGGGGCTCTCGGGCACCATGCCCCTGCACGCGAAGTTCCCGAAGAGACGAAGCGACGTGATCGTAAAGTTTGGCGAGCCGATGAGCTTTGGCAAGACCAAAAACTACGTGGAAGTGACCGAGTGGCTTCGTCGAGCGGTGGAGGATCTCTAAGCAGCGAAACGATGCCCGCGGCGCTGGTCGAGCCAGGACGCGGTGTCCTCGCGCGAATTACGCGTCACGGGTGGCCATACGCCACGCGCCGAGTGCGGTCCACACCACGATCCAGGCCACGATCACTACGACCGCCACCGTGGTCGACTCAGAGATCAGGGCGCCTCCCCCTCCGCCGCGCGCCGCTCCGCCTCCGAAGACGGCCGGGAGTCCGGACGGCTCAATGTGGGCCACCGCCAGCCCGACCAAAGCGCGCTGGGCGTTGATCAGGTGGGGTATCGGACTCCTCGCGAAGAGCGGGGTGATGATGACCTCATAGACGATAAGCAGTACGACGGGAACGGTGCGTTGTCCCATGAGCGACGACAGACCGAGCCCCACTAAGAAGCCGACGATCGCCCACAACTCGACCCAGAGGCCGGTTTCTATCATCAACTTGAGTGGGGGCGACAGAAACGTCGTGGCGTAACTCGCGTAGTTCTGATTGGCCGACTTAACGGCCTGCGCTCGCATCTCACTGGTGGTCGCCGGGGTGGCGGTCGGCACGCCGGACGTAGTGGTGACCGCGACCACCTGATTGTCCCGGCCACAGGTGACTTGAGGGGTGGAGGAGGGCTGCTTGCGGTAGAAGTAGCCCATCTGGCAGATGGTGGTCCTCGGATGTTCTTCGGCCCACGAGACGAATCCTTGGCGGCTGAGACCGACCGGCACGTTTTTGATCCCGTCGAAACTCAACTTCGTCGGCGCCGCGGCCACACAGACCGAGCAGACGACGATGACCCCGATGGCGATCATCGGCACGATGATCATTAGTCCCGCCGGGACGCGCGCGAAGTAGAGGGCCAGACGTGAACGACCGGTCACCACGAGATGGCGAAACATGCCCTCACTGAGATCGACCGAGCCGGCGGTGCAACCGAGCGTTGCGGCGACAATGAAGCCAAAGACGTACATGAGCCCGGCGATCAGGTCCTCAAAGATGCTGTATCCGCCGGCCGGTCCGTACGAGTGGGGGGCGACGGCGTGCGCTATGAGGCGCACGGCGAGAAAGACGCTGGGTAGTCCGATGTTGACCACTATGAGGGCAATCATGAGGCCGCGACGCTTACGCAAGTCCATGAATCGAGTCATAATCATGGCTCCGGTCGGCAGAGGACTGCCGCGGCGGTCTCGAGCGGCGGGAGCGATCGCTACCTCGGCGGTGGTGGTCATTCGGGGCCTCCCAGTCGGCTGGTTACTTCGAGGAACCAGGACTCCAGGGAAGCCTGGTCGGCCTGTAGGCGATAGACCGAGACACCGCCCTCAACGAGGACCCGGTTCACTTCGGCGATCACCTCGCGATTCGTGTTGGCGGCGAACACCAGGGTGAGACCTCCGTCGTTCACGCTGATCGCAGCGTCGAGGTTCGTCTCTTTCAAGAGAGCCAGCGCGTGCGGCGGAGTGGAGCACTCGACCTGAAGTTCAAGGGGCGTGCCGGCGAGCAACTCGGCGATAGGCCCTTGGCGTATCACCTTGCCGTGGTCGACAATGGCCACGGCGTCGCACGTTCGTTCGATCTCATCAAGGAGGTGCGAGGAGAGCACGACGGTTCGACCCTCGGCGACGAAGGAGCGGATCATTGCGCGCATATCCTGCATGCCCGCAGGATCCAGGCCGTTCATCGGCTCGTCGAGAATCAGTAATTGAGGATCTCCGAGAAGACAGCTCGCCACGCCGAGTCGTTGACGCATTCCCATCGAGTATTTAGAGACCCGGTCATTCGCGCGATGAGAAAGTCCCACTCGCTCCAGCGACGCGTCAATGCGCCCCGGCGCTTCCGGTTCTCGGGCCGCGGCCAAGATCTGGAGGTTTTGGCGCCCGGTGAGATGACCCGAGAACCGCGGTTCGTCGACGATTGCACCGACTCTCACCAGCGCTTGGTCACGGTGACGCGGAACCGAGTAGCCCAGGAGGGACATGGACCCCCCGTCGGCGCGCGTGAGTCCCAGCAGGACGCGAATCAAGGTGGTCTTGCCAGCGCCGTTCGGCCCGAGGTAGCCAAAGGCGCTGCCACGAGGAACGCGCAGGTCAACCCCGTCGACCGCGGTGCTGGCGCCGAAGCGCTTGATCAGTCCGTGCGTCTCGAGGGCGTACGAGTCTGACAGCGCTTCATCGGATGTCGTCACGCTCACTGTCCGCACTCTCTTCTCTGTCGGGTCCTACCGGCGATCATAGAAATGCAAGGGCGAGGCAGATATGGGGGTAAACCCCGAAGGAACCCTCACAACTCGCGAGCGAAGAGTCCTTCCGTTTTCGATCGCTCGGTTGGAAGTGAGTTCCAAGGCAGATGTCGCGTCGATGCTACGCAAGTGTTTCGTACGATTCGCCGCGATGCGACTCTGAAACTTCGCCCTACGTCCGATAGGAAAAGAACCCCTGCCCGGACTTTCGCCCCATTAATCCGGCCTGCGTCATCCGAGAGAGCAGTGGCGGTGGCGCTAAGTGAGGCTCTTTGAACTCTTCGTACAGGGACTCCGAAACGGCCAACGTCGTATCAAGACCAATGAGATCCGTCAACGCCAAGGGGCCCATGGGGTGTGCGCAGCCAAGCACCATGCCGGAGTCGATGTCTTCGGCGCTGGCGAACCCCGACTCCAGCATTCGGATCGCGGAGAGTAAGTAGGGGATCAGAAGCGCGTTCACCACGAAACCCGCGCGATCTTGTGAGTCGATGACGCGCTTTCCGAGCGAGTCCGTGGCGAACTGGCGCGCACGCTGATACGTCTCCGGGCTGGTCAAGAGCGAGGAGATGAGTTCAACTAACTTAAGCACCGGTACGGGATTGAAAAAGTGCATCCCAATGATTTGCTCCGGCCGCTTGGTCACCACGGCCAGTTTGATAATGGGGATCGATGAGGTGTTGGTGGCCAATATCGCTTGAGGGTCCTCGACGGCCGCGTCAATCCTTTTGAAGACCTCAATTTTGATCGCTTCGTTTTCGGCGACCGCTTCGACGACCAACTCACGGTCGGAGAGATCGGAGAAGTCCAGAGAGTAGGTGAGATGAGCCCGGGTATCAGCCGCTTCGTCGTCAGTCAGCTTGCCGGCCGTCACGGCGCGCGAGAGGGAGCGCTCAATCCGCTCGACGCCTTGTTCCAGGGCGGCGGCGTCTTGTTCGATCACCACCACCGAAGACCCTGCTCGAGCGGCGACTTCGGCGACGCCCGATCCCATCAGGCCGCATCCCACCACACCCACACGTTCCATTGGAACCTCCGTCACGAGAAGCATCCCGACGACTCAGTCTAGGTCGCTGGTGACGCCGCCCTTGGGGGTAAAAGCGTTGCGGTGATTGGTGATTCGCCCGGCCTAGGCCCACGGTGCGTTGAGTACGATTGACGTCAACCGGTTGACGCGTAACGCGTCGAACAGAAGGGACCGCACCATGGATACGGTGAACGTCATCGTCGAGATTCCTCGTTTTAGCCAAAACAAGTACGAGTACGACCACGACGCGCACACGATCAAGTTGGATCGCCATCTTTTGGTGGCCATGGGCTACCCGGCCGAGTACGGTTTCATTCCCGACACCTTGGGCGGCGACGGCGACCCCCTCGACGCCCTGGTCATCACCGAGTTTCCAACTTTTCCGGGATGTCTCATCGAGTCGAAGGTTCTCGGCATGTGCGTCATGACCGACGAGAACGGTCGCGACGAGAAGCTCATCTGCGTACCGGGATACGACAAGAAGTGGCGTGACGCCAACGACATTGGCGATGTACCCAAAGAGATTCTGGATCGCATCAGCCACTTCTTTACCGTGTACAAAGACCTCGACGAAGGCAAGTGGGTCAAGGTCGAGAACTACGTGGGTCGCGAAGAGGCCCTGGCGGAGCTCGCGGCCGCGCGAGAGCGCTTCATTCCCTAGCCCGGGCCGAATCGAATGCTCCGCCTCGACTCGCGTCGCGGTTTGACGCGACGAGGCCACGAGGGCTGAGCGACGACAGGTCCCGTAGGCGAGAAGTGCCTGGCTGTCTCCAGAATCACTGAGAAACACAGGTAATCCGGTGACATGCGCATGTTGGGCCAGTGCTCTTTGCTATTATCTACTAATTCAATCGGAATTAGTGTAAATGGAGCCATAAATGAACCGCAGGATCAAAATACTTCTTGTCCTTCCCCTCATCGCGACTCTCGGCGCCCTCGGCGGGGCCGGCGTGTCGGGGTCGTCCGGCGACCAGGTTGCTGTGGTGGGCTACTCCACCATCTCAACCGCGTACAGCGCTTTAGAGACCGCCTTCCAAGCGACCTCCGCGGGACAGGGCGTGACCTTTACGAACTCCTTCGGCGCTTCGGGCACTCAGGCCCAAGACGTGGCGGCGGGCTTGCCGGCCGACGTTCTCAACCTGTCACTCATCCCCGACATCAACACCGACGTCTCAGCCGGTGTGGTGCCGCGCAACTGGCAGAAGAATCCGATATCGAAGCCCGAAGACGGCTTCGTGGCCAATTCCACCGTTGTCATCGTGGTACGCCCTGGCAACCCCCTGGGTATCACCGGCTGGAACAGCCTCACCCAGAGCGGCGTGCAGATCGTGACTCCCGACCCCATCAGTTCAGGGAGCGCCAAGTGGAACCTGTTGGCCGCCTACTACTCACAGGTCCTCCAGGGTAAGAAGAGAACCGAGCCGCATAACTACCTCAACTCGGTGATCACCAACACCGTCTCGGAGCCCTCGAGCGGCTCCAAGGCCCTCTCCACCTTCTTGTCCGGAACCGGCAACGTGTTGTTGGCCTACGAGAGCGACGCGCAAGCGGCGCTGGCCATTCCCGCCGACGCGGCGAAGATGGACATCCTCTACCCGGCCCAGAACATCTTGATCCAGACCCCGGCGGCGCTGACCGACACGGGGCTGCAGAATCCCGGTGCGGTGGCGTTCTTTAAGTTCCTCTTCTCGGACGCCGGACAGACGATTTTGGCGCAGAACCACTACCGCGCCACGATCCCCGCGGGCTCTAAGTCGTTGAACAGAGCGTTCTACTCACCCAAGAGCTTGACCACCATCACTAAATTGGGTGGTTGGTCGAAGGTGTGGGCACAGTTCTTCTCCTCGACTGGTCTTTTTACGAGGATAGAGAATGCCCACGGATACACCACTTGATGTAGCTCCACTCGAAGTTCACACGTCGCCAGCCGGTACCGGCTGGCGACGTGTGACG
>JAOBWI010000005.1 GCA_025463285.1 Acidimicrobiaceae bacterium | reverse complement strand
AGCGTTTTCGTCGACTGCACGTCATCATCGGTGACGCCAACATGAGCCAAGTCGCCACCTTCGTTAAGTTGGGCTCGACCGCACTTCTGTTGGCCGCCCTGGAGGCGTTCGGCCCCGACAGTTTTCCCGCCATGCCACGCTCGCCGGTCCACGCGGTGCGGGCTTTCGCCCTGGACCTCTCGCTTCACGAGTCGGTACCCTGCGACGACGAGAAGTCGAGGAGCGCCTGGGACTACCAAGACGAGTTATGGCACCTGGCCACCTCGTACGTCGAACGCACGGGCGCCGAAGCGGTGGCTCCGACGGAAGAGATCGCCTCGATTCTTCAACAGTGGCGTGAGATGTTGGACGGCGTGCGCGACAACCGAGACGCCGTCGCGGACCGCGTGGACTGGGTGGCGAAACTACGCGTCGTGGAGGGCTATCAACAGCGCCACGACCTCGGAGCGCATGACGCGAAGTTGCGCGCCATTGATCTGCAGTACCACGATCTGCGGGCCTCCCACTCACTGGCCCAGCGTGTCGGACTACGCGCGCTCTACTCGGACGGGGAAGTTCGTGACGCCGTTCACAACCCTCCGCCCAGTACCCGGGCCTATTTCCGCGGCCGGTGCGTGGCCCGGTACCCCGAGCAGATCGTTGCCGCCAACTGGGATTCGGTTGTGTTTGATCTCGGGGAGGGCCCTTTGCAGCGCGTGCCCATGCTGGATCCCTTGAGGGGTACGCACGCTCTGACCTCAGAGTTGCTAGAAACAAGTGCGACGGCAAGTGAACTTCTTGACGCACTAGACAGGTAGAACTGAAGTATGAGCGAACGAGAGCGAATTCAAAAGCAGCGCACCGAGCGTGCCGCTGAGACCCCCGAGGAGGTCTCGGTTGACGCGACCAAGGGCGACCAGCTCAAGGCCGACCTAGACGACTTGCTGGACGAGATCGACGAAGTTCTTGAGGAGAACGCCGAGGAGTTTGTACGTAACTACGTGCAAAAAGGCGGCGAGTAAACGTGGGGTTGCCCCTCTTTAGCGCCGATGGCGATCCCGGTCCTTCGTTCTGGCACTTGGCCGATGGAGCGGGGATGACGGCGGGCTTTGGCGGCTCGGCCCGCGACTCTCCCCACGCGACCACCGTGATTGCCGTGCGATTCAACGCGGGCGTGGTGATGGTCGGAGATCGACAGGCAACGGGTAACTACATCGCCAGCCGCGACGTGCGAAAGATCGAGGCGGCGGATCGCTTTACGGCGTTGGCCATCTCCGGCAGCGCCGCCCGGGGCATTGAACTACTCAAAATCGCCCAACTCTCCTTTGAGCACTACGAGAAGATGACCGACTCGGCGCTGAGCCTCGAAGGCAAGGCCAACTACCTCTCACCGATCGTCCAGAGAAACAATCTCACCACGCCCCTCACCGTGGTTCTGTTGCTCGCCGGCTGGGACGAAAGCCACCTAGAGGGTCGCATCTTCGAGTACGACGGCGCGGGCGGATGTTACGAACGACTGGACTTTGCCACCATCGGTTCTGGTTCGCCCTTCGCTGAAGGCACCCTGCGTCTCGGGTTCCGAGAGAACCTCGAACGAGAAGAGGCGCTCGATCTCGGGGCGTTAGCCCTCTACGAGGCGGGTGACAACGACCCGAGCACCGGTGGGCCGGACTTCGTTCGCAACACCTTTCCCATGATGGTTACCGTCAGCGCCGAGGGCTTTCAAGAGTTGCCCAACGCCGACGTGGGGGAGCGGTTTCGACTCATCAACGAGCGACGCACCGAATCGCGGGGAGTCGCCGGGGGATCGCTGCGATGACGAACTACTTCTACGTTTCGCCCGAGCAGCTGATCAAAGACCGCGCGGAGTTCGCCCAAAAGGGGATCGCGCGTGGTCGCTCGCTGGTGGCCGCCATCTACGACAAGGGCGTCGTCATGGTGGCCGAGAACCCCTCCGCCTCGCTGAACAAGATCTCGGAGGTCTACGACCGGATCGCCTTCGCCGGGGTCGGGCGCTACAACGAGTTCGATCGTCTGCGCGAGGCGGGCATCCGCTGGGCCGACACCACGGGATTCACGTATTCACGTGACGACGTCGACGCCCGAGCGCTGGCCAACTACTACGCCCAACACCTGGGCGACATGTTCACCGAGGGTCAGAAACCTCTCGAGGTCGAGATCTTGGTGGCGCAGTTGGGCAACGCCCTACGCCCGACCAAGTTGTACCGAGTGGCCTACGAAGGCACCATCTCCGACGAGCCGTACTTCGCCGTGGTCGGCGGGGACGCCGAGACGATTCGTGATCGATTCGCTCTCTCTGAAGAGTCGCTCGAGACACTCGCGGCCACGCTCAAAAACGCCGCAGCCGCGTTGGCCGGGCCCGACCGAGTACTTCCGGCCGAAGAGTTAGAGGTCTGCATCTTGGAGGATCGAGGAAATCGACGAACCTTCTTGCGGCTTACCGACGAGCAAATAAAGGAGATGCTGAGCTAGGACAGCTCGAGAGACGTCATGCTGCGCAGAATCTACGGCATCGAAACCGAGTACGGGATTACGTTCTCGCTTCGTGGCCAGCGTCGACTCAGCCCGGACGAAGTCTCGCGCTTCTTGTTCCGCAAGGTCGTGGCCTGGGGCCGTTCCTCGAACGTGTTTCTAGAAAACGGCAGTCGCCTCTACCTCGACGTGGGGAGCCATCCCGAGTACGCCACCGCCGAGTGCGACTCCTTGAGCGACCTCGTGGCCCAAGACAAGGCCGGCGAGTCGATCTTGCGCGAGCTAGTGGGATACGCCCAAGCACAACTCAGTGACGAAGGCATTCGCGGTGACATCTATCTCTTCAAGAACAACACCGACTCGACCGGCAACTCCTACGGCTGTCACGAGAACTACTGCATAGAACGCATCGAAGATCTCAGCCGCCTCGAAAGCGTGTTCATTCCTTTCCTCATCAGCCGGCAGATTTTCTCCGGCTCGGGCAAGGTGGTGACCAACGCCAAGGGAACGGCGTACTCCTTGAGTCAGCGCGCGGAGCACATCTGGGAGGCCATCTCGTCGGCGACCACCCGAAGTCGACCGATCATCAACACGCGCGACGAACCACACGCTGACCCCGAGAAGTTCCGCCGGCTCCACGTGATCGTCGGTGACTCCAACATGAGCGAGTTTGCAACCTTCCTCAAGGTCGGCACGGCGTCGGTGGTGCTGGCCATGATCGAAGACGACATTGTCCAGCTACGCGACTACGCCATGGCCTCACCCATCAACGCCTTGCGCGATATTTCGTACGACCTGTGGAGTAAAGAGCCGGTCAAGCTCATGAACGGGCGTGACTTGACGGCGCTGGAGATTCAAGAGGACCTGTGCGAACGGGCCGAGAAGTTCGTCGAGGTTCGTGATCTGCCGGCCGATCAGGTGCGCGCCGTGCGTCTGTGGCGAGAGGTCATTGAGCAGTATCGCAGCGACCCCATGGGCTTGGCCGACCGCGTGGACTGGATCGCCAAGTTGCAGATCATCGATCGCGAACGCGAGCGAAGCGGCGTGGAGTTAAGCGATCCGAAAATTGCCTTGATCGATCTTCTGTATCACGACACCAATCTCGATCGCGGTCTGTTCTATCGCCGCTCTTCTAAAGGTCACTTTCAGCGCATGGTGAGCGACGAACAGATCGAGCGCGCCACCACTACGCCGCCGCCCACCACCCGGGCCCACATGCGAGGTACCTTCATTCAAGCGGCCAAACAGTGGCGGCGCGATTACACCGTGGACTGGGTTCACCTCAAGTTGAACGACGAGATGCAGCGAACGGTGCTCCTGAAGGATCCCTTCAAAAGCACCGATGAACGCTTCCAAAAGCTCCTGGCTTCGCTCGAACGCCACGGCTAGAGAGCCCGTCGCTCGCCGAGATGCGCGCGCGCCTGGCGCGCCCGAGGACGTTCTCCCGACCCCGAATCGTCCATAGGCCCAGCCCTACAATGGGGTCGTGATCAGTTTGAGTCCCGTAAAACTCCTCGTGATTGCCGCCGTCATCATGCTGCTCCTGGGTCCTGACAAGCTCCCCGAGATTGCCCACCGCCTGGGGTCGAGTTGGCGCGCGCTCAAGCGACTACAAGAGAGGATGGAGAACGAGGTCCGCGAGGCAATTCCCGACCTGCCAAGCACCAGCGAGATCGCCCGCATCGTTCGAAGCCCGGTGAGCCTGCTGAACCAGTTGTCGGATCGCGTCGACGCCAAAGAGAGCGCCGACGCGGCAGCGGCCAGCCCCTCGAATGAGGTGCCCCCCGAAGAACTGGCGCCGCCGCCCCCGCTCACCTCGCCACCGTTACCCAACTCCGCGCGCGCGAACGACCCCTCGCCGCCCTTCGATCCGTCGCTCAACTAAGCCCTCGTGTCCAGATTTAGTCGCGCCGAAAGCGGTATGACCTTGGGCGAGCATCTCGGCGAACTTCGCCAGCGATTCTTGATCATTGCCGTCTGCGTCACGGTGATCGCGATCCTGGGCTTCATTTTCTACACCCACCTTCTGTCCATCCTTCAGAATCCCTACTGTGCGGCCAACCCTAAGCACTGCAAGTTTCTGGTGACGAACCCTCTGGACGGTCTGAACCTGCGCGTAAAGATTGCGCTGTTCTCCGGCGTAGTGATTTCCTCTCCCGTCATTCTCTGGGAAGTGTGGCGCTTCATCACTCCCGGTCTGAAGGCCAAGGAGCGTCGCTACGCGATACCTTTCGTGGCCGCGTCGGTCCTGTTCTTTTGCGCCGGCATGGTTCTCGCGTACTTCAGCTTCGCCCAGGCCGTTCGCTGGCTGGAGGACATCGGAGGCAAGACGCTGCTCACGGAGTACAACCCCAACCAGTACCTCACGCTGTTCTTACTGATGCTGTTCATCTTTGGGATCGCCTTTCTCTTTCCCGTGGTGCTCGTGGCCTTAGAGCTCATCAACGTGGTCACGCCGAGACGATTGCTGAAAAGTTGGCGCTACGCCGTGATCATCATCGTGATCGTGGCCGCGCTAGTGACGCCGAGCAGTGATCCGCTCTCCATGTTGGCTCTCGCCGGTCCGCTGATCCTCTTCTACTTCGGCGCCATCGGGGTGGGGAAGTTGGTGCACAAGTGAGTGTGATCGAATACCGTAGTCGTTTCATCGACGCCCTCGGCTTCGGCCTCGACCGATTTCAACTCGACGCGATTGAAGCCGTCGACCGACGAGTCAACGTCCTCGTCAGTGCCCCGACGGGCTCGGGCAAGACCTTGGTGGCCAACTACGCCATCGGGCGTGAGCTAGAGCGCGAACAACGAACCTTCTACACCACTCCGCTCAAGGCCCTTTCGAATCAGAAGTACCACGAACTCTCCGAACTCTACGGATCTTCTCGCGTCGGGCTTCTCACCGGCGACACCTCGATCAACCGGAGCGCACCGATCGTCGTCATGACGACCGAGGTGCTGCGCAACATGTTGCTCACCGAGTCGGACCAACTAACGACGCTTGGCTTGGTCGTCTTAGACGAGGTTCACTACCTCCAGGACCCCTTCCGCGGCGGGGTCTGGGAGGAAGTTCTCATCTTGACCCCGCCCGCGGTGCGCTTCGTGGCCCTGTCGGCGACCATCGGCAACGCGAACTTCCTGGGGGAGTGGTTCACCCAAGTGCGTGGGCCCACCGAGATCGTGGTGGAAAAGACGCGACCGATTCAACTGCACAATCACGTGGCGGTGATGAAGCGCGGACAACCGGTGGCGGAAATTCACGATCTTCTCGATGGCCCACGACTCTCCAACGAAGCTCGCCGCATCGACAACCTGATGAAGTCCTCGCGACGCTTTCGACCGGGCGTGAAGTGGCAGGGGCCAAAGTCGAGCGCGCCGCCGCCCCCGTACTACGCCCCGCGGCGCTCGGCGCTCATGCAAGCCCTCGAACGAGAGGACCTACTACCGGTCATCGTGTTCATCTTTTCCCGCGCGGCCTGCGATGACGCCGTTCACCAGCTCCGCCGAGACGGGCTCCTCTTTACGTCGCCCGACGAGCGACGCGAGATCGAGATGATTGCCGAAACCCGGCTCATTGACTTCTCCCACGACGATCTACACGCCCTCGAGTACGCCGACTTCATCGACGCCCTGCGTCGGGGCGTCACCATGCACCACGCGGGCATGGTGCCAGCCTTTCGAGAGATCGTCGAGGCCTGTTTCGAACGAAACTTGCTCTCGGTGGTCTTCGCCACCGAGACGCTGGCGCTGGGAGTGAACATGCCCGCGCGTTCGGTCGCGTTAGAGCGCTTCACCAAGTACTCCGACGCCGGGCGCCAGTTCCTCACCAGCGCGGAGTTCGCGCAGATGACGGGCCGCGCGGGCCGTCGAGGCCTCGACGACGAGGGGCACGCTATCGCTTGTTTTTCGAGTGACCTCTCGCTTCACGACGTCGGACGAATCGCCCTCGCTCCGCCGGCCGATCTGCACTCGTCCTTTCGTCCGACGTATAACTTCACGGCCAACCTGGTCAACCACTTTGACTTCGACACCGCCCTCGACGTCGTGCGGCGCTCATTTGCCCAGTTCGAGAACGATCGACGACCGTCGGGGAATCGCCGACCGCTGACCGATCAGATGGTGGCGAGATTTCACGTCTTAGAAGAGCTGGGATACGCCACTGAGTGGTCCCTCAATCCTCAAGGCCAGCTGTTGCGTTCGATTTATCACGAGTGTGACCTCTTGATCGCCGAGTGCCTCAGCGCGGGAATCTTTGATGGCCTGGACCCTTCAGAGATGGCGGGACTGCTCTCCTGCTTCGTCTATGAGTCGAAGCGCTCCACTCGAGCGCTCAACGCCGCACGACACGTGTCCACCAAGAAGAAGCGGGTTCATCACGACCGACTCGGTCAAGAACGGCGCCTCAGCATTGGGGGCCGCTTCCGCGAGATCACGTTGATCGACGCCACGATTCGCGAGGTCGAAGAACGCTACAAGGTCCCTCACTTCAAAGAGCCCGACGGGCACTTTGCCACGGTCCTGGCGGCCTGGGCCCGTGGCGTGACTCTGGGCACCGTGTTGGACCTGGCTGACGCCGAAATCGGCCAGACCTCGCCGGGGGACTTCGTGCGTAACGCCAAACAGGTAGCCGACCTCTGTGAACAACTCGCTCGCATGACGCTCCCGGGCGACGTGGCCGAGGTGGCGGCCCTGGCCCGGGACGCGGTTTTGCGCAGCGTGGTGGCGGGTGCGTCCAGCGTCCACCCCAGCCGTTAGATTCCCCCCTAACCTCGTAACTTCATGCACCCCTACGTTGCCGAAGATTTCACCGACGCCGAGGTGTCGGTCCTTCGCCGGTACTTCACTAACCTCCAGGGCCCCGTCTTTGCCCTGGTTAACCTGCCTGAAGTGGTAAAGGGCGCGCTATTTGCGCGCTATTCGAGATCCTCTAAGAGTCTGCGCCGCCTTTTTCTCGACGAGTTTGTAGGAGATTTGGACCTCGACGGTGACGCCACCGTCGACGCCACCGTAGGACTCGAGCGCGCCGACGAGCTGTACCAGAAGATCTTCTTTGAGTACGGGGATGACTCCGTCGCTCAACTCGGCGGCGTCCATCTGGCCTGTGAGCAGGCCAGCAATCTACTCACCAAGGTGCTCGAGCGAGGCCGGCTAATGAGCTACCTCGAACAGTCGACCCGCTACCTCGGGTACGACCGACGTCTCGGCAATGGCCTCTACCGCTTCTATCGCGACAACGACCTGCTGGAGTCACGCTTTGGTGCTCGCTTCATCGGCGAGATGGATCGTATGTTCGATACCTACAAGGATCTACTACCCGAGTTGACCCAGTGGCTGACCGAGAAGTACCCCAAGACGGTGGACGACACCGACTTTGTCTATCGACAGGCCATTCGGGCCAAGGCGCTCGACGGCCTGCGCGGCCTACTACCCGCCGGCGCCCTCTCCAACTTAGGCATCTACGCCTCGGGTCAGGCGTACGAGGCGCTGATACTGCGCATGCGGGCGCACCCGTTGCCTGAGGTGCGCGAGTACTCCCAGATGATGCTCGAGGAACTTAACAAAGTGATCCCTTCGTTCCTAAAGCGTCTGGACGTTCCCGAACGGGGGGTGGCCTGGACTCGCTACTTGAGCAACTCGCGCGGCGCCACGCGCCTGTTGCTAAAGGAGCTCGAGGCTAGCGATGCGCGGCCCGAAGCGGGTGAAGACGTGCGCCTCATCGACTTTGACCCCGAGGGCGAACGCCGAGTACTCGAAGCGATTGTCTTCGCCAACTCCACCATGTCCCACTTCCAGGCTGAGCGGCGCGTTGAGTCGATGAGCGCCGGCGAACGGGCCCGAGTGTTCTCCAGCTACGTCGGGGAGCGCGGTAATCGGCGCCATCGGCCCGGACGAGCTTTTGAGCGAACCGACTACCGCTTCGAGATCGTGAGCGACTACGGAGCCTTTCGCGACTTGCAGCGCCATCGGATGCTCACCATTGAGTGGCAGCCACTCACCGTCGACCTTGGCTTTGACGTGCCCGAAGTGGTCGCGGACGCCGGACTCGCTCATCGATACCAAGAGTCTCTGTTGCGTTCAGCCGAACTCTTTGACGACGTTCGCGCGGAGTTTCCCGAGCAGGCTCAATACTGCGTGGCGCTGGCTTTTCGAATTCGCTACGTGATGCAGATGAACGCGCGCGAGGCGATGCACGTGATTGAGCTGCGCTCTGGTCCCCAGGGTCATCCCAGTTATCGACGAATCGCCCAGGAAATGGCCCGATTGATCGGTGAAGTGGCTGGTCACCACTCAATTAGTGAGGCCATGTCGTACGTGGATTACTCCGACACCGACCTTGAACGCCTAGAAGCCGAACGAGCCGCGGAGAGAAACCGACTGAATCGATAGGCATTCAGAGATTTATGGACTCTTTAGCCACAAATGACGCACGCCGCGCCAAATAGGCCTTACAATGCCTGCGCTACAGAAGAGGAATTTATGGCAAGTGAAGTGGATAGTGACGAAGTTTTTGACGAAGAAGAGATCGCGGTCGGTTTCGACGAGGAGATTGTCAGTGAAGAGGATCTCGAAGAAGTGGTCGAGGAGATTGACGACGGAGAAGCCGATGATGTCGACGACGTAATCGTTGTCGACTTAGTCGTGGACGACGACGCCGTCCCCGCCGCGGTAGCGGTTACGGAAGACGACGACGACGTGGTCGACGACGCCGATGTCGAGCTGGCTCTCGACGAAGTACTGGCGGAGACCATTTTGCGCACGTCGGTACCCGAAGACGATGACGAAGCACCCCTGGAGATCGATCCCGCTCTTGACGCGACGGAAGCCATTCTGCCAAAGCAGGACGACGAATTTCGATGCAAGTCGTGCCGTCTCCTCAAAAAGACGAGCCAACTGGCCGACAAGTCAGCCATGCTCTGTCGTGACTGCGTCTAAGAGTCTCGGCTCGGCTTGAACGTTTCGCTCGTTTCGGCCGTCACCCCCGAACTCCAGTCGCTCTGGGATCGCGCCCGGCGCGACGTCCTTGCGAAGCGGGGAGGTCCGGCGATGCTGGCGACGCTGTGTGGATCGACGCCGGAGAGTGAGTTGTTAAGCGGAGTCATCGCGTCGTCGTCCCTGTGGAGTGTCGAGGTGGACGGAGAGCTCAAGGCCTTCGGTCTCTGTCGTGCGGGTGTCGTGGAAGCGATCTACGTTGAGCACGGTGCACGGCGCAAGAAAATAGCGACCACGTTGGTTCGCGCCCTGCTAAAAGGAGACTCCGTCCCCGTCGACGCCTATGCGCTGCCCGGAGATCGAGCGATGAAGTCGCTCTATGAGTCTCTTGGGTGGAAAGCGCGGCTAATTACGATGCGCGACGCGTAGGCGGGCGTCGAACGAGTCTGGTTGGCGGAGGAGGGGGCGGCACCTTCATCCCGAGCAGTTTCGCGAGTTCGGGAATAGCCCCGGCGTTGTGGACGGCCACCGCGCGACTGGCGTCATCACTCGGGATGCCGACCGGTTTCACGTTCCGACGGATAGACGTGTCGGCCGTGAGTTCGACAATCTCGTTCCAAGTCTTCGGGTCCTGCTCCGCGTTCAGCGACTCCGACACCAGGGCCACCACCCGAGAGGCCGCGTCCGCGCTCAGGCGTGTGGACATGTCCGGCGGTCGCGCCACCAAACCAAGGGCTTCTTTCACGTTTTTCGCCGTAATCGCCGCTTCGAGTTTTTCGTTCCACTGGGTACGAAGGTGCTCGACTCGTGCGGTCAGCGACACCTGAAGTTCCTTCAGTTGGGCGCGCGCTTCGTCGTCCAGGGTGACGGTCTTCGCGGACGTAACCACTGCGCGCAGATCGCGAAGACGTAGTTCGCGGCCCGCACCGATCGCGCCCGCAGCTCGGTCTTTCCAAAGAGCTAGCGTCGTTTTATTGCGAAGCTCATCGGCAATACGTTCAATCGTCGTGGGGTCAACGGTGGGACGACCTTGCGCCGTGGCGTTCTTGTTCTGCAGTTCGACGGCCGCGCGAACGGCGGGTACGCCCCCTCGAAGCAGTTGCTCGGCCACCGGTAGTTGTTCCGGCGAGAGCGTGGCCAGCAGGGCGTTTCGATGAATTGTCGTCAGCGGCGGCGGTTGGGGGCCACTGGGTCGTTCGTCGCGTGAGAATCGATCGGAACGGCCGGGTCGATCAGTTCGTGGTCCTCGGGTCGTGCGTTCGGGGCGAGTCGCACCGTCCGCGGGCCTGTCGCCACGCGGCCTTTGGCTCGATCGCTCCGGGCGTGGTGAGGACTCACCTCGATCGCTCCGGGGACCCCGGGGTGGACGTTCGCCTTTGGCGCCCGCGTCTTTCGGGTCTCGGCGGGTCGTGGGTCGTTTCGTACCGGGACGCGCGCCCGCCTCACGGTTGTCACTGTCGCGACGCGGGCCTCGACCCTTGGCTGCGTAGGTCACCACGACGTCGGGACCCTTTTTCGGCTCGATAATCAGTTCAAGACGTTCGTTCTTCGGATCGAGGGGGGAGGCCGTCTTGGGTGCCATCACCGAGAGGACTTCAATGCCCTCCATGTACTGCTCGACATCGGCGCGATAGACACTGCCGACGACGGGTCCGCCGGACACGAGCGAGGCTTGCAAGATGCCCTTGGGCAACTTCGCGCCGGCAGCACGCCAGGTCGCCACGTCACCATTCACGCTCGTTATTTCGATCTCAATGCGTCGAGACATAGGGCTCTAATCTACTCCCTCGGGCACGTATGAACATTTCGATGGTATTTAGGTCAACTTTAAATTCCTATGCGTAGCATGGCTCCGTGAGTGACACGCCCTTCGACACGCCCGACAACGACCCGGTTGTTTCCTCATCAGAAGTGACGCCGACCGAGTCACCCGAAGCGAACGAATCGGTCATATCCGAGCCTTCGTCACCAGCGAACGACGCACCAACTCTCGCCTCCGAGGTAGTGGCGCCGGTGGTGACATCGCCGCCACCTGAGCCGTACCGCGACGAAGCCCCGCTCTCGTCACAGTCACGCGCCACTCGTTCGCTCTGGACCAATCGTCTCTCACTGTTATTGGTGGCGGCCCTGGTGGGGGCTCTGGCGGGGCACTACGCCGCGCCGAGTTCGAGAAATACCGGTTCCCTTTCGATCAACGAAGTGGGCATCGCGCCGGGCGCCGCGATTCTGCCCAACGGCGTGAGCATTCCTAAGTTGGTACAGCGGTCGCTGCCGTCCATCGTGAGTATCGACGTTAAGGGCGGCGGCCAGGAGGACCAGGGCACGGGCATGATCATCTCCAAACGTGGACTGGTCGTCACCAACAATCACGTCATCGCCGCCGCGGTGAGTGGCGGCACGATCACCGTAACGCGCAGCGGCACGACGAAAAGTCTTCCGGCCACGTTGGTCGGCACCAACCCCGTGGACGATGTGGCCCTCATCCGCATCGATAACGCGTCCCATCTCACGCCGGTCACGTTTGGCAACTCCACCGCATTAGAGACTGGTGACGCGGTCGTGGCCATCGGCAACGCGCTGGGACTGGCGGCGGGTACGCCGACCGTCACGCAGGGGATAGTCTCCGCGCTCGGACGTACCGTGACGGCGGGGACCAACACCTCCACCGAGACATTACAGAACATGATTCAAACCGACGCCGCGATCAACCCCGGAAACTCCGGCGGTCCGCTCTTAGATTCGAGCGGTGACGTCATTGGGATGAACACCGCCGTGGCGGGCTCGCTGTCTAACGGCGAGAGCTCGCAGAATATCGGCTTCGCCATTCCCGTGGCGACCATTCAGTCACTGTTGCCCACGTTGATGGCGGGGGAGAGTGTGGTCAATCACGGGGCTTTCATTGGTGTCGAGATCGAGTCAAACTCTCCGTCGCTCATGGCGGAGTACAGCTTCTCTCTCTCGACCGGTGCCGTCGTGATCAGCGTGATCTCCGGGACCGGCGCCGCCGCCGCCGGCATCAAGCAGGGCGACATCATCGTGGGCATCAACAAGACGACCATCGAAAGTGCGCAGGACGTCACCCAGGTAATCTCCGAGATGCATCCCGGCCAACAGATCACCGTTCACCTCGTGCGAGGTACCAAACATCTCACGTTCTCGGTGACGCTAGGACACCAGCCTTCGAGCTAGGCCAGTGAGGAGATGCCGCCGTCGACCGGCAGGATCGCTCCCGTGATGTAACTGGCCGCGGGCGAAGCCAAGAAGATGGCCGCTCCGGCAATGTCGGACGGCTTGCCGATGCGTTTCATCGGCGCCGACGAGGCGATGGCGTCGCCGTACGCCTCGAGCGTGGCGTGCATCATCTTGGACTCGAATGGTCCCGGCGCAATGGCGTTCACGGTGATCTTTGGGGCGAGGAACTTCGCCAAGTGTCGAGTCAAGTGGTGCACCGCGGCCTTGGACGCCGAGTACGCGAAGGTCTCCATCGCCGGGACGCGAAGACCGTCGATCGATCCGATATTGATCACGCGCGAGGGATTCTCTTCGGTGCCCGTTACTTCCAGGAGAGGACGAAGGAACTTGGTCAGGTGAAAGACCCCTTTGACATTCAGAGCGAGAACGCGCTCAAAGGCGGCGTCGTCGTACTCGTCCATCGGCGCGCCCCAGGTAGCGCCGGCGTTGTTGACCAACACGTCGAGATGGGATTCACGTTCCCTGAGTTCATTGGCCAAACGCTGACACTCGGACTCTTTCGAGAGATCAGCCGGAATTGACGTGCACGGTCCTATCTTTGACAGTTCCTTGGCCAACGCGTCGCCGACCTCGGCCTTGCGCGAAGAGAGATAGACCACCGCGCCAGCCTCCACGAAGCCGCGGGCGATCATCTCGCCGATGCCGCGGGAGCCCCCGGTCACCAGGACGATCTTGTTGGACACGTCAAAGAGTGAAGTCATGGGCGAAGTGTACGTTAGACGATGTCGTTGACCACAGAGGCCGTCCTTGGTGGTTCGAGATCGGGGCGACGTTCGTGAGCGATGACGAGCGCCTCGTCGAAGTCAGGGCCTCAATCGACTCCCCAGTCAGCCCTGGAGAAAGGTCCTCCAGACAACCCGGAATCGCGCAGGCTCTCCAGAGCCCATGCTTAGTTAGCGACGCGCAGCGATGTGCTCGACACTGACGAGACGCCCGACTTGGAGTCGGTCGCGTATTGAGCCCTCACGGTCCACACGCCGTCCGCAGTGAAGTTGAACGCGCACTCTACTTCACCCTGCTGAACGGGCTGGAAGCTGCACACAAGGTTGTTGACCGTAGAGCTTGCTGGCGCGATAGCGACCATGCGAATAACCCCTCCGGTGTTCTGAGGGACGACATCGGCAATGACGTTGAAGGGGTTGAGGTTATTCGGTCCGGTGCTTATCGAGGCTGGGAAAGAATTGTCTGAGAAGTTAAACGACAGGACGACGTTAGAGGGAATTCCGAGGTCCGCCCCTGATGGGAGCGTGAAGAATCCAAGACTTACCGCCACTACAACAGCCGCTGCTAGGACCCGACGCATAAAATAACTATAACAGCATTAAGGATAGATAACGCCGATAATGTTCGATCTGATCAGGGACAAGATCATTTCGTAACTTAAAAGTCATTGACTCCAGTTTGACCAAACGACTAGGAGACCAAATGACTATCACCGAAGCTGAAACGCACCTCAACGGCGACACGCCCGAGCCAACCACTCTCGAGGGATTGTGCTTTGTCGGCACCCTCATCAGAGTTGAACCCGCCCGATTCAAGGACGGAGGGGACATCATCGAAGGCCTCGCCAACGCGATCTTCTCCGACCCCCTAGGCAACCACGGCGAGCGCAAGATCAACCTCGCCCGCGAGGTGCGCCAGCTCATGGGACCAGTCACGCTGCCCGCCTTCGCCAAACTCGCGCAAGCGATGCCTGGCACCAGGTGGCTCGTCACTCTCAAGAGTGATCAGTCACCGAGCGAAGACGGCAAGCGCGTCTGGATGAACTACACGGCCATCGACGCACAACGCGCCTAGCACCGTGCCAGCTCACTGCCCCGTAACGCACTGTCGTCACGTCGCCGGGTCGCACAAAAAGCGGCCTGGTGGCGTGACTTCGTACTGCAACGAGTGCTTCGACAACTACGAAGCCGCGCTGCTATCTAAGACGCTGATCTGCAGTCACTCGCCTGAGTGGGTGCTCGTCAACGCCCTTGCCACATCCTTCGCGTGAGCGTCTACGAAATCCACGTGCTCGTCGAGCTCGGGAGCCTCACGCTCGGTTCGTTATTCGGCTGCTCTCTCTTCGGGTTCGGGCGCTAATGACACCTGCAGAAACGCGACACACACTCACCGGGGTTGCTCTGGCGGGCCATCGTGTCAAGGCCACCGTGCCAACAACTTTTCGAGCTCACACATCACTCCGCAAAAACACAAATGGCGCTGCCGATCGACGGCTCGAAAACTTGTCCGGCCGGAACCTTGACACGACGTCACGCCCGAGCAGCTTTCGCCCTCATCGGGACGAAGGCCAACTGCGGCACTTCGTACCCGAGAGGAAAATTATGAACGAGATCTACAACACAAATTGCGACGAGTGCGACTACGTAATGACAGACCCGACACTCACTCGCTACTGCCTCGACGGCTACGTGCGATGCATCTGGTGCTACGAGGACACAACTGAAACGTGCGAGAGCTGCGAATCTCGACCAGCTTTCCGCTTGGTCTACTTCAACGACAGGACCATTCCCTTCTCACTCTGCGACACGTGCTGTGAGTAGGCGCACCTTTCCGCGAAGCCCCGCGACCGTCGGACCATCGCTCGACGACCTCGCGACAGACGCCTACAAGCGCTTCTGTCGGGCGCTCGACTACTACCTCGACTTCGGCGGCGACGACGCCAAGCAGGCCTGCGAACACGCGTACCTCATCTGGCGCAACTGCGAGAACCTACTCAGCTTTCGCCGCTGGGCTTACGACGACGCACACGACCAGCTGGAGGCAACCTCATGAACCTCATCGACCGATGCCCCGGATGCCGACAGATCATCTCGGTTGACAGCACCAAGCTCGGCACCGAGTTCCTTCCCAAACTTCGCGCCAGTCTTTACAAGAAGGTCCGCGTACACAAGGACTCCTGCCGCGACTACGAACGCTGGCAGCGCCGCTAATGGACGGCGACACCTTCGCATCAATCCTCGAGTGGGGCGTACCGGTCTTGATCGTCGGCAACCTCGGACTTTGGCTCTTTCGCACGATCTTTCGAGCGGGTGACTGAGCGTGTTCGCCGGCGTCATCATCGCTTGCTTCTTTGGAGGCGTAGGCCTCTCCCTTCTAGCTGGACTAGTGCGCCGTGCACTGGGTCTATGACCGGGTTAGCTCCGGAGAAAGTTGGTGAACCCATGAAGAATTTCATGACACGCTTCGGCGCCAAGGCCGCTGTGGCCGCTGGTGTCGTTGGTGGTGCCGTTGCAGGCTTCGTTGGTCTCGCAGGTGCTACTACCTACGACCCGACCTCTGCTCTGACCGGCGCTGCGTCCGGCGCTACGGCGACCGCGTCGCCCATCCTCACGGATGTGCTGGTTGCCTTGATCCCCTTGTTCATCGTGCTCCTCGTAGTGCGCTGGATTTCGAGGGTCTTTGGCGGCAAAGGCGCCAAGTAACACCCGTTCCACCTGTGCCGGCTGCGCCTCGTAGCCGGCACGCAGTACTCGAAAGGAAACCAATGTCACTCGCAGTGCTCGCAGGCGTTGTAATCGTCGTAATCCTCTTTTTCAAGCGCGGCAAGACAGCCAAGGCCATCAAGAAGACCGGCGACCGAGAAGTCTGGGCTCAGGCGAGTGACGCGCGGTTTCCGAGATCTCCCCGACGAGCTCGACCCTTCGGACGACGCAGGGGACTGCGCTAATGCTGATCGACCTCGTGGACCTGTTTCTTTTTTCCGTTCTAATCACCTTCGCCGTAGGAGGGCTCTTCATCAGATGAACATCGCTTACTTCCTCAACTGGGCTCTAACTGGTGCCGGCGCCGGCGCGGGATGGATCCTAATGCGCTGGGCAGTGACCGGCAAACGAACCGGCGAGACCCAGCTCGCACGAGACCTCGCCAACGCAGTGAGAAAGGTCCGCCGCAATGATCTGGATTAGTTCCGCCGAGCTCTACCTGGGCGACGTAATTCTCGTGAGCGCCCTCGTTGGCGGGTTGATTGCCACCATCGGCCTCAGCGTTAAGCACTCGCGCAAATTCATCATTCTCGACATCGACACCAACCACCTCAAGCGCTTCATGTACTTCCAGATCGGGTGGCTACTCGCCGCCCTAGTGCTCTTTAAGTTCATCGTGCTCCAGGGGGGACCCGGCTTCACCAAGTCGGTGCTAACGGGCAAGCACGGAAGCGTGCAGTTTTCGACCGCCGGCGAAATCGCGGCCGCCGTCGTGATCTTGGTGGGCCTCTATCGCTGGGGACGCTGGCTTTACCGCCGCGCTCGACTGATCAATGCGTAACAGGCTTCGCCTTCTCGCGGCCGGGGGAGTCGTATGTCTGGTAACTGCCCTTCCCCTGGCCGCGACCATTCCCTCTGGCGCAACGCTCCCGCCAGTCACCTGCACCTGGGGTCAGCAGGGCCTCACGTCACCGATCAGCAATGACAACTTCGCCGCCACTAACACCGACTCAGCACCCCCGTCGTACGACTCCGGCACCACCGACGCCTGGGGCAACTGCACCGGACTCGCCGGCAACGACACCTTCCTCATCACCATCATGGACACCGACGGCGGCGCCGAAGTCCTTCAGGTCTACGACGACAGCATCGCACGCGGCGACGGCTCAGCTCCTTTCTCCGCCGAGCCCTCCTGGGACATGAACGACGGCACTACTTACAACTCCACCAACGCCAACCCTGGCCGGCTCGACTCCGCCTCCCTCACCTGGTTCCCCGACGACGCAACCGCCGAAGCGCACTTCGGCTTCTATACCGGCCTCGCCCCCGGAACCGCCGTCGTATACGACTCGACCGGGACCCAGCAAACCGTCGCCGCGACCGACACTCCCGACACCGACGTACCTAGCGACGCCGGAAGCAGCGACTCGACCACCACGACCACGACGACAACACCACCCACGACTACCACGACCCTCGACGCCACTGCACTCATCCAATCCGCCGGCGACTCGTTCCCCGCTGGAGAAGGCGCACTGATCGCCGCCAGCGTTCTACTGCCCGTAATCGGCCTCGTCATCTCTCGCATCGTCAAAGCACTGAAGGGAAACGCATGACCACCATCAAAGCCGTAGCAGCCGGAGCACTGATCGTCGTGACACTTCCCCTGATGCTCGCCTTCATCACCATCGACCGCTACATCGAGCGAAACTCGCGCCCAACGTACTCGACACGCTCATGAGCGGGGGCTCCATCACCGCCCTCATCGGAGGCAACGGCGACGGAAAGACACTCGGCATGATGGCCCTGCACGCCGCACCAGCCTTCGCCAAAGGTCGACACGTCGCCTCAAGTTTCAAGATCACCCTGCCAAACAGCGAACCGCACCCACTCTGGATTTGCATCACCGACCCCGACCAGATTGACGAGCTCGAGCACTGCTGCTGGCTCATTGACGAAGTAAACGCATCCTTCCCCTCGAGGAGCTCCATGAGCCTGCCGGCCGAGCTGCTACGCAAAATTCACCAGCTGCGCAAACCCGACGTGGACGTGTGCTGGACCGCCGTTAACTGGAGTCGCGCCGACTCCGCTCTACGCGAAGCAACGAAACGCGTAACAACCACCCGAGGGTGGCGACCCGACCGCTGGGAACGCGAAAGGGGAGTACCCCCCTGGTGGCGACCGTACATGCCACGCCTACGACTCGACGGAGGCAAACCCATGCCCCGCGAAGCGGAGTGGGACTCGATGTCGGGCTTCACCTACAAGACCTACGACGCCCGGTCTTTCGACGAGTTCAGCGTGCACGCCATCGCCAACCTCAAGCCCATCTCGACCCAGCGGTACTGGAGGCCCTGGCACGAAGAGCAGTTCATGTACGACACGCTCGAAGAAGTCATGCTCTGGTCGACGGTCGATGACCACGGCTACTGCCTCAAGTGCCACGGAGTGAAGTCTCGCCCTAAATGCACTTGCCCCCGACCACCTCGCGTCGCACGCGACGCTGCGCCGATCGAGGGCCAAGCATCATGAAGCGCTACCTCTTATCACTCTGCGCTTTCGCAATCTTGATAGCAGCACCGCTCGCACTCACGGCGTCACCATCGAGCGCCGCCGTCGTCGGGCCCAACATCACCAGCTCGTGCAACTTCACCTCACTAAGCGGACCCCAAGCCAACAGCGTTGGACCGCAACAAAACATCACCTTCAGCGTGGACTGCGCGAATCTGCCCAACAACACCACCAGCAATTACACCCTTCAACTCTGGTTCGAACTCGGTCCGTACTACTACTCGACCGGGATCACCACCTGCGCCGCCGACGGAACCAACTGCGGGAACACCGGAATGAGCCCACCCTCGACGACAACCGGCAACCTCGGCTGGTACGGCACCACCACCGCTGCCTGGGCCACCCACCAACCCGGCGCCACTTCACAATGCGGCGGAACGTCCTGGAACTGCGGAGGCCAGGAGCCCGTCGCCAACACCGGATCATCATCCATCACGTGGGGAACCGAAGCGATTTACGCCAGCACCACCTGCCCGTGGTCATCCTGCCCCGGCACAGCCGGCATCATGCAAGGCAATGGACAACCACTGCCCAACAGCATGCTCACGACACCGTCCATCGTGTTCGGAGCACACGCCCTCGGCTGCACCTTCGAGGACGTAACCGGCCAGGAAGGACAAGTCTCAGACGGCACTACTGACTACCCCTTCACCATCGACTTCGCCGGCGGAGCAGACGCGATCGTGCTCGTCGACCCCAACTCCACCGACACGACCACATTCCCGCTCTTCGGACACAACTTCACCGACGACAGCTTCGAAACCGGATACACACCGGGCGGCAGCATTCCCTCACCCCTCACCGCCGGAATCACCCACTTCGCCAGCGGACATGTGATTAACCCCGACATGTGGTGCCACACCGGAGCCACCAAGCAATCCAACGGCAGCTGGAGTGGCGGCACGTGGGTCGACTGGGGACTCGTAAGCTCCTACGAAGCCGTCGAGGGTTCACAGGGCGTCGTCTTCCCCGGCGGACCACCCGGAGTAGGGCAGTGCTTCGACCTATCGGGCTTCGACCTCTACAGCCCCGCCACGTGGGTCAGCGGAGCACTCCACACCTTCACCTGCATCATGCAATGGGCCTTTCAACCCACGATGTGCGGGAGCATCATCGGGACGACCCTGATCACCTCGGGATGCGTCGACTTCGGAGCGTTCCAAAGCGCTCTATCATCCGCCACACCGTTCGGCTACGTCGCCCAGGTGACCGACGCCTTCACGAGCTTCACTGGTGGACTGAGCACATCGAGCAGCGGCTGCGGACCAACGATCGCACCGTTCTCGAGCATCACATCAGGCCCACTACACGGTTTGCACGCCTTCAGCGTCAGGCTTCCCGCGCCATCCAGCCTCGGGTGCGGGGGAGCGGACGACTCGACCATCGGCAACCTCTGGGGCTATCGCTCTTGGGTACTGGCGCTCTTCACCTTCTCAATCTGGATGACCGCCGCCGTCATGCTCTGGCGAATGGCTCCGTGGCACCGCTCGGGCGACGGAATCGAAATCGTCAAGCAGTTCGGCGGCCTCAGCGATCACATCATGGAGAACGGCGCCGAGGTCTACCAGACCAACGAGGGGAGTGACTGAACGTGATCACGACCGACGTAATCAACTTCATCCTCGTTCCGATCAAAGCACTACTCAACGTACTGCCCACCGCCAGCAACCTCGGTCTCTCAGGGTACGTCTCGACCATCCTTGCCGACGTGCCCGGCCTCGGCTGGGCTAACCAATACTTTCCGATCACGCAGGCCATTGACGCCCTCACCCTCGTGTTTAGCGTCATGGCGATCATGCTCCTCGTCAATCTCGGGCTCTGGATTTACCACCAGTTCCCGACCATCGGCGGGGGCAACGGCTAATGATCCTGCCCATCAACACGACCCACCAGGGCATCGTCGCCGGAGCAGTGAAGACCTTCAAACACGACGTACTGCACCTGGTGCCCTGGCACCTCATCACCCTCCCTCTCGAAGTCACCGCAGTCGTGCTTTTCGTCACAGCCGCCGCCTTTGCAACCCGCCTCGTTCGCAAAGCTCGACAACCCCTTGACCGCCCCTAGTGGGACTATCCGACACTTTCACCCTCGACGCCACGGGCCAGCCCTGGTTCGACGTCGACGACCACGGCGAAGCACGACGCACGCGGTGGAAGCGACGCACTCGAGCGCGCCAGATCGCCTACATCGACGACGACACCAGCACACACCAGGAGAGCTCCAGCCCCCTCAAGAGGCTGAAAACATGCGGGCTCGCCAAGAACCCCGACGTCGTGCTGCGCGTCCATAACGGGCGAGGATTCGCCACCGGGCTCATGGCTTGCGGGAACATCTGGACCTGTCCCACCTGCAGCGCCCGAATACGCGCTAGACGCACCGTCGAAGTCGAGAAGGCCCTCGACGAGCACTGCAAGAGCGGCGGGCGCATCGGAATGATGACACTAACTCTCCAACACGATGACACCATGCCCCTTAAGGAGACCATTGAACGACTCAACCGCGCATGGAACGACCTCACCGGACGCCGGCGTTACCGCAAACTCCACATGGCGTTAACCGGGACGATCACCACGCTTGAAATCACGACCGGCACCGGTCACGCGGGCTGGCACCCCCACCTCCACATCATCCTTCTTGCCGGTCCCGACTCGACCGAAGCGACCATCCGCGAGGCGACACGCGGACTGCACAGCGCCTGGAGCGGCCTCGTCAACAAAGTCACCACGAAGTACACGCTCGAGCGAGGGCTCAACCTCGTGTGGTTCGGAAAAGACTCAGCCGCCGCCGCGAAGTACGTCAACAAAATCGCCAAGGAAGTGACCCTCACCGACACCAAGAACGGCAACGACCCTTTCGCGCTGCTCGACGACTCCGACCATAAGCACACCGCCATGTTTCTCGAATACGCCAACGCGACCTACAGCCGCCAAGCACAACGATGGAGCAGCGGACTGCGCCGAACACTCTCAATGCAACCCGAACTCACCGACGAGGAACTAGCCGAAGAGAATGAAGCGGTCGGCAACGAGTCCCTCATCATCACCCGCGAGCTCTGGAACAAGACAACCGAAACCGAACGCCTCGCTTGGATAGAACTTGCCGAGGCCCTCGACCTCTTCGACAGCACCTAGACCTTCATTCCGGCAGATAACGAATGTAGTAATTCGTATCTTGCCAAGGCGCACAGCCGGTGACCCGCGCGACGGAGCTCACTCAGCGCAAAAAGCAAAAAGCACCATTAGCCGGCTAGACGGGCCACGCCTGACCGTACACACCATCGAGCAGGAACGCGCAGAACGCCAGCAGCGCGCAGCCCACAACGGCCGCCAGGACCTCACCGCACACGATCACCGTCAACGCTGAGCTCGCAAAGTAGCGAAACGTACGAAACGTCCACACGGCCGCGCCAGCGCCCAGGACCAACCACACCGCACTCAGCGCCTTCAGTGCGTCAGAGACCAGCTTCCACGCCGCGTACGGCTCTTCCTTTGACATCTCGAAAGAGTAATCAAGTCGTCGGGGCGAGACCAAATGACTAGTAAAGACCACCCCGACGACTCGATATCAACGTTAGACACTGCGACACTTCGAAACGACCTAGCGCGTCGCTCAGCGACTTGCTGTCTAAGAGGCGTAGTAACGTCTACCCGAGTCTCCGATCGGAACCGCGGTTGATATAATCCCTGATCAGAGCGGGTGCGCGAAGCTTACAATTTCCTGTGGTAGAACCTTGGCGGAGTTAAACGCCGATAATGTTCGTTATGTAAAGTTATAAAGAAATGTCCTACAGCGGATATCCCTGTGTGATTTCCCTGTAATTCCCTGCTCTTCAAGGTGCGTTCGATAGTTTTAAAGCACCGATGAGCGCGAACACGACCTTAAAGCCGCGCGAATTTGTAATCGCATTGTCATCTTGCGCGGTCGGCGGCTTTGTTGGTTGTCTTCTTCGTGCGCTGTTTACCGGATGGGAGCATCTGCCCGCGCCATCCCGCACCGTTTTCTGGCCTCATGAGATCCCCTGGGTACTGCTGGCGATCAATTTCGTCGGCGTCCTCTTCGCCACGCGGCTCTTGCGCGGCCCACTGCGGCACCGTGATCCGAACGACCGTACCCGCGTGCTCATCATCACGGGATTCTTCGGCGGCTTCACGTCGTACTCAGGACTCTTCGTTGATCTGGCCGCAATCTGGCACGTCAGCCCTAGCGGCTGCGTTTTCGTCGCCTTAGGAGCCATTCTGAGCGGAGTCCTAGGTGCGTGGCTAGGCCTCATGAGACACGCGCGATGACGTTGTTCCTAATTTCCCTGGTCGGTGGCGGTGGCTGCCTGGTGAGATATCTGATGGAGTACGCGGTGCGACGCCATCACCCCACTAATCGACCGTGGGCCACGGTTTTGGCGAACGCTCTTGGCTGTGGCGTCGCGGGGTACGGCGCTTATCGATTAGTCGGCAGCGCTGACGCGCACGTTCGAGACATCGTCATTACCGGATTTTGTGGGGGACTGACTACCTTCTCATCGGCCTTCGCCATCCCGGCCATACTCCAGCGCGAACATCACTGGGGCTTCTCGCTGGCACTGGTCACCACTACCCCACTGGCGTGCGCGGGATTGTTCCTACTCGGCATGTCGCTAGCACATTAAGCACTCAGGGGAACTGGTCAGGAGTTCCTACTAGGAGCGCCGTTTGTTGGCTTGGTCGACGAGCCATACGAACGTGGGATCGGGCTTGTTGAGTAATTCCGGGTGCCACTGAACTGCCAATATCTTGCCATCGGTGGTCTCCAGCCCCTCTACCTCGCCGTCGCTGGCTTTCGCCGAGACGATGAGCCCCTCCCCACATTCTCGACCACCTGATGATGAAGCGAGTTCACGCCGATCTCGTGAGGGAAGAGAGCGGAGGTGAGGGTGCCTTCAACCAGATTCACCTGGTGGGTTGCTTCGTGGCCGTCGACGTCCCACTGCGGATGACCGGCGCCTTGCTCGAGCTCTATGTGCTGTCGCAGGGTTCCTCCAAACACGACGTTCACGAGCTGAAGACCGCGACAGATAGCGAGCACGGGAATGTCTTTGCGCCGAGCTGCCGCGAGAAGTGAGAAACCGTTTGACTCCAAACATCTCCCGCAGGTCTGGTGGCGACCCAGACGCTGACATCGCCTCGCACGACACGTACGTCGGCGGCGTACCTCGTGACACGTTTCGCTTTTCCCTGAAGGAAACGAAAGCACCTTGGATCTGTGTGACTCACCCAGCGAGGAGCTCTCGGCCCTCGCCCCGCGCGAAGTCCTCGGCGGGTACGTTCGATCGGTTGGCATCACCTTCAACGGTGGACTGACCTTGTCGCAGTAATCGTGTCGCCGCGAGTCGCTGGCCGTCAGCGCTCTCGACGAAGACGAACAACTGAAGTTAGCCCGGCTCCTTCGTCTGGTGCAGGCCAGAATCGACGCCGAGACCGAGGGCGGAACATGGGTTCTAGCCGCTCGACCTTTAGGGCTCGTGCGGGCGTTGATGGCCGCCGCGACCCGGGGCCGCGGGAAAGGTGGAGCGACCTTTCTTGTCGTCGATGAGCGGCATGAAGTAGCAGAAGAACGCCACGGCGACGCCCAGAAACATCAACGCGACGCCGTAGAGACGAAGGAACTTCTCGTAACAGAGGACTCCGCCAACTCCACCGAGCGCAATACCGATGAGCCCGCCGATGGCGGCGCCGCGTTCCGCGCGCGCCAGGGCTGTGGTCGTCAACGCTTGGGCCAACACGTACAGAGCGCCGAGCGCCAGGCCCACTCCGAGGAGCGCGTGAACCAGGTACACCGCTTCGCCGTGGTGGGCCACCCACCCGCTGGGTCGATTGAAGGGCACGTAGATCACGTCCAACACACCCACGATGAACTCGAGGATGACCCCCCACAACAACGCCACAAATATCGGGCGTCCGAGCGATACTTCGTTGTCGCCGGACTTCTCTGCTGCGCTGTCGCTCGGCGCGAAAACCGCCCCTTTCGCCCGCAGCGCGACGGTGGCGCCGCTCGCCAGGGGTCGAGCGGGCGCCCCTCGAACCAACACGTTGTACGTCACGAAGGCCACGGCCAGGTGCAAAAGCATCAGCCAAATGATGCCGTCGCGCGACTCGTGTTTAGTGAAGAGATACAGGTCGGGAATCCACAGCGCCAGGGTCACGAGCACGGCCAGTCGAAAGAATAACCACCTGGGCGACGACGAGATTCGCAGCACCACGAACCAAGCGGCGCAGGCCACGACCACGCCGACCGCCGTCAGGGTGCCGTAGTCGTTGAAGTGAAAGTGCGAGTAGTTCCTCAGTGCGGAGTTGAGAGAGATGGCCAGCGCCACGAGAAGAGCGTTCGCGCCGAGAGAGCCACCCACGGCGAAAACTGTCACAACCAAGGCCCGCACCGCCGAGGGAGGCTCGCCGGTGGGTTTCCGGTCGATCCGCCACCACGCGAGCGTGCGCTCGATCGGTGAGTTGTTGGCCATGGCGAGGATCTCAAGACGTTCGTAGTGCTGACAGCTACGCTATCGCTGCCCTTCGTCGACCACCAGTCGCGGGGACCGATGTGTCGCCTACCCTTGAGCGTCCGCGGTGGCGATGAGTTGGCGTGCCGCTCGAGCTTCGTCGACTCGCGACACCGGGGTGTTCTGCGGGGCGCGGCGCAGTTGGTCGGCGTCATCGCGCGCGAGCTCGGCGATTCGTTCCACGGCTTGAGCCAAGGCCTCGAGCGTCTGCACGCTTTCGGTCTCGGTGGGCTCAAACATCAGAGCCTCCTCGACGATCAAGGGAAAGTAGACGGTCGGTGAGTGGAAGCCCTCGTCGAGCAGGGCCTTAGCGACGTCCAGACCGCGAACGCCATACTCGGCCTTCATGGGCGAGGCGCTGAGCGTGCACTCGTGCATGCAGACGCGGTCGTAGGCCGCGGGCAATATCGCGCGCAGCCGGTGGCGCAGCCAGTTGGCGTTCAAGACCGCGTGCTGGGACACTCGCTGCAGTCCATCGCTCCCGTGCACGTCGATGTAGGCCAGCGCGCGAGCTAAGACCATCGCGTTGCCCTGCCAGCCGTGCACGCGACCAATCGAGCGCGGCGGCGTCACCCAGTCAAAGCCTCCCTCACCCACCCGTGACGCCTGGGGTCCGGGCAAGAACTCGACGAGGTGGGCGGCGACCGCGACCGGACCGGCGCCGGGTCCTCCCCCGCCGTGGGGGGTGGCGAAGGTCTTGTGCAGATTCATGTGCACGATGTCAAAACCCATGTCGCCCGGACGCACGGCCCCGAGAATGGCGTTCAGGTTCGCGCCGTCGTAGTACAGCAGCCCGCCGACGTCGTGCACCGCCCGGGCGATCTCGACGATCTCCTCTTCGAAGAGGCCGACCGTGTTCGGGTTGGTCAACATAATGCCCGCGACGTCCGGTCCTAAAGCCGCCTTAAGCGCCTTCAGGTCAACCAGTCCGCGGTCACTGGACGGCACGGTGGTGACCTCGTACCCGCCGAGCGTGACCGACGCCGGGTTGGTGCCGTGGGCCGAGTCGGGAGTGAGCACGCGTCGTCGTACGTCGCGACGCGACTCGTGATACGCGCGCATGAGAAGCAGTCCGGTAAGCTCGCCCGCCGCACCGGCCGCCGGCTGCAGGGTGGCGGCGCTCATGCCGGTGATGGCACAAAGTTTCTCTTCCAGGGTGACCATGATCTCCAACCAGCCCTGGCACAACGACGCGGGCGCTGCGGGGTGTACGGAGTTGAGGCCCGGGTCGGCCGCTACGGCGTCACAGAACTTAGGGTTGTACTTCATGGTGCACGAGCCCAACGGATACATGCCCAGGTCCACCGAGTACTGACGGTGTGAGAGGCGGGTGAAGTGTCCGACCAAGTCACGTTCTGATACTTCGGCGATCGGCACAATCTCGTCATTGAGATGGTTAGTCGGCACCAACTCCTCGAGCGGCGTGGCCGGAACGCCGGTGGTGCGCAGTTGATAGGCCGAGCGCGAAGGAACCGACATCTCAAAGAGCGTGGGCTCCGATTCGTGTCCCATGAGCGGCGCCGAGGCCGCTCGTCCTCCGGGAAGGGGTGAGGTCATGTCTTTAGCACCTCGCGCATCGCCTCGACGTAGTGATCAATCTCATCCTTGGTGCGTCGCTCGGTCACGGTGACCAAGAGCACGCTCTCCACGTCGTCAACCGAAGGGTCGGGACCGTTGGTGAGTTGGGCCACCGCCAGGCCGGCGAGCACGTCGCGCTCGGCCATCAACGACACCACTTCCCGGGCGGGCTTCGAGACGCGAACGGCGAACTCTCGAAAGAAGGGCTGGCTGGTGAGGGCTTCGACGCCATCGACGCCCAGCAGTTCCTCGTACAGATAGTGCGCCCCTTGGGCGCACCGGGTGGCCACTTCGCGAAGACCGTACGTGCCGAGCCACCCCAGTTGGATGGCCGCGGCCACCGCCATCAGGGTCTGGTTGGTACAGACGTTCGACGTGGCCTTCTCACGACGGATGTCTTGCTCGCGCGCGCGCAGCGTGGTGACGAAGGCCCGTCGTCCACTGGAGTCGACGGTCTGGCCCACGATGCGTCCCGGCAGTCGGCGCGTTTGCGCCACCGAGCACGCGAAGAGACCCACGTAGGGACCTCCGAAGGACAGCGGCGTGCCGAAGGCTTGGCCCTCCCCCACGAAGACGTCGGCCCCCCACTGGCCCGCCGTCTTCAGCACCCCCGCCGCCACGGGGTCGGCGCCCACCACGAAGAGGGCGTCGTTCGCCACCGCCAGAGCCTTGGCCTCGCTCAAGTCCTCCAGCGTGCCGAGATAGTTCGGATAGCCCGCCACGACGGCCGCCGCCTCGCTGGCGTCCACACTCGACCAGTCGCTGAGGCCGTCGCGCAACGGCACCTCCACGATCTCGTGTCCCGTGCCCCGCGCGAAGGTGCGCGCCACTTGGCGCCAGTGCGGATGAATGCCCGACGAGATGATCATCTTCTGGCGACCGGTGGCTCCGCTCGCCATATTGAGAGCTTCCACCAGCGCGGTCGCGGCGTCGTAGAGAGAGGCGTTAGGAATCGCCAGCCCACTCAGTCGAGAGACCAGAGTTTGATACTCGAAGATGGCCTGGAGTACTCCTTGGGCCACTTCTGGCTGATAGGGCGTGTAGGCGGTCACAAACTCCGAGCGGTTTGAGAGCATCTTTACCACGGGCGGCACTTCGTGGTCGTAGGCGCCACCCCCTGCGAAACAGGTCATGGACGTGGCTTTGGCCGCGTTGGCTCGCGTGTAGCTAGCAAAGATCGCCGCCACGTCGGGCTCGCTCAAACCGGGGTCGATCTCTAAGCCCCCGGCTAAGCGAATGGCGCTAGGGATGTGGGCGAAGAGATCATCGAGGGAGTCCATACCCAAAAAGGTCAACATCGAGTGGACGTCGTCGTCCGTGTGAGGCAGATAGTCCGCCACCTCACGACCCCTTTCGCACGAACGGCAATGAGGTTATCGTCGCGGGAATCTCACGACCCCGAAGTCGCACCGTCGCCTCGTGGCCCACCATGAGGTCGGGCTCTAATAGTCCCATGCCGATCCCTCGCTCCAAGACCGGTGAGAAGTTGCCCGAAGTCAGTGTGCCGACGAGGTTTCCGTTCACGAGTACGTCGCCCTCTTCGCGCAGCGGTTGTCGACCGGTAGCCGTGACGCCCGTGAGTAGTCGTCGTACCCCGCGGTCGCGCTCTTTCTCGACCGCACCTTTACCGCGAAAGGTCGCTTTCTGCCAGCCGAGCACCCAGCCGAGTCCCGCTTCGAGCGTCGTGGAGCGCAGACTCAGCTCGTGTCCGTAGAGAGGTAGCGCGGCCTCGAGGCGCAGCGTGTCACGCGCGCCGAGACCGGCCGGAAGAATGTCCGCTGCCACCAAGCGGCGAAAGATTCGTTCGGCCACTTGGTTAGGCGCGGCGATCTCGAAGCCCGGCTCTCCGGTGTAGCCGGTCCCCGCTACGCGAACTTCCACGCCCTCGTAGTCAAAGCGTTCGACGCGAAAACGTCCCACGGCCGAGAAACGAGGATCGACCGCCTCGGCCTTTTGGCGGGCCCGTGGTCCTTGTACGGCCAGCACGCAGCGCTCCGAGGTCACGTCGACGCCGGGCAGCGCGGAGGTGACCCCTGAGGTGTTCGAGGCGTTGGGCATGACGTCAAACTGATCGTCGCCGACCCACCACACGATGATGTCGTCGACCACGAAGCCGTCCTCGGTGAGCAGATGCGTGTACTGAGCGCGCCCGGCCGCGATTTTGTTGAGATCGTTGGTGAGAGTGTTCTGTAACGCGTCGAACATCCCCGCGCCCTCACAGCGCACCGTCCCCAGGTGGCTGACGTCGAAGACCACGGCGTCGTGGCGACAAGCTAAGTGTTCACTGACGGTGCCCGTTGAGTACTGCAGCGGCATGGCCCAACCACCGAAGGGTACGATCTTGGCCCCCAACTCGACGTGGAGGTCGTAGAGAAACGGTCGTCGATCGTCGTTCGCCGCCATCAGGCGGCCCTCCCGTCGTCGAAGTGCAGATCGTGATGGTGTAACAGAGCGCGAAAGTCGCGCTGATAGACGACCAGCAGCGGAATCTCGGGGTAGAGCGAGCGAAAGCGGCGAACTTTTTGATTCTTCTTCGTGACCAGTCGTTGATCCAACACGGTCAGTTCGATGAAGAGGCGCTTCTCGGGCAAAAAGAAATCTGGTCGAAAGCCCCGCGTCGGCGTGCCGTGGTCATCCCAGGCCAGAGGAAATTCCAGAGGTTCGTAGACCCACTGATGGCCGTAGAGAGTCAAGAGGAGGGAAAAGAGCCGTTCGCTGGGGTGGGCGAATGATTGAACCGCGTTGGGTACTACGCACGGGTGGCGACGACGAGCGTCGTCGCTCCGCGATGAAGAGCTCACGCCGTGGCGGCCCCCTTCTCCGACGTAGCAAGTTCTTCTTGGCTGATGGTGGTCCGAAGCTCGGCGACCACCTGGGCCAAAGGAACGATGTTGAAGACGCCCTGGCCACCTCGCAAGAGGTCCACCAATTCACCGTCGTCGTGCGCGAGAACCGAACCCGAGTCCGACAGGACCAAGCTGCTGGCCGCCAGGTCGGCGCCCAAGGAGCGGCGCAGGCACTCAACGGCCTGGCGGGCGCGCGAGAGTGAGACGCCCGAACTTAAGAGAGATTTGATGACTTTTACTTCGAGTACGTCGCCGTAGGAGTACGAGCGCTTCGAGCCACTACCGGTCGCCGGGGTGATCGAGGGCGTGACCAGTCCGGTGCGCGCCCAGTAGTCCAACTGACGGTACGTGACGCCCGTGAGGCGACAGACCGTCGGCCCGCTAAAGCCAAATGTTGCCGTGTCAGTCATACGAAGTCCCTCCCGACCGAGGCTTGACCAGACTATCTCGATGGACTACACGAGTGTAGTTAATGAGAGGCTAGCCCGCAAAAAGATCGGGGCGACCGAGCGACGGTGAGGACGCTTCGGCGTGCACTCTGGTGGGAATGCGTCCCGCCCGACGGGCCAGATACCCGGCGCGAACTGCCTCTTTGAGGGCCTCGGCCATCAAGACCGGTTCGAGAGCACGGTTCATGGCCGACGCGGCCAACACTCCGTCACACCCCAGTTCCATGGCCAGCGCCGCGTCCGAGGCCGTGCCGACCCCGGCGTCCAGCAGCACCGCCGCGTCGACCCGCTCGGCAATGAGAGAGAGCGCGTGGGGATTTCTGATGCCGAGACCCGATCCAATGGGGGACCCGAGCGGCATCACCGCCACACAACCAGCCTGCTCCAATCGTTGGGCCACGATCAAGTCATCCGACGTATAGGCCCACACTTCGAATCCTCGGCGCACCAGTTCCTCGGCCGCCACCAACGTTTCGGTGGTATCGGGCAGCAACGTCAGATCGTCCCCGATGACCTCCAGTTTGATGAGCGACGTCGAAAAAGCCTCCCTCGCCAACTCCGCCACCTTGAGCGCCTCCTCGGCGCTGTAGCAACCGGCCGTGTTGGGTAGCAACGTCACGTTCAAACGCAGCAGCAGATCGTAGATGGATCCCTCCACGTTGGGATCCACTCGACGCAGCGCCACGGTGGCGATCGTCGAGCCCGAGGCGAGAATGGAGGCCTCTAAGACGTCGAGCGAACGAAACCCGCCCGTGCCCACGACCAGTCGAGAGTCCGAAGAGAACGATCCGACTTGAAACTGCTCTTCCACCATCCCAGCGTAGCGACGAGGCTTGCTCACTAGTGTTGCAACGTGCAACCTGTGACGGCGTTATCGATCGCCGGCTCGGACTCGGGCGGCGGCGCTGGCATCCAGGCGGACCTTCGAAGCTTTAGCGCCTTTGGCGTATACACCACCACCGCCCTGACGGCGATCACCGCGCAGAACACCCGTGGCGTCTTTGACGTCGTTTCGCTCAGCGCCGACATCGTCGAGGCCCAGATACGCGTGGTACTCGACGACTTTGACGTCAGAGCCGTGAAGACAGGCATGCTGGCCCACGCGCCCACCGTTGAACGCGTCA
>JAOBWI010000092.1 GCA_025463285.1 Acidimicrobiaceae bacterium | reverse complement strand
GACATGTCCGAGTACATGGAGAAGCACTCCGTCTCACGTCTCGTCGGTTCGCCCCCCGGCTACGTCGGTTACGACGAAGGCGGACAGTTGACCGAAGCCGTTCGACGCAAGCCCTTCTCGGTGGTGCTCTTTGACGAAGTGGAGAAGGCCCACCCCGACGTGTTCAACATCTTGTTGCAGATCTTAGAAGACGGTCGTCTCACCGACTCCCAGGGACGAGCGGTCGACTTTAAGAACACGATTCTCATCATGACCTCGAACCTGGGAACATCGGACCTGCGCAAGGCCGCCATCGGCTTTGGCAAGGGCTCGGACTCCGTCACCCACGAGCGCATGAAAGAGAAGGTCAACCAGGCTCTGAAGGCTCACTTCCGTCCCGAGTTCTTGAACCGTATCGACGACACGATTGTCTTCCACGAGCTGACGCGGCCGGAAGTTATCGCCGTGGCCGACCTGTTGATCTCGCGTTTGCGTGAGCAGTTGAGCGCTCAGGGACTCGGTCTGGAACTTTCGGCGAAGGCTCAGGAGTACTTGGCCGACAAGGGCTACGATCCCGAGCTGGGTGCGCGACCGCTGCGTCGGGCCATCCAGCAGTACGTCGAGGACGCCCTCAGCGAGAAAATCCTCTTCAAGGAGTTCCACGCCGGTCAGACGATTGTCGTCGACGTCGGTGAAGGTGACGACGGTACGTCGCTCACCTTCGAGGGCGTCGAAGGTCTGCCCCCGTCGGTCGACTTCGAGGACGCTCCCGCCTAAGACGTCACATCGTCTCCCTAGCGTGGCGAGGATGAAGACCCACGCCCTCTACGTCTGTCGACTCTGCGGTACCGGCGCGCCTCGTTGGCAAGGACGCTGCGGCGGGTGCGCGGAGTGGAACTCTCTTGACGAGGTCACCACTCGTCACGGTGCGACGAGTGAGCGACTCTCGACGCTAGCTCTCGCCGACGTTGGAGACGAGGGCACCGAGTTGACACCGTCGGGCGTGGGCGAACTGGATCGCGTGCTCGGCGGCGGATTCGTGGCCGGTTCGACGACGTTGCTCTATGGCGAACCGGGAGTGGGTAAGTCCACGTTGGCCCTGGTGGCTCTGCGTGCCCTGGCCCTCGCCGATGAGGAGGTGCTCTTGATCGCGGCCGAGGAGTCCTCCGGGCAGGTCGCGCGGCGCGCGCGTCGACTCGGTGAGGTCCCTCGCTCGCTGAGTATCGCCACGACCACGAGCGTGGAAGCGGCCGCCCACGTGTTGAGTGAAGGACGTCGCACCTTCTGTGTGGTCGACTCCGTGTCCGCCATGAGCGACGCGAGCCTGACGAGCGTGGTGGGCTCGGTGCCTCAAGTACGTCACGCCGCGGAACGCCTGTGCTCGGTGGCCAGGGCGAGTGGCACCGCGCTCATGTTGATTGGTCACGTGACCAAGGACGGAGAGCTGGCCGGTCCGCGCGCGCTGGAGCATCTCGTCGACACCGTCATTCGCATCGAAGGCGATCGACACGGGTCGCTGCGCCTTCTACGGGCTCAGAAGAATCGATTCGGTCCCACCGGCGAAGTGGGACTGTTCGAGATGGTGGGTGAAGGACTGCGCGAGTTGGACGACGCTTCGGTGGCCTTGGGCGGTCCTCAGCTCGACGTGCCCGGGGTTGTCTTGAGTGTCACCAGCGACGGGTCGCGTTCGTTCGTGGTCGAGATTCAAGCGCTGGTGGCGCGCGCCTCGGGCGCGACGCGTCGCGTGGCCTACCAGGTCTCCTCGCAGCGACTGTCGCTGTTGCTGGCCGTCCTCGAGTCTCGGTGCGGCGTCGATACCACAGCGCTCGATGTCTTCGCCGCGACGGCGGGCGGCCTCTCGGCGAATGAACCCGGTGTCGATCTGGCGCTGGCCTTGGCCGTGGCCTCCGCGGTACGCGGCTTTGCCGTTCCGGCGACCATGGTCGCGATTGGCGAGGTCGGTCTGGCCGGCGAACTTCGCGCGGTCACCGGTCTCACCCGCCGCGTCCGTGAAGCGTCACGACGAGGGGCCCGCGTGGTGATCGTTCCCCACGAGGGTGAACTGGACGAGGTCGGAGGGATTCGGGTGTGTCGGTGCCACTCTCTGGTTGAGGCCATCGCGCTCGCTCAAGGATCGCTGGACGACTCCTAAGTAGCACTTCACCGTCGAGCGTGGTTGCACGCTGCTCGTGATGGGGTCTTACCCTCACTCGACTACAGGTCGCGGGCACCGTCGTCATTCGGCCGAGTTTTCAGAGGGGGCACTCGGTGACGGCGTGGTGCTGAGCTTCGCCACCGCGGAAGATACCGCCCGTGCCGGGGCGGGCCCTAGCACTGCGCGAAGCGTAGCGCTCAGTTAGAGACTCGTTACGCCGGGGGAGACGCGTGCTTGGGTTGGTAGAGCCCGAGTTGGCCGCCGCTCGGCAGACCGATCTTCGTCACCGTGCCCCAGCTCTGCTCCTCTACTGGACTGAGGGGAACGCCTCGCGCCTCGAGTCGAGACATGTCGGCGAGGAGATCGTCGGTGAGGAGGAAGAACTCACCGCCGCCGCTGCGCTCAGCGGGGTGAAAGGCCACCTCGGCCGGAGGCGCGCGAAAGATGAGCCAGTCGCCGCCGACGTCGACGAAGGGCAGCTCGAGGACGTCGCGGAAGAAGGCCCGGTCTGCGGCGACGTCGGTGCTGAAGAGAATGAAGTGCGAGCCAGTAATCACGGTCGAGTCCTTTGGTGGTGGTGATGTCCATCGTGTCACGTCGGGGCTGTTTACTCGGCGGCAACGCGCGCGGGACCCGCCTCGAGGCGTCGGGGCCCGTTCCAAGTGGCCAAAAATCTGGTAAAATAGTTAATCCCCGAGCGCCTGTATCTGACGGCGCTGGCCCCTTTGAGGAGTGTCTCCAGTAATGACCGCGCGAAAGTATAAGAAGGGCGACCGCCTGGTCTACCCTCACCACGGCGCCTGTACCGTAGAAAAAATCGAGAAAATGACGGCTTTTGACGTCAAACAGGACTACCTGAAGCTAAAAGTCGCCTACACCGACCTGGTGTTGATGGTCCCGGTGGCCAACGCCGAGTCCGTCGGGCTGCGCGACGTGATCAACGACGAAGAGGTGGAAGAGGTTTTTGCCGTGCTGCGCAAGAAGGAAGCCCGTATGCCCACCAACTGGTCCCGGCGCTTTAAGAACCACTCCGAGAAGCTCCGCTCCGGCGATATCTATCAAGTGGCCGAGGTCGTGCGCAACCTCTCGATCCGGGACAAGGACAAGGGTCTCAGCGCGGGAGAGAAGCGCATGTTGACCCGCGCCCGCCAGATCCTCGTCTCGGAGCTGACCTTCGCTCTCAATGTGGACACGGAAGCGGCCGAAGAAAAACTCGCCTCGGTCCTCCCCTAGGCATGTCAATTGCGGCCGTCGTCGTGGCCGCGGGCCAGGGCTCTCGCTTTGGTGGCTTAAAACAGTTCTCCCTCTATGACGGTGAGACCATCGCGGCGCGCAGCGTGCGCGCCTCGCGCAGCGTGGCCGACTACAGCGTTCTCGTGGTGCCCGAGAGTTACGCCGGCGGCGGCGAAGGTGCCGACGTGGTGGTCACCGGTGGATCGACGCGCGCGGCCTCGGTGCGTCGCGGCCTCGAGCACTGCCTCGACGCGGAGATCGTCGTGGTCCACGACGCCGCGCGACCCCTGGCCAGTCCGGCGCTCTTTCGCGCGGTGGTCGACGCCGTGCGCGGTGGCGCCGGCGCGGCCATACCGGGACTCGTCTTGACCGACACCGTCAAGCGAGTCAGCCTGGCGGCGGGCGGGGAGTCCGTCGTGGTGGCCACCTTGGAGCGCGATGAGTTGGTGGCCGTGCAGACCCCTCAGGCCTTTCTGCGCGAACTGCTGGAACGAGCCCACGCCAGTGGCGAGGACGCCAGCGACGACGCGGCGCTGGTTGAAGCGATCGGCGCTCGCGTGGTGGTCGTACCCGGCGAAGCCCAGAACGTCAAAATCACTCGACCGAATGACCTCGAACTTCTCAGCCTGTACGGGAGACTTCTCCCATGAGAATCGGCCAAGGCATCGACGTGCACGCCTTCAGTGACGACGACGGCCGAGAACTGTGGCTCGGACTTGTCCATATTCCCGACGCACAAGGTCTCGTCGGTCACTCCGACGCCGACGTCGCCACCCACGCGCTCTGCGACGCTCTGCTCGGGGCCGCGAACCTGGGCGACCTCGGGCGCCACTTCCCCGACAACGATCCGGCCTTCGCCGGCGCCTCATCGCGGCGGCTGTTAGAAGAGACGGTCGAACTGCTGCGCGCCGACGGATATCACGTGCTCTCGGGCGACGTGACGATCATGGCCGAGCGGCCCAAGTTGGTGCTCTTCATGCCCGCGATGTCCCACGAACTCTCCCGCGTAGCGGGCGCGACGATATCTGTCAAAGCGACCACCTTCGAAGGGCTCGGAGCGTTCGGCCGTGGCGAAGGCATTGGCGCCAGCGCGGTCGTGCTGATCGAGGTGTCCGCGTGAGCCCACGTCCCGCCCCCCAGCGTGGTCCCCAACGTCCGCCCCGCCCGGGAGAACGCCGCGGCAACGTCAACGCTCCTCGACGGTCCCCTTCGCGAGAGCGCGACGGCGTCGGGGGAGACCAGGTCGAGGGTCGCCACGCGGTGCTCGAGCTCCTTAAGGCGAAACGACGCACCGTGAAGAAGATCTTCATCGCCGAGGCCCAGGACGCGTCAGCCACGTTGGACGCGATTGAGTTCGAAGCTCAGCGACAACGCGTGCCCGTGTACCTGGTCTCCATGACGCGACTGGACCGAGAGGCCAAGACCGAAGGTCATCAGGGCGTTATGGCGCTAGCACAGGCCCTCGACACGGTCGGCCTCGACGATCTTCTCGCGGTGAAACGGCCCTTCCTCTTGGTCTGTGACGGTGTGACCGACCCCCGAAACCTCGGCGCCATGTTGCGCAGCGCCGACGGCGCGGGTGTGACCGGCGTGGTTGTGCCGCGCCATCGTTCCGCGCGAATTTCGCCGACCGTCACCAAGACCGCGGCCGGAGCCATTGAGTACCTGACCTTCTGCGACGTGGGGGGAGTCCCGTCGGCCATCGATCAACTCAACAAAGCCGACGTACTCACCGTCGGTCTCGCCGGAGACGCCACGGACTCCCTCTACGATCTTGACCTGGGATCGGGGCCCGTGGCGCTCATCGTCGGTGGCGAAGAGAAAGGTCTTTCTTCTCTCACTCGCAAACGATGCGCGACCGTTGTGTCGATACCACAGCTTGGTCGCATCAGTTCCTTGAACGCGGGCGTCGCCGTTTCTGTGGCGGCTTTCGAAGTCGCCCGTCAACGACGCGCTTCGAATTAAACCAAAAATTTTATTCTGCGCGTTCAATAAATTTTTCGACCACTCGAGTTCAACTCTCGCTCAAAGTGCGAAGTGGTGGGTTAAAAAATGAAACGCGAATCGTAGGGTTTGCCGCTTCGAGAGTGAGAATCGCTTGCGGCAGCCACCTTGAGGCGCGGAACGAGTGTGGATCGGGAGCATATGAACCGCGGTGAGAGAGAATTGTTCGCGCCAGTCAATAAGTCGCTGAAATGAAGTACCGATTGAAAGTCACTTTGATGACGAGGATCACGGCGGCGTTACTACTTTTTGCGACGGGGTTTGCTGTTTCATACTCGAGTCCTGCTTCGGCAATTTCCCAATACCACAGCGTTACATTCGCCGAAAACGACAACGGCTCTGACTCAGTCACCGCGATTCAGACCGAGAACGCTCCCGCAGCTCTAACGTCCTTCTCAAATCTGAATCCACATTTTTCCAATCCTGGTTTCACGTTCGTTAATTGGAATACCGAGCCGGACGGAAATGGGCACTCTTATTCTGACGGCGAAACTTATGACTTCAGTTCCCCTATCGTTCTCTATGCGATCTGGGCGGGACAGTTCCACACCGTCACGTTCGCGGAAAATGACAATGGATCGGACACAATTACGGCGTTACAAACTGCGAATGGTCCAACAGCGCTGACTCTTTTCTCAAATTTGAGCCCGCAGTTCGCCAATGTCGGATATACGTTTACGGGGTGGAGCACGGAAGCCGACGGAACCGGGGCCACGTATTCCGACGGCGCAACCTACGAGTTCGGTTCGCCCATTGTCCTCTACGCGATGTGGCAAGCGACGAACGTCACCGCACAGTTCAACGTCAACGGTGGCGCGGGCGCTATTGCATCCATTACCGCCGCAGTTGGATCAACGATTTCACTTCCTTTGGCCGTAAGTGGCATTTCGCAATCGGGCTATTTCTTCGGCGGCTGGAACACCGCGGCAAACGGGACCGGTACGTCGTATCAGGCCGGAGCCTCTGTAATGCTCAATGCGAACGAGACGTTTTACGCCCAGTGGACGCCCGCCGTTCAGATCTCGTTTTCCGCAAACGGAGGGGTCGGATCAATTACTCAGCTGAGCGGGAAAGCGGGGACGTCGGTTTCGTTGCCAGCGGCCACGAGTCTGACGAACAGCGGATTCTCGTTTTCGACGTGGAACACTGCTGCCAACGGCACGGGGACGTCGTACGCGCCCGGTCAGAGTGTGACGTTCACGACGTCGCTCACTCTCTTCGCTCAATGGACCGCGACGTCTTCCGTTGCAGTGACTTTTTCGGCGAACGGAGGTAGCGGATCGCTCGCGACTCTGACAGGAGCACAAGGCACGTCGGTCACGCTCCCCGGTTCGTCAAGTGTCGTGAGGTCGGGCTACTCGTTTTCGTCGTGGAACACGGCGGCGAACGGGTCCGGGACGTCGTATCAGTCTGGTCAGAGCTTGATGCTTTCGACGTCGCTGACTTTGTACGCGCAGTGGAAAGCAACGCCGACGTCGTCGCTCTATGGAACGATCGGTGACTTTTCAAAGAACGCCACGGCGTTGAACGCGAGCCTGAAAGCGCAAGTGACGCGACTCGCTTCGGTGGTGCGAGAAAAGCAGTACGACGTGGTACGGCTGTTCGGTTACAGCGCCGACACCGGGATCTCTTCGCTCAACGGAGCCCTTAGTTCAGCGAGGGCCCACGGCGTCGCAAGCTTCTTAGAGAGCCGGCTCCGATCGATGAAAGTAGTGAACGTGAAGATCTCCGTCGCGGGCGAAGGAGCCGTACCGGGGAAGACTTCCTCGACCTACTCGTGCGTTGAAGTGTTCGTTCAGTGAGTCAAACTCCGCCTTCCTGAAATTTGATTCAGCGTTGGGCAGCGAGTTGAACGGCGAGACGGACAGATCATCGTTGAGTTCATTTTCTTTGATTTGAGTTGCGAAGTCGCCGATCTCCTTGCGATTCTCCCGTTATCGCCGTGTGAATCGGTCACCTCGACGTCGCCTCACGCACGAGAATGGCGTCAATCTCTCCTCAGACTCACCTTGCCCACCGAAATCAAAAGCTTTCTTCAACTTCAGACGACGAATTACTCTGAATCATGAGAGTGCTCTCAAGATGATTCGAATAAGGGCTGGTAGTTTGACTTTTTCCGAGATGCGCAAAGGGGTCATTGCTGGTGTCACGGAGCCGGACAGAGTCAAATAGCGGAATGTTTTTCGCGCGCGATGAGATGAGCGTTAAGGCGAGCCACGAGAACTTTCCCGTGGCGTTGCGCCTCCTGCCCCGTGACCTACGAACGAACCTTATGGCGATCTACGGTTTCGCGCGCCTCACCGACGACATTGGCGACGAGGCGGAGGGCGACCGACTGGGGCTCCTCGACTGGCTGGAAGACGAGCTAGAGCTAGCCGCCGAAGGACAGGCTGTTCACCCCGTGTTTCGGCGACTCTCGCCGGTAATCCAGAACCTCGAACTCGACCTTGGACCATTTCGGGCGCTCATTGAAGCCAACCGAATAGACCAACGCGTCACTCGCTACGAGACCTTCGACGACTTGGTTGGCTACTGCATGTTGTCCGCAGCTCCGGTCGGTCAACTCGTACTGGCCATCTTCGACGAACTGTCGGCCGAGCGCATCGCGTACTCGGATCAGATCTGCATTGGACTACAGCTGGTGGAACACCTCCAGGACATTGGCGAGGACGCGCGTCGGGGACGCATCTACATGCCGCTGGAGGATATGAGGCGCTTTGGCTGCACCGAGGACGATCTCCTGGCGCCCTCGGCGAGTACGGCCCTGTGCGAACTCATCAAGATGGAGTCACAGCGAGCCCGACACCTGTTCGAGCCGGGACGACCACTGATGGCGACCCTGTCCCTCCAACCGCGCCTCGCGATTGGTGGGTTTGTCGCCGGTGGGTTGGCGGCCTTGGATTCCATCGAACGGGCTGACTACAACGTCCTCTTGGTGCAGTGCCACCCCCGCAAGGTGGACGTGATGAGCCACGTCGTGCGTGAACTCATCAGCGCCCGCGCCACGGGGCGGGCGGCGTGAACACCGACGCCGCGTACGAGTGGTGCGAAGGAGTCACAAAACGAGAAGCAAAGAACTTCGCCTACGGCATTCGCCTCCTGCACAGGCCCGAACGTCAGGCGATGTCTGCCGTCTACGCGTTGGCTCGACGCATCGACGACATCGGCGACGGCGAGGCCGCGCCCGAAGCGAAGCTCAGCGGGTTACAGAACGTTCGAAAGGACATCAACCCGATTGACCCGCACACCAACGACCCGGTGCTGTGGGCGGTGGCCGACGCCGCGCGTCGCTACGAGCTTCCGATGGAGTGCTTTGGCGAGATCATCGACGGCTGCGAGATGGATGTGCTGGGTACCTCCTACGAAACGATTGACGACCTGGTGAAGTACTGCCGCAACGTGGCCGGTTCGGTGGGCCGCTTGTCTCTAGCTATCTTTGGCACCGATCACCCTACGGAGGCCGTGCCGCTGGCCGACTCCCTCGGGGTGGCACTGCAACTGACAAATATCTTGCGCGACGTGTTGGAAGACAAGTCCTTCGGCCGCGTCTACTTACCTCGCGCCGACGCCGAACGAGTGCACTGTTCGCCCGACCTGAGTGGTCCGCCTTCGGAAGTTGCGCGACTAGTCGAGTTCGAGTGCGGTCGAGCGGAGGAGTGGTTCGCCGAGGGCCTGCAACTACTACCGCTGCTCGACGGACGGAGTAGGGCCTGCGTCTCCGCGATGTCCGGCATCTACCAGCACCTTCTCAAGCGAATCGAGGGCAACCCCATCGCCGTGACCCAGGGTCGCGTCTCGGTGCCCACGTGGGAAAAAGTTACCGTGGCGCTGCGCAGCTTGGCCGGTGCGCGATCATGAGTCAGCTTCGCGTGGCGGTCGTGGGTGGGGGCCTCGCCGGAATCGCCGCCGCCCTCAGTGCGGCCGACGCGGGCGCGCAAGTCACCCTTCTCGAGCGTCGTCCCCATCTTGGGGGACTCACTACGTCAATCGAGCGCGACGGACTGTCCTTCGACAATGGACAGCACGTGTTTCTTCGTTGCTGTACGGCGTATCGAGCGTTTTTAGAGCGCATCGGCGCCAGCCATCAGGTCTACCTACAACCGCGACTCAATGTGCCGGTTTTGCGCCCCCACGAAAAGGGCAGCGCCATTCGTCGCAGTGACCTTCCGGCGCCGTTTCACCTCGCCCTGTCTCTTCTTCGCTACCAACCGCTCTCTTTGAAAGATCGACTCGGTCTGTTGGGTCCGGTCCTGGCCCTTCGTCGGATGGATCCGCGCGATCCCGCGCTCGATCGGGTCTCGTTCGCCCAGTGGCTGACGAAGCGTCACCAGTCTCCTCAGGCGATCGATCGACTGTGGAACCTCATCATTCAGCCGACTATCAACGTCAGTGCGTACGACGCGTCACTGGCTCTTGCCACCCAGGTCTTTCGCATCGGTTTTCTCGATCGAGCCGACGGCGCCGACATGGGGTGGTCAAGGGTTCCCTTGAGCCAACTCCACGGAGAGAACTCGAGGCGCACCCTAAATGAGTCCGGGGTCGAGACCCTGGTCAATACCACGGTCACCTCGATCCGGGGCTCGGCCGGCTCGTTCAGCCTTGAATCGAATAGCGGCCCCGTCGCGGCCGATCGCGTCATTGTGGCGACGCCCCCGCGTACGGCCGCGTCGCTCGGCGTCGTGCACGACACTCAGCTCGCGGAGGATCTGGGAGTATCCCCGATCGTGAACATTCACTTCGTCTTCGACCGACGGGTCACCGACCTCGCGCTCGGCGCCTGCCTCGACTCGCCCATCGAGTTCTTCTTTGATCGAACCGACGCGAGCGGAGCGACCTCTGGTCAGTGCCTAGTGGTGTCCCTCTCGGCCGCCGATCGCTATATGACGATCGGGTCGAGTGAGCTGGTGGCCACCTTTCTTGAGGAGCTTCATCGCCTCATGCCGCGTTCGCGCGACGCCAAGGTCGTTACTTCCGTGGTCACTCGTGAGCACGCGGCGACCTTTCGAGCCACGCCGGGCATTGAGGCCCGTCGAGCGGCCATCGCGAGCGCGACGCCGGGTGTTTTCCTCGCCGGCGCGTGGTGCAACACGGGCTGGCCCGCCACCATGGAAGGGGCCGTGCGCAGTGGCAACGACTCCGCCTTGCTCGCACTTTCACTAGGCTCTCTCCCAATCAGTGGGGGGCCACAAGATCTCGAAAGGGTACGCACGTGACATTGGCCGATTCGCTCTCTCGGCGCGACAATGGAACGACGGCCCTCGACACACTGGCTCGTGCCAAGTCCCTCGTCGAGCCGGCCTTAGAGGAGATCACCCTTCGACTGAGCCCCGAGCTGCGACCCGTCGTCCTGCACCACCTCTCGGGTGGTGGCAAGTTGGTTCGCGCGACGCTGGCCCTGATCTCGGCCAAGGCGGCCGGCGCGGAGGAAGAGACCGGCCTGGTCGGGGCCCTCGCCATGGAGCTGGTGCACAACTTCTCTTTGATCCACGACGACATCATCGACGGCGACGTAGAACGCCGGCACGTTCCCACGGTCTGGGCCAAGTTCGGGGTCGGCCCCGCGCTGATCGCCGGCGACGGCCTCTTAACGCTGGCCTTTCAGCTCTTGCTCGACGAGCCCACGACCGAGCGCGTGAAGGCCACGCGACTCTTGGCGGACGCCACCCAGGCCATGATCGTGGGCCAGGGTGAGGACATCAACTCCGAACATCGGTCCTCTCTCACCCTCGAGGAGTGTCTCCGCATGGAGGCAGGTAAGACCGGTGCGTTGCTCGCCTGTGCCTCATCGATCGGCGCCGTGCTGGCCGGCGCGGACGAGACGTCGGTCACCGCGCTGTCGGACTACGGTCAGCACCTGGGCCTGGCCTTCCAGGCGGTCGACGACATTCTGGGCGTGTGGGGCGATCCCCAAGTGACGGGCAAGCCCGTCGGCAACGACCTGCGTCTGCGCAAGAAAACCTTGTTGATCTCCGTCGCTAATAGCAAGGGCTTCGACGTCTTCGCCGAGACCGGCTCGGCCCTTGATCAAGAGATGAGCGACGCCCAAGTCGCTGCCGCCATGGAGTTACTCGACGACTGCGGAGCTCGATACGAAACCCTCGAGATGGCCGAGACCAACTTGAACGCCGCGCTAGCCGCCCTGCAACGAGTTCCCCTGGACCCGGGCGCAGTGAGCGAGCTGTCGGCCATTGCGCACTACGTGATCGAGCGCGACAAATGACCGATCTGCAAGACAAGACGTCGGGTACGAACAACGATCCCTACGAGGAGAAAACGTCCTCACCCGCGCCGTCGTTAACGCCCTCGCCGACCACCTTCGAAACCGACGTCAAGAACGCGGTGAAAGGGGCCGTGGACGTCCTCGTCTCCCTGCAAGATCCCGCCGGCTGGTGGAAAGGGGAGCTCGAGACCAACGTCACCATGGACGCCGAAGATCTCCTGCTTCGTGAGTTTCTGGGCGTACGCACCGACGAACAAACGATCGGCGCGGCCAAGTGGATCCGCTCCCAGCAGCGCGAGGACGGCACCTGGGCCAACTTCTACGGCGGACCGCCAGAACTCTCCACCACCATTGAGGCCTACGTGGCTCTTCGCCTGGCCGGCGACCTGCCCGAGGCCGATCACATGGTGCGCGCGCAGCGATTCATCCAGGCCTCGGGCGGCATAGAGAACAGTCGAGTCTTCACCCGAATCTGGCTGGCCCTCTTTGACCTCTGGCCCTGGAGCGAACTACCGGTGATTCCCGCCGAGCTGATGTTCCTGCCGCACCGTGTTCCGCTCAACATTTACGACTTCGCCTGTTGGGCGCGCCAGACGGTGGTCTCACTAACCATCGTGAGCGCCCATCGACCGACCCATCAGCTGAACTTTGATGTCCCCGAACTGCGCAGTGGTGTTCCCGCGGTGCGCGAGAAGTCTCTTACCACCTGGGCCGGACGCTTTCACGCGCTGGACCGTTTGGGCCACGTCTACGAGCGACACCCGATTCGATCACTGCGACGCGTGGCTCTTCGCCGAGCGGAGAACTGGATCGTGGAGCGCCAAGAGGCCGACGGCTCGTGGGGTGGCATTCAGCCGCCCTGGGTCTACTCGCTGATCGCCCTGCGACTCCAGGGGTACGGACTCGACCACCCCGTTATGCAGGCGGGTCTCAGAGGCCTGGACGATTTCACCATTGACGACGAGCGGGGTCGACGCATCGAGGCCTGTCAGTCTCCCGTCTGGGACACGGCCCTCGCCGTGACCGCCCTCGCCGACGCCGGGCTGTCGCGCGAAGATCCGGTCCTGCGCGCCGCCGCTCGTTTCTTACTGAGTGAAGAGATCACCGTGCAAGGGGACTGGTCCTTACGACGACCGGAACTGGCCCCGGGCGGGTGGGCCTTCGAGTTCGAGAACGACTCCTACCCCGACATCGACGACGCCGCCGAAGTCATCTTGGCCCTCGGGCGCACCGCCGAGCCGACCAAGGGGGCTGATCGACGAGGCATCGCCTGGATCGAAGGGATGCAGTGCCACGACGGCGGCTGGGCCGCCTTCGACGTGGATAACTTCCAGACCCTCTGTCGCGAGCTTCCGTTCTGTGACTTCGGGGAGTTGATCGACCCACCGAGCGCCGACGTCACCGCTCACGTGCTCGAAGCGTTGGGACCGCGCGAACACTCAACGGTGGCCGTTCATAACGGCGTGGCCTGGCTGCTACGAGCCCAAGAAGACGACGGGTCCTGGTTCGGGCGCTGGGGCGCGAACTACATCTACGGCACCGGCGCCGCCCTGCCCGGTCTGGTGGCGGCCGGGGTCAGCACCAGCAACTCGGCCATTCGACGCGGCGTGGCCTGGTTGGAAGCTCATCAAAACGCCGACGGTGGATGGGGCGAGGACCTTCGCTCGTACCGCGATCCCGCGTACCGCGGCCGCGGAGCCTCCACGCCGTCACAGACCGCGTGGGCCCTGCTGGGGCTACTGGCCGCCGGCGAGCGCTCGGAAAGCCTGGAGCTCGGCATTAAGTATCTGGTCGACACCCAAAAAGAGGACGGGTCGTGGGACGAGCCGTACTTCACCGGGACCGGGTTCCCCGGCGACTTCTACATCAACTACCACCTCTACCGTTTGGTCTTCCCGCTGATGGCCCTCGGTCGCTACGTCAGCCGAGGGGGCGGCGATGGCTGATCTCAACGTGCTGACGCCGCTGCGCATCGAGTCGATGGCCTACGGCGGCGCGGACACCATCATCGGCGCCGGCAGGGATCGAGCCCGGCGCTCGGGCGCGAAGCTGGCAAAACGTCTGGACGAAGAGACCGCCGTTGCCCTCGTCGGCGTGGCCGGCGCCCTGGCGCCCGAACTCGTACCGGGTGATCTCATCATCGCCAGCGAGCTACGAAGCACCGAGTCGACCACCTCGCGCCACCTGCCGGCCTCGCCGTTGTTGGCCGCGGAGTTTCGACGAACGGGACTGGACGTGCGCACCGGGCCGCTCGTCACGTCACCCACCTACGTCCAGTCCGGTCAACGCGCCTCGTTGGCCGCCTCGGGGGCGTTGGCCGTCGACATGGAGTCGTCGTGGATCATGGACTACCTCCCGAACAATCCCTTGGCCGTCATTCGCTCCATCTCGGACACCACCACCACGGGACCACTGCGCGGAGGGCTTCGGGCGTTGGCGTCGCTGTCGGCCGCGCGCGGTCCGCTGCAACGCTGGGCTCACGTGTGTGGGGAACACGAGATCATCCTGGCCTCGCCCCGGTCGTTCTGCGCCGGCGTGGAACGGGCCATTGAGACGGTCGAGCGAGCGCTCGAGCAGTTCGGATCTCCCGTCTACGTTCGACGACAGATCGTGCACAACCTGCACGTGGTGCAGGGTCTGGAGCGACGAGGCGCCCTCTTCGTCGAAGAGGTCGACGACGTTCCCGAAGGGGCGGTCCTGGTCCTCGCGGCGCACGGGGTCTCGCCTCAAGTGCGCAGCGAAGCGACCGCGCGCGAAGATCTCGTGGTCATTGACGCCACCTGTCCACTGGTCTCCAAAGTGCACGCCGAGGCGCGCCGATTTGCGGCCCAGGACTACGACCTCATTCTCATCGGCCACGCCGATCACGAAGAAGTCATCGGAACCTTCGGCGAAGCCCCGGAGCGCATCCGCATCGTGAGCACCGTCGCCGACGTGGAAGGTCTCGATCTCGATCCCACCCGTTCCTTGGCCTATCTCACGCAGACAACCTTGGCGGTGGACGAAACGACCGAGATCATCGACGCGCTGCGGGCTCGCTTTCCCCAGGTGGTCGGACCCCACTCCAACGACATCTGTTACGCCACCCAAAACCGCCAAGACGCCGTGCGCTCCATTGCCCACCGTTGCGATCTCATGTTGGTGGTCGGCTCGGCCAACTCGTCAAACACCGCGCGTCTAGTTGAAGTGGCCCAGCGCGAGGGCTGTCGGGCCGAACTCATCGAAGACGCCACGCAGTTGGAGTTGAGTTGGCTCATGGGGGCGCGCTCCATTGGCATCACCGCCGGTGCGTCGGTGCCCGAAGTACTGGTTCAAGAAGTCGTGAGTTCGTTGTCCTCCCTTGGGCCAGCTCATCTCAGTGAGGAGAGAATTATGCAAGAGACCACCCATTTCGCCTTGCCCACTAGGGTCCGATAATGGCCGTCCCCCTCCGTCAGAACCTGCGTATCGGTACGTATCTGGTGAAGCACCGACTGAAGAAGACGAAGTACTACCCCTTCATCGTGGAGATCGAGCCGCTCTTCGCCTGCAACCTATCCTGCCCGGGTTGCGGCAAAATCCAACACCCGACCGAGATTCTGCGCCAGCGGCTCTCGGTGGAGGACGTGCTCACGGCGGTCGAGGAGAGTGGCACGCCCATGGTCTCCATCGCCGGTGGTGAGCCTCTCCTGCACCCCCAGATCGCCCAGATCGTGGAAGAGCTGGTCAAGCGCAAAATCTACGTCTACCTGTGCACCAACGCGGTGCTCTTGGAGAGGCGACTCGAGAAGTTCACGCCCTCGCGGTACTTCTCCTGGGTCATCCACATGGACGGTCTCGAAGAGCGCCACGACCTGGCCGTCAACCGGGTCGGCGTCTTCCAAGAAGCGGTCTCGGCCATCAAGGCGGCTAAAGCGCGAGGATTTCGGGTCACCACCAACTCCACGTTCTTTAACACCGACGCGCCCAAGACCATCCGCGACGTGCTCGACTTCTTGAACGATGACTTGAAGGTGGACGCGATGATGATCTCGCCGGCCTTCGCCTACGAGAAGGCGCCCGACCAGGAGCACTTCTTGGGCGTGGAGCAGACTCGCGAGTTGTTCAAGGAAGCCTTCGCCGACGGCCACCGCAAGAAGTGGCGTCTCAACCACTCCCCGCTCTTCCTCGACTTCTTAGAAGGTAAGCGCGACTTTCAGTGCACCGCGTGGGGGATCCCGAGTTACTCAGTGTTCGGCTGGCAACGGCCGTGTTATCTCATGTCCGACGGGTACGCCGAGAGCTACAAAGACCTCGTCGAGACGACCGACTGGTCCAAGTACGGACGGGGACGTGACGAGCGCTGCGAGAACTGCATGGCCCACTGCGGCTATGAACCGACGGCCGTGATCGCCACCATGGACTCGCTCAAGCAGTCCATTCGTGCGCTGCTGGGCACGGGCTGACCGTGAGCTCCACGTTCCTTTCGCTGAGCTGACAGAGATGGCCACGGTCACGCCACCGGCGAGTGCCCTCGAGAGACCCTCCTCGGTGGTCGGAGAGTTTCGCCGATTGGCGACGCTGGCCCAAGAGGGTTGGTCTCGCGGCACCCGGCCCTGGCTCGCGGTGAGTGCCGCCCTGGCGTCAGTACTGGTGTCGGTGATGCTGCACTTTCACGTTTTCCAACCCGCGCTCTGGCGCTCGGGCGACGTGTACGCGTCGCTGCCTCTTACGACGGAGTTGGCGCGCCTGCCGATGTCGCTCTTTTTGCCCACTCCGTACTTACCTTTGTGGGCCGCGTGCCTGCAACTACTGGTGGTCGTCGGACTGGGCGAACTGATCCTCGGTCGATGGCTCACCATCATGGCGGCGGTGGCCGGCCACGTGGGCTCTACGTTGGTCGCGCGCGCGTTGCTCGAATCGGTGCACGGGTACGTCTTTGGACTCGCCCCGTCGCTGGCGCACGTTCTCGACACCGGCCCGTCGGCGGCGACCACGGCGGCGGGCGCGTGTCTTTTGGTGTGCGCCCGCTTGAACCGTAGCGTCGTGTTGCTGAGCGTCGCGCTCTTAGGAGCCGCGTTCATCGCGCCGGGTGTGGACGGCATCGAACACTTGATAGCTCTCTGCTGCGGCGTGGTAGTGGGCGCGACCACTCGCTTGGTCGCGTCCAAGACAGTGAATCTCCGTCTTCCGTCGTGGGTTCTGCCCGCCCGGGTCACGCGTTGCATCCGTCTCTTTCGAGCGCCGCGCGTGGCGCTGGCGCGCCGGAGCCGCGGCTAAGAGCCGGCGGAGACGGAGCCGGTGGAGGGATTCGAACCCACGGCCTGACGATTACAAATCGCCTGCGCTACCAGACTGCGCCACACCGGCTTGGAACTACTCAGGTTACTGAAGAAGTCGCCAGAGAGGTGGGGTGCCCAGCGAGCGCCGCGCCCGCGGCTAACCGCGCTGAACGACACGTCCAACGACGAAGCGTACGCGCGCCGCGAACGTGCGTCGAGGTGATGACGAGGAACCTCCAGTCCAACGACATCGCAGAAGAGAAACAACGACGCTTCGTCAGTCGTCTCTGATCGTCCTAGAGTGAGTGCAATGAGCGACACGACTCCTACTTCTGGTAACGGTCACGCGTCGGGGTCTCACTATCAGCCCTCGCTCGGGGTCGTCCTCGTGATTGTGATCCTGTTCGTCGGGGCCACGTTTCTCATGGTTCGCGCCGTATCGCCCTCCACCGCGGCGACCACGACCTCGACCACCACGACCTCGACCACCACCTCGGGTACCACGCCGCCGCACATCGTGAAGTCGCGCGTCAGCGTGCAAGTGGCCAACGGAACCAACATCGCTCAGCTAGCCGCGCACTACACGCAAGTCTTAACGACGCAGAATTGGGACACGTTGCCGGCCGATAACGCTGCGCTGGTACAGGCGACGGTGATCTATTTTCGCCCCGGCTTCCAGACGGCGGCGCAGGAAGTAGCCAGCACGATTCACGTGAGCGCCACTGACGTTCGACCCCTGGGTACAGCGGTGCCGGTAACCGGCGCGCAGAGCGACGACGTGATCGTCATCCTCGGGCCGAACGCGAAGACGTCGAGCACGTAGGACTTCGTCGGCGCATCGACCCGGTAACGATCGAAGATCGTGCAAACGCATCGACGGCCACCCGACTACATGCTTCAAGTGCTCAAGTGCTCAAGTGTTCGAGTACTCGAGTGGAGAGCGTCGAACGTAGCGCTGTACCCGTCCAGCGCACAAGTGTGCAGTGGTCACTCAGCAGCAGTCTCCTCGCGGTCACCGGCTTCGAGGGCGAGAGTCTCAGACTGTCCGACTCCCCACGTGGATATCGAGTCGCCTTCAGGGATTCGGCACTGAGGCAGGGATGAGTTCAGAAGTCGAACTTGCACTTGACAATCCCGACCATTTAGGTAACAATTGACTCATCATCCAGAGCGACTGAGGGACGGCCCCGCAGACGTCGCGACAACCAGCGTGAACCCAGGGATAGCCCCTTCACACCAGGTGCCAAAGGCCGATCGATGAAGAGGGAGTTATGAGTTTCGCTACAGGTCTTATATGTCGAGAGTGTGGCACCACTTACCCCGGGGAAGCCCGCTTTGCGTGTGATTTCTGCTTCGGTCCGCTCGAGGTCAGTTACGACCTCGCGGCAGCCCACGGGGTGGTCACGCGATCATCCATCCAAGCTGGTCCGCTATCCATCTGGCGATACGGCGCGCTCTTGCCCGACCCCGGCGAAGCCCCCGTCGATCTCGGCGCCGGGTGGACGCCGCTTCGACGAGCGTCGCGACTGGCCGAGGTGCTGGGCGTGCGAGAGCTCTGGCTAAAAGACGACACGCGCAACCCGACCGGCTCCTTCAAGGACCGCGTCGTCTCGGTCGCACTCTCCAGCGCCCGCCGACTCGGCTTTACGACCGCCGCGTGTGCGTCGACCGGCAACCTCGCTACGTCGGTGGCGGCGCACGCCGCCTTCATCGGTTGGCCCAGCGTGACCATCATTCCCTCCGACTTAGAGAAGTCCAAGATCGCTATGACGGCCATCTTCGGCGGCACCGTGTTGGGCGTCGAAGGAAACTACGACGACGTCAATCGACTCTGCGTGGAGTTGGCTGCCGAGCACCCCGACTGGGCCTTCGCCAACATCAACGTGCGCCCCTACTACGCCGAGGGCTCGAAGACGTTGGCCTTCGAGATCGCCGAGCAACTCGGCTGGCGCACGCCCGACCAGGTGGTGGTGCCCCTGGCGTCCGGTAGTCAGTTCACCAAAGTGAAGAAGGGCTTCCAACAGTTCATCGATCTCGGACTGGTGGACGGCGACGCTCCGGTGCTCTTCGGGGCCCAAGCGACGGGCTGCTCGCCGATCGCTACGGCGCACGCCAAGGGAACCAACGTCGTCACGCCCCAGCGCCCCAACACCATCGCGCGCTCCCTGGCGATCGGTAATCCGGCCGACGGTCCCTACGTGCTCGACGCACTGCGCGCCAGTGGCGGCGACTGTGGATCCGTGCCCGACGAAGAGATTCTCGAGTGCATTGAGCTACTGGCCCGCACCGAGGGCATCTTCGCCGAGACAGCCGGTGGGGTCACTATCGCGTCGCTTCGCCAGTTGATTAACAAGGGTTCGATCGACCCCGAGAAGTCGGTGGTGGCGATCATTTCGGGACACGGCCTCAAGACCCTCGACGCCATCGTCGAGACCGCGACCGTCAGCGCCACGATCAGTCCTTCCCTCGAGGCGGCCGAAGAAGCGCTGCGTTTTCACCAGTTGGTGGCGACCTCATGAGTGTCGTCGTGCGACTTCCCAGCCAACTTCGTTCTCTCGTGGGCGGCGCCGGGGAAGTGCCAGTGGAAGCCGACACCGTGCGTGACGCCATTGCCGCAGTCGACCGGGCCTACCCGGGCCTCGGAGCGCGAGTCCTTGATGAGGACGGCTCGCTGCGGCGCTTCGTGAACGTCTTCGTGGCCGACGAGGACGTGCGATTCTTAGATGGCCTGGACACCGTGCTGGTGGCCGGTCAGACGGTGTCCCTGGTCCCGGCGGTCGCCGGGGGTTAGTTCCCCCGTTAGCACTCTCCACTAGAGACTGCTAATATTGCCTTGCACCAAAATGGTGTAACGCACTAGGAGGAATGACCCGTGGCGAAACTGATCGCTTTCGACGAAGAGGCGCGACGCTCCCTGGAGCGCGGCATGAACAAGTTGGCCGACGCTGTTCGCGTCACTCTGGGGCCCAAGGGCCGCAACGTCGTGCTGGACAAGAAGTGGGGCGCCCCCACCATTACGAACGACGGCGTGTCCATCGCTAAGGACATTGACCTAGAAGACCCCTTTGAAAAGATCGGCGCGGAGCTGGTCAAAGAAGTAGCCAAAAAGACCGACGACGTGGCCGGTGACGGAACCACGACCGCAACCGTCCTGGCCTGGGCCATGGTCCGTGAGGGCCTCAAAAACGTGGCCGCCGGCGCCAACCCGATGTCGCTGAAAAAAGGCATCGAGACCGCCGTTGAAGCCGCCGTGGCGTCGCTGCACGACCTGGCCAAGCCGGCCGACACCAAAGAGCAGATCGCCCAAGTGGCGTCGATCTCCGCGGCCGACAACGAGATCGGCCAGATGATCGCTGACGCCATCGACAAGGTCGGCAAAGACGGCGTCATCACCGTCGAAGAGAGCCAGTCCTTCGGTATGGACATGGACCTCGTCGAAGGTATGCGCTTTGACAAGGGCTACATCGCCCCGTACTTCGCGACCGACGCCGAGCGCCAAGAGGCCGTTCTGGAGAACGCCTACGTGCTGCTCGTGTCGTCGAAGATCGCGTCCGTGCGCGACGTGCTCCCCGTCCTCGAGCAGGTCATGCAGTCCGGACGACCGCTCCTCATCATCGCCGAAGACGTCGAGGGCGAAGCGCTCGCGACCCTCGTGGTGAACAAGATCCGTGGCACCTTTAAGTCCGTGGCCGTTAAGGCTCCAGGATTCGGCGAGCGCCGCAAGGCCATGCTCCAAGACATCGCCATCTTGACGGGTGCCACGGTGATCTCCGAAGAGATCGGGCTCAAGCTCGACAACGCCACGTTGGAGTTGCTCGGTTCGGCCCGCAAGGTCGTCGTCACCAAGGACGAGACCACCATCGTCGAGGGTGCCGGTTCCGAAGAGGACATCAAGGGCCGCATCAGCCAGATCAAGGCCGAGATTGAGAACACCGAGTCGGACTACGACCGTGAGAAGCTCCAAGAGCGTCTCGCCAAGCTCTCCGGCGGCGTCGCCGTCATCAAGGTCGGCGCGGCCACGGAAGTCGAGCTGAAGGAAAAGAAGCACCGCATTGAAGACGCCGTCTCCACCACCAAGGCCGCCATCGAAGAGGGTGTCGTACCCGGCGGTGGCGTTGCGTTGCTGCGCAGCCAGTCACGAATCCTCGAAGCCGCGGAGAAGTTGAGTGGCGACGAGCAGACCGGTGCGCGCATGGTCGCCAAGGCCGTCGAAGCACCCCTCAACCAGATTGCCGTGAACGCGGGCCTCGAGGGTGGCGTCATCGTGGACAAGGTTCGTAACCTGGCTAAGCCCACCGAGGGTCTGAACGCCGCCACGGGCGAGTACGAAGACCTCCTCGTCGCCGGTGTCATTGACGCCGCCAAGGTGACTCGCTCGGCTCTGCAGAACGCGGCCTCCATCGCGGCCCTGTTCTTGACCACCGAGTGCGTCATCGTCGACAAGCCCGAAGAGAAGGCGCCGGCCGCAATGGGCGGCGGCGGGATGGACGACTACTAAAAAGTCACCCACCATTTTCGACGCGATCCCCGGGGCTATGCCCCGGGGATCGTTCGTTGGGGAGCCTTAGCATGGACCTATGTCGACTCCCACGCCCCTTACGCCCTCGCGCGGCCTCAACGTCGTACATCTGTTTTGCCACGCGGACTACGACGTCGACGCGGAAGCGCTCCGCACGACCATTGAAGAGGCGACGTTACAGGGTCTTCAGGTCGTGACGGTGGCCATCATCGGAGCCAAGGCCGACGTCTGCTTCATGGTCTTAGGCGAGAATCTCTGGGACCTGCGTACGTTTCAAACGAAGGTGCAAGCCGCCGGTTTCAACGTGGCCGACAGCTACGTGTCGCTCACCGAAGTGAGCGAGTACGCGGCCGGTATGCCCGAAGAGATGCTGAACGCTCGGCTGTACCCGACTTTGCCGCCGCAGGGCATGAACGCCTTCAGTTTCTATCCCATGTCCAAGCGTCGTGGCGACGTGAACAACTGGTACGCGCTGGACTACGGCGCTCGCGCCGCGTTGATGGGCCAACACGGCACGATCGGCAGAACCTTCAAGGGCCGCATCGTCCAACTGATCACTGGCTCTACCGGGCTGGATGACTGGGAGTGGGGCGTCACGCTCTTTGGCGCGCACGTGGATGATCTCAAGGAGTGCGTGTACACCATGCGATTCGACGAAGCCACCACGCGGTACGGCGAGTTCGGCCCGTTTTACACGGGTCTGGTGGGAACGCTGGACGAAGTGCTCGAGGCCACGGCCGGTTGAGAGTCATTGCTAGCGTCAAGACGTGAGCGACTCAATCCCCGAGAAGACTCTGCGTCGCTGGGCCGAAGCGTTGGCCGGCGTGGCCAAGACCGGGCTCGGCTTCACCGAGAGTCAGTACGAGCGCGAACGTTTCGAAGAGGTGCTGAAAATCGCTGGTGACATCCTGGTCGCCGCCGATGAGGGCCTCGACGGAGTGGACGACGCGGACGGACACGTGACCCAGTGGCTGAGTGAAGTCGGTCGCGGCGTCCCCGGATATCAGACGCCGAAGGTGGCGGTCGGCGCCGCAGTGACGAACGACAGAGGGCAACTTCTCCTCATCCGCCGCGCCGACTCGGGCTTTTGGCTCTACCCGACCGGATGGTGTGACGTGGGGTACTCCGCCCCCGAGGTGGTGGTGAAGGAGGTGTTCGAGGAGACCGGCATTGAAGTAGAGCCGGTGCGACTCATCGGCGTACTGGACGGGATGCGCCTCGGCGACTCGCGGATCCCTCTCTATTCGCTGCTGTTCTACTGTCGCGCGACCGGCGGGGAGTTACGGCTCCACCCCCTCGAAGTGACCGACGCCGGCTGGTTCGACCGCGACGCGTTACCCAATCCCACCATTGGCGCCGAGCGATGGGCCGGCCCCATCTTTGCCGCGATTGACGGCGAGGTCCGCGACGTGTACTACGACGATTTACGCCGACCGGTGTGGCGAGGCGAGCAGTGACGCTGACCGTCGAGAAAGCCCAGTTCGCGACGGCGGAACTAGTTGTCGGGCTCAACCGACTGATGCCGCAGCTCTCCTCTAGCGCAGAACCCTTGACGTCGAATGACGTGGATGCCCTGATTCACTCCGAATCGACGACGCTGTTCATTGCGCTCGATGACGCCAACGTGGTGGGCACCTTGACTCTCATCGTCTTTTCCATTCCGACGGGGCGACGGGCCTGGATCGAGGACGTGGTCGTCGATGAAAGCTCGCGGGGCCGCGGCGTTGGTCAGGAGTTAACTCTGGCCGCGATTGACGAAGCTCGATTACGCGGTGTTCGAACCATCGACCTCACGAGTCGACCCTCGCGAGAAGCCGCCAACGCCATGTACCTGAAGCTCGGCTTCGAACGTCGCGAAACCAACGTGTATCGGTACGTGATCGAGTGATTGTTCGGTTTAGGTGTCAGGCTGACACCATGCGCCGTGCTTCAGTCGTTGCCACAATGTTCGTCCTCCTCTCCGTGGGTTTCTCGACCGTGATGAGTAGTTCGTCCACGGCTGCTGCGGTCGCTCCAGGGTGTGCGGCGAGTTCGGTGCGGATCACTGACTACAACACTCTTGTTGGCGCGGGAAGCGTGAACGACCTTTTCTGGATACGCAACGTGAGTTCCCACGTTTGCTCACTGCGCGGGTACGTCCGAGTCGCGTACGTGGGCGTCTACGGTATTGGGACCCCTTATAAAGATCCCCAAAAGCTTGCGGTTCTTGAGGTGCGCTCGTACGGGCGCGACGGCAACGACATCGGCGGTCTCAAAAGGGGGCTTCCGGTTCCAAGAGTGACTGTTCAACCGGACGGGGGTGTGGCATCGTTCTGGCTTGCGGGCACGGATGAACCAGTAGGGAATCCCCCGGGTCGCTGCATCGACTCCCGCGAGATGTTGGTCTGGCTTTCAGGTTCGTCGACTTCGATTGTCGTCCAGCCACTTCGCGCAAACGGATTCTTCTGGTGCGGTGGCTTCGCGGCACATCCGATTCTCCCGGGCAAATCGGGATCTGATCCCTCGAAGCCTCTCAGCTATTACTTCGGAACACCGGGTTAGTTTCTCTCACCTAATAGAGAATTAGTTTTTATTACCCGGCGGCAGACAAATGTGTACAGGCTCAGCCTGCAACGAACAGTAATCTCTGGCCATTCGACGTTGGGTTGATGAGGGACTGTGCAGGTGAGGAATGCCGGATCGGAGTCGTGGCGACTGAGCATTGACGAGGGTAGCCAATCCGTCCATGCCTTGCTGTTCTTCCGCGACGCGTTTCACTTAGCAGTTGATGTGACGTCGGAGATTCCTCCGCGATTGAGCAGAGTGGTTCCCGATCTTCAACCCCTGTTGGTCGATCTCGATTCAAGTCTCGCTTCCTCGGAGTGGGTCGAATGGTGGGGCAGCCTCATGTCGTTCGAGAGTTCAAAAGCTCATATCGATCATGCAACGCTGGTCGCGATTCGCACGTCATGGCGGGAGAGAATTTCAAGATCTTCGATCCGCCAGGATTTGAGAGTTTGGCCCGGTTCCCTTCAATGCGATCTATCGCGGTAACCATTTATAGGCGGGCGCTCGATTGGTGCTTCGACAGAGTCTCCGCGACACAGCACGGACCCGCGAGGCGATCTTTTGCTGAGATTGCAGGAAAACTGACGCGCTCGCGAACCTTGGGAGTTCGTGAAAGTGAGCGGCGTCATCGATTTGCTAGAGCGAGATGGATGGATCCATGTCCGCACAAGAGGAAGCCATCGACAGTTCCACCATCCGACCAAGCCCGGTACGGTGACCGTAGCGGGCGCAATGAGCAAGGACCTACCATTAGGAACGCTGAGGCAGATTTTTCGTCAAGCAGGCTTGCCGGGGAGACCGAAATGAACGAATACGCAATTGTCATTGAAGACGCCGGCGCCAATCTTGCCGCCTACGTGCCTGACTTGCCTGGGTGCATTGGCGCAGCTGACACAATCGAAGAAATCGAGGTGTTAATGCGCGACGCAATTGAATTCCACATTGAGGGAATGCTGCTCAACGGCGAAGAAGTTCCGCCACCAACGACGCGTGTGTCTACGGTACGCGTTGCTACGTGAGCTTAGATCTGGCACCCCGCAGTAGACCTCGTCCAACAACGCCGGTCGAAGGACCGCATCGCCAAATAGATGGTCAATCATCGGCGGAAGTCTGGCGTGGCCTTGTAGCACGGGCCTGACATTTTGCGCATGTTGAAACGGGTCGGAGCCAAGTCTCGCCAGCCTCGTCTATTGCATTGTTCTTTGATGACCTCGATACCGCCTATGTGGAATTGACAAACCTCTCCCCTGAAGACACGAGTACGCATTTGTACCTACCTCCCGAACGCGCACGCGAAGTTTGCGACTTGGGATGGGGCGAACCTCATCCGTACGGCGACTTTCGCACGGGAATTATGATCTACGGCCCACAAGATGAAGAAGAACTCTCCGTGGCTCTCGGACTTATTGAAGAGAGCCTGGCGTTTGCACGAGAGAGAGCAGAGTAACGAACCGAGCCTTCAGCAGTCCCGTACTTGTTCGGAGCATGAGAGGAATTATCATCCAGCGAAATACAAATGTCTACAGATTCTTGGTTGAGCCCTGAAATTCCTTAACCGTCATTTGGTGGAGGCAGTGTTGATGTATGTAATTCGGCGCAGTAGAACGCGAGCGTTACCGTTGTCTTAGAGTGACCAATATGTCAGATCGAGAATCGCTCGCTTCACTCGCGACCAAGGGATTCGCCAACGGTGATCTCTATAACGCCGCTCGGCCGGATTACCCGGCGGCGGCCCTTCGGTACTTCGCAGAGACCTTCGGACTCAATCGCGCGATGCACGTTCTCGATCTCGGCGCCGGTACCGGCATTTTTACTCGCCAGATTCGTCCTCTTG
>JAOBWI010000073.1 GCA_025463285.1 Acidimicrobiaceae bacterium | reverse complement strand
GAGTTCCAGCACGTCAAGCCCGGCAAGGGTGGGGCGTTCGTGCGCACCAAACTTCGAAACGCCCGCACGGGGGCGGTCATTGAGCGAACCTATCGATCGGACGAGCGACTCGAGCAAGCCATCATCGACAAGCGCGACACCCAGTATCTGTACCGAGACGGTGACGACTACATCTTTATGGACCAAGTCAACTTTGATCAAGTCCCCGTCTCGTCGAAGAACCTGGGCGAGGCCACCAACTTTCTCAAGGAGACGGGCAAGGCCATGCTGATCTCCTATAACGACGAGATCATCGGGGTGGAGTTGCCAGCCTCGGTGGAGCTCACCATCGCCGAAACGGAACCGGGCGTCCAGGGAGACCGCGTCTCGGGCGCGCGCAAACCGGCCACGCTCGAGACGGGCTACGTGGTGCAGGTGCCGCTATTCGTGGGTCCGGGTGAAGCGATCAAGGTCGATACCCGCACCGGCGAGTACATGACTCGCGCCTAGTGAGCGAACTCGGTCGCCACCGGCACCGAGCTCGCGAGCGAGCTCTCGAGCTCTTCTACGAGTCGGCCATCAAGGAACGACCGGTGGCGGTCATTGTGACGGAGTTAAACACCCGACCCGACGAGTACACGCTCGCCCTTCTCGCCTCCGCCGAGGCCCATCAACCGCGAGCGAACGAACTCATCAGTGAGTTTTCTATTGACTGGCCCCTCGATCGCATCGCGTTGGTCGATCGCTTGATCATGACGCTGGCGGTGGGCGAGATGTTGATGGAAAATCCCCCGCCACCCGCGGTTATTCTGAACGAAGCCGTTGAGTTGGCGAAAGTGTTTTCCACCGACGGTTCGTCATCGTTCGTCAACGGCGTCCTGTCGTCGATCGCACAGACGGTGCTCGAGTAGAGGGAAGAGGTAGCGGATGCCGGGGATGTCCAGAAACAACGTTTCTGTCACCAATCCGCTCGTGGTCTCCCTCTTTCGCCACAGCGTCTTCGTTTCGAGTGTCTACTGGATTATCGCGGTGGCGCTGGTGGTGCTGCTCGGCGCCACCCTGGTGCGCCGACTCAACACGTTCAATCTCTCCGCCGGGGGACTCGAAGAACCCCGGGCCCGGACGATCTTGCGTCTTGCTTTTGGCGCCATCTGGGTGTTTGACGGGATCTTGCAGTTTCAGCCGGGCATGCCTCTCGGCCTAGCCAACAACGTGGTGCAGCCGACCATCGCCGGCGCTCCGACGTGGCTGCATCCCCTCATGAACTCGGCCATTCATCTGTGGAACGCCCATCCCATCGCCCTCGCCACCGGAACGGCGTGGATCCAGGTGGGCATTGGTCTAGGGCTGATCGTCTCGAACGCTGGAGTAGGACGTGTGATCGCCGTGGCCGCTGCGGGGTGGGCGGCTCTCATCTGGCTCATCGGTAATGGGGCGGGGGGAGCATTCGCGTCGGGAAGCTCCATCCTCTTCGGTTGGCCCGGGGCCACCCTCTTCTATGTCGTCGCCATGATCTGGCTCGCTCTATCGCCTCGATACTTCGCCCAACATTTCTCACGCCTCACGTTGCGTTTGGTGGCCGTCATCGTGGGTATCGGGGCTCTCCTCCAAGTTCTTCCCGCCGCCGGATTCTGGCACGGGGGAAACGCCAACGCGCTCACCACCATGGCCAAGACCATGACCTCGACCCCTCAGCCCCACGCGCTCTCGTGGATCGTCAATCGAGTCGCTGACCTCGCCGGAACGTTGGGGGGAGGTTTCAACGTCATCGTGGTTCTGTGGTTGGTGATCTGTGCGAGTGGGCTGTGGTACGCCAGTACCCACGCGGTCAATTGGCCGGTCTACGCGATATGCGTCGGGGCGGTTTTTTTCTGGCTCGTCGGTGAAGACGTGGCGGTGTTCGGTGGCGTCGGCACCGACATCAACTCACTCATCCCTCTGGCGGTTTTGGCCTTCTGCGCACGCCCCGCTCTACGCGGCGCACCGGGCCTGGCGCGGAGCCTGCCCGAGGAGCTTCGTTCTAGCTCCGGGGCGGTGGTGGCCGCCTTCGCCGCCGCCATGGTCGCCTTCTCGGTCGTGTCCATGGGCGTGGCCTCGGTGTCGGCGGCGGAGCCCACGCTGTTCGTGGCGCAGAATGGTCCGGCGTCCGCAGCCAACACGACGGCGCCGACGTTCACCTTGACGGACCAGTACGACCACTCCTTCACCTTGGGCGAGCACAAGGGCCGCTACACGTTGCTCACGTTCCTCGACCCCGTTTGTTGGACGGACTGCCCGTTGCTCGCCGCGCAGCTGAAACAAGTCCGTGCCGACTGGCCCGCCACTACCCCCTTGGACATCGTGGTCGTCGCGGCGAACCCCGTGCATCAGACGCTCGCGAACGTGCGCCACTTCATCTCGATTCACGCTCTCACGGGAGTGAAGGACTTCTACTTCTTGACCGGCAAGACGGCTGCCACGCGCAAGGTTTGGAACGAGTACGGGATTAGTGTGACCAGTGAACCGGGAGATCTCATGAGCATCCACTCGGACTACATGTTTATTATCAAGCCCACCGGTCGACTCCGTTGGACCATTCCTGATCTACCACTCGCTAACGTCGCCGGACAGCGATCCGCGGAGAGTGAGTTGGTGACGCTGCTCGGCCAAGCCGGACTGCACTAATCGTGACGCCGCTGGGGATCGTCGCGATTCTCGGCGCTATCGCCTCGATGCTGTCGTACTCGCGACGTCCCGGTCGTTCGCGGCGTATCACCCTACAGTTCGTCCTCTCGCTGGCGACCTTTGGCGTGCTGTGGTTCGCGACCGGTTCTAACGTCGCCCGCGAGAGCATGATGAGCTTGCCTCTTCACATGATCTGTCACATCTTGGTGATGTTCATCGTGCCCATGGGCGTCGTGGGCTCGAGTTTCATCCGTTCGCTGTGGTGGGTTCTGGACGCACCTACTCGACGACGAGTGCTGACCTGGTGGTACCGAGGGCGGTCGTGGCGGGCGCCGAAGTGGCTCTTTCATCCCCTCTGCGCAGCGCTGGTACTCAACGTGGTGATGGTGGCGGCGCACGTGCCGGACGTCTTCGACTACGTCATGGGGCGCACCTGGGCCATGGAGTGGCTGATGGAGCCGGTTTTTCTTCTGTCGGGACTGTTCTTCTTTCACTTCCTTATCCCCTCGGCGCCTCGACACAACCACGTCAAGATTCGCTACCAGTTCTCGATGGTGCTCACGACGGTGGTGGAGATGTTTTTTCTGGCCATGGCCATGTCGATCTTTACCTCCACCTCCTGGTACAGCGTGTTGACGCCGGGCCACGGGATGGCCATGATGCCCGGGATGGCTCGAACGGTGGCGGCCGCCTTCAGCCAGCAGCGACTCGCGGCGGGAATTCTGTGGATCTGTGGCGACTTCTGGGCCGGCCCGGTACTGGTCGTGATCATCCTTCGAGTCATCAAACGCGACGGCTCGGTCTTTAAGGCTCTCGAGCGTCAGTCGTCTCGACTCTCCGGGGTGACGGGCTGATCGAGTCGATGCACGGAGGCCAGATAGGCGTTCCACTCGGCCAGTCGGGGATCGTCGTCGTGCGCCGCGCGCGGTTTGGGAACCTCTAGGCCGCGCTCTTGGCGCAGCATTTTGCGCCACATGTAAATGGCGTAGACCCCGAAGAGGGGCCACTCAAAGACGTAGGCCCACGAGAGTTCGTTGCCCCCGATCGCACGAGAGGTTTCAATAATGAACGCGGGAATGCAGATCAGTTCTGCCAAAAAGAGCCCCAGATGGACCCTGAAAATATTCTTATGATTTTCGGCCACGGGGCTGACTTTACTTCTCGCCGTGAGGAATCTTCCGGTACCTTGGAAGCGCGGACGTTCGATTGTCTCATCACGGCTTTTACTAAATCGTCGAAGGAGAGGGCATGGACCGATCTAAGTCCCTGGGGGTGGCCTTGGTGTCGGTGCTTCTGGGCGGAGGAGCGTTGGCGCTGGGGGGTTTCGTCTTGGCGAGTAATACGCCCCACCAAAAGGCTCTGCAGTGTATCGAGAGCTCGACGCACTCTCACACCTGCTCGGTCACGCTCAGTACCTTTCCCGACTCCCTCGAAGGGGTGCACGGAGCGAACGGCGGTCCGCACCCGGACTGGGTGACCTACTCGAATGACAATGTCGTCGTCCCGGCGAACACCACGGTCAACATGACCATCGATCAGTACGACACCGGCGGCAACGTCAACAACCCGTTCTTCGATAGTGTCGTGGGCACTAACGGGGGGACCGCCGCGGTCAATGGCAAGGTCGTCACGCACGTCGCCCTCGGGGACACGGGGCACACGTTCACCCTTCGAGGTATCCCCGGCAACGGCAAGACGTTATTCGTGTCGGTCCCGTTGCCCTACAACTTCGGCACCAAGTTTCCCGTCAGGTTGGGAACCGGAACGTACCCCAAGCCCGTCGTTGTGAAGTTCTCGTTCACGACCGGCGGTCCGGCGGTGTACGAGTTCAACTGCGAGTTCCCTTGTGGGGGTTCTCGCGAAGGTAACGGATTCGGCGAAGCCATGCAGGCCTTCGGCTATATGTCCGGCACGATAACGGTTAAGTAAGGAGCGATGGTGGAGACCTCAGCGAAGAAGTCGCTCCGAAGTTTTTATTGGACCTGGGTCATTTTGACGGCCGTCGGCGTAGGACTGTCGCTGTGGCTGCCGAGGCGCTACATGCCCGCAGCCATGAGCAACGACGCTCACCTCACCATGACCACGATGATTCTCTTCAGTATTTGCGCGGCGCCGGTCGCATCCGGCGTGTACGCCGGCGCGCTGCACGTGCTCAGGCATCATCGTTATCGCGGCGACGGGGTTCCGCCGCCCGCGCCTCAGATTCGCGAAAGCACCAAGTTGCTCACGTCGTGGATTACGGCGTCGGCCATTTTGACCGTGTTCGTGTTGGTGTGGGGCCTCGGTGCTCTGGCGGCGGAGAACGGTAGCTCCTCGTCGAACCCGTTGGTGGTCAACGTCACGGGTCAGCAGTGGGTGTGGACTTTTTCCTACCCCGGCACGCACGTGGTGTCAGACGAGCTGTACTTGCCCGAGAACCGAGAGGTGGAGTTTCGTGTGACGTCCTTGGACGTCACGCACGGCTTCTGGTTGGTGAACATGGGCGTCCAGGTTGACGCCAACCCCGACGTGATCACCACCATCCACACCACACCCGACAAGCTGGGCGTCTTCGAAGTGCGCTGCGAGCAGTTCTGCGGGCTCAATCACGCCTTCATGGACGCGGTGGGCTACGTGGTGACTCCGCAGAAATTCTCTAGTTGGCTGTCCGCGCAGCCGGCGCGAGCGTAGGAGGCGCCATGACAACCACATTGGAGCACGCCACGACGATGGCCCAGCCCAAGGGCGGGGGACTCGCCCGTCACCAGAACTTCGCCACGGCGATTGTGGCCGGCGTGGTATTGGCGTGGGTCGGCTGGTTCCTGGGCCGCCACCTTTTCTGGAACGGTAGCGACAACTGGAGTGATCAAGTCACCATTTTGACGCTGCTCGGCTGGATGCTGGGCTTTTGGATTGGCATCGGGGCCTTTAACGCACCCTTCCAGTGGCTCCTCGGTCGCGACAACACCCGCGCGGACAATCTGTACTACGCCGGCGACAAGCAGGGTCGCATGCGGTACTGGAAGTTCACCACCGATCACAAGGTCGTGGGCGTGCAGTACATCATTGTCACCATGGGCCTCTTGGCCGTGGGCGGCATCTTGGCCATGGCCATTCGAACCGAGCTGATTACTCCCGGAACGCACTTCGTCAATCAGCAGGTGTACAACAGCTTCATCGCTATTCACGGCATGGTGATGATTTTGGCCTTGATCGTGGCCGTCGCGGGTCCCTGGGGCAACTTTGTCATGCCGATCATGATCGGCGCGCGGGACATGGCCTTCCCCCGACTCAACGCGCTCAGTCTGTGGACGCTGGTGAGCGCCGCGACGGTGCTGGTCGGAACGTTGGCCGTGGGTGGGCTGCCGGTCGGCTGGGTGGTCTTGGGTACGATCGCGAACCAAGCGGGACCGGGCATGGACTTCTTCGCGGTCGCCATTGTCATATTTACCGTGTCGACCACCGTAGCGAGCGTCAATCTCATCACCACCGTCATCACGATGAGAACCAGAGGAATGACCTTGGACCGGCTGCCGATCTTTGTCTGGGGAACCATCATCACCGCGGCGCTGGCCCTCTACGCCTTCCCCTTCTTCTTTGTCGCTGAGGCCAATCAGATCTTTGACCGCACGGCGTCGACGAGTTTCTACGTGGCGGCCGGGGGAGGGACGAGTTGGCTGCAGGCCAACCTCTTCTGGTTGATGGGCCACCCCGAGGTCTACGTCATCTTGATTCCGGCGGTGGCCGCCCTCTTTGAGATCTCCTCCACCATGGCCCGTAAACCGGTCTTCAGCTACCGCACGGCCGTGGGGGCCATGGTCGTGTTGGCCGGTCTCTCCGCGGTCGTGTGGGCGCATCATATGTTCACGGCGGGCTGGGCGCCGTCGCTGAGTGGGCCCTTCATGGTCACCACAGAGCTCATCTCCATCCCGACGGGGATCTTCTTTTTGGTGTTGGTCGGCACGCTGTGGCGCGGCAACGTCTGGATGAAGCTCCCGACGGTCTGGATGTTCGGCTTCATCTTTAACTTCATCGTCGGCGGAGTGACGGGTATCTATCTCTCCGACGTTCCACTCGACGAGCAGTTGCACGGCACCATGTTCGTCACCGCGCACTTCCACTACATCTTCGTCGGCTCCGTCCTCTTTGGCGCGATCGCCGCCCTGGCCTACTGGTTCCCGAAGGTCTCGGGTCGCTACCTGAACGAGTTTCTCGGGCGCCTCTCGTTCTGGCTGGTCTTTAGCGGCGTGCAGCTGACCTTTGGCGCGATGTTCTTGTCGGGACTGAAGGGCATGCCGCGTCGCGACGCGTCCTACAGCTTCGCCTTCGAGCACACCAACTTCATCTCGACCATCGGGGCGTACATGATCATGTCGGGCATGTTGGTCCTGCTGGGGGCCGTCATCACGTCGTGGCGCAGTGGCGAGCCCTCGGGTCCCAACCCCTGGCGCGCCAACACGCTCGAGTGGCAAGTGCCCACGCCACCACCCCTGGAGAACTTTGACGTGCTGCCCGTGATCACCGAAGACCCCTATCACTTCGACGAGACGACGGTGAACGCATGAGCATCGACAGCCCTTCCCGCGACCAGACGCACAGTCCCGGCGACGGTCCCCATGACTCCCCGGAGAAAGTCGACGGTCGCGAGCGCCTCGGCGTCTGGCTCTTCATTGGCGCCGACGTCGTCACGGTGGGGGCTTTACTCTTCACCTATCTGTACCTGCGCGCGGTCGATACGGCGGGTCACTGGATGAACATGTGGGGCTACCAAGGCAGCCTGCACACGTACCAGTACTGGGCCAACGCCGCCGCGAACGGGACGCTCAAGAACCCGACGTTGATCCACGTGGGAACCGTCTCGGCCGGTCTGCAGTGGCTGGTCGCCGCCATCACCGTGCTCAGTGCGCTCCTGCTGTGGGTAGGCGAGAAGGGGTTACGCGCCAACAAGAACGCCAAGTCGTTCTCGGCCACCGCGGTGGTGGCCGCACTGCTGCCCGTCGTGGGCATCATTTTCACCGCGGTCTTGTTAAAGGACCTTCCCCAGATCTTCGTATCGATCAACGACTCCAACACGATGTCCTACACCACGTACGACTCCGCCATGATGGCCCTGCTCAGTTCCACCATCTTCCACTTGGTCATCCTCACCTTCTTAGGTCTTGGTCTTTCCATCCGAGCGGCGCGCGGCGTGGTGAGCGGGGATCGCTGGTACCAGGTGCGCCTGGTGCGGATGTTCTGGGTGTGGGTGGCGCTCTCCTCAGTCGTGGCCACGTTGATCACGACTACAATTACTTCAACTCATTAAGACAGCAGTTCTCGGAGCCTACAAAAGGCTCCGGGACTGTCGTGAAACGGGTCCCGTGAGGCTCGTACGACAGGAGAGAGATGGAACACGAGGGCGAGGTTCGGGCGCGAGACGGTGGCCTGACGTTCGTGGCCAAAAGCCAGCTCCTCTCCGGTGACGACGTAGCGCGCGCCTTAAAGCGGATGGCTCACGAGATCGTCGAACGCAACCACGACAGCACCGCGCTCTCCCTTATCGGGCTGCAAACCGGAGGCGTGCCCTTCGCCGAACGGCTCGCTTCGCTGTTGGGGGACGTGGCGGGCGAGCGACCAGCCCTAGGACTGCTCGACGTATCGTTTTATCGCGACGACTTAACGCTCAACCCCGTACCGGCCTCGTCGCGCACTACCATCGATCACGACCTGACCGGGCGTACGGTCGTCGTGGTCGATGATGTTCTCTTTACCGGCCGCACCATTCGCGCCGCCCTGAACGCTCTCTCGGACTGGGGACGACCCGGCTCGGTGCAGTTAGCGGTCATGATCGATCGGGGGCATCGAGAACTCCCGATTCGCCCGGACTTCGTGGGGAAGAATCTTCCCACCTCACGCGACGAAGCGATCTTGGCCACCCTGGATGGTGTGTGGATCGGCGCGAAGGGTCGGCCCGAGTGAAGTCGCTTCGCGGTCAGAGCCTTCTCTCGCTCGAGGATCTCTCGCGCGAGGCGATCGTCGAGATTCTCGACACCGCTGAGACCTTCGTTGAGGTCAATCAACGCACGATCAAGAAGGTACCGGCCCTAAAAGGTCGCGTGGTCGCGTCGTTATTCTTTGAAGAGTCCACCAGAACGAGACTCAGTTTCGAAACCGCCGCCAAGCGACTGAGCGCGGACGTGCTCTCTCTCGCCATGGCCTCGAGCAGCGTGAAAAAAGGCGAGTCGCTCCGTGACACCATCGCCACCGTGGACGCGCTCGGCATTGACGCCGTGGTCATGCGCCATCACTCCAGTGGCGCGGCTCTGCAAGTGAGCCGCTACGTGCCTCACGTGCGGGTGATCAACGGGGGCGACGGGCAGCACCAGCACCCCACCCAAGGACTGCTGGACGCCTTCACCGTTCGACAGATCGTGGCCGAGCGTGAAGGAACCCGCGGACCCGAGAGCGGTGCGGAGCTGTTTCAAGGACTCAAGATCTTGATCGTCGGCGACCTTCGCCACAGCCGAGTCGCGCGCAGCGACGTCAACGCCTACGTCACGCTCGGCGCCCAGGTTCGCGTGGCAGCCCCGGGTACACTCCTGCCCGACGATCTCTCCAGTTGGCCGGTGACGGTGGCCGACAACTTCGAGGAGGCCCTGGCGTGGGCCGACGTGGTCGGGCTTTTGCGTCTGCAACAAGAGCGCGGCACCGGATCGTACGTGCCGACGCTGCACGAGTTCACGGCCACCCACGGCCTCACTATCGAGCGCGCGCAACGCTTGAACCCGGCGACCATCATCATGCATCCCGGACCGATCAACCGCGGCGTGGAGATCGACTCTCGAGTGGTTGATCGTCCGTCCACCGCGATTGATCGTCAGGTCACCAATGGGGTGCCCATTCGTATGGCCGTGCTGTATCTGAGCGTGGCGGGAACCGGAGAAACAATATGAGCCCGCTACTTCTGCGTCAGGGCCTCGTGGTCGGTACGTCGTCGACGCGCGTGGCTGATGTCCTGGTCGACGGCGGAGTGATCCGCGAGATCGCCGAGCGCGTGGCGGCGCCCGCGGGGACGACGGTCATGGACGTCGAGGGATGCTGGGTCGGTCCAGGCCTGGTTGACTTACACGCCCATCTTCGCGAGCCGGGGCGAGAGGAAGCCGAGACCATCGACTCGGCCGCCCGCGCCGCAGCCATCGGCGGCTACAGCGCCGTCGTGGCCATGCCCAATACCGAACCGGCCCTCGACAACGCCGCGCTCGTGGCCTACGTCTTGGCCCGAGGGGCGACGACACCGATTGACGTGGCGGTCGCTGGTGCCATCACCCAGGGACGTCGCGGGGAGTTGCTGGCGCCGATGGCCGAGATGGCCGCCCTCGGCGTACGACTCTTCACCGACGACGGGATGGGCGTGCAGAACCCCTCGGTCATGCGTCGAGCCCTCACCTACGCCAAACCCTTAGGTGTGCGACTCGCTCAGCACTGCGAAGACGAAGCGCTGGCCGCGGGGGGAGTGATGAACGAAGGCGCCCTCTCCAGCCGCCTGGGACTGGCCGGGAGGCCGGCCTTGTCCGAAGAGATCATGGTGATGCGCGACCTCGAACTGGTGCGTCTTACGGGCTGCCCCCTTCATTTCTTGCATCTCTCCACCGCCCGTTCGCTAGCCCTCGTCATCGCGGCACGCCGCGAAGGACTGCCGGTCACCTGCGAAGTGGCTCCGCACCACTTCACGCTGGACGAGGGCGCGCTGTCGGACTTTGATCCGAACTTTAAGGTTCACCCACCTCTTCGCGCCACGAGGGACGTCGAGGCACTGCGAGTGGCTCTCGCTCGTGGTGACGTCGACGCCGTCGCCACGGATCACGCCCCCCACGCGCCCGAGCTGAAGGACCTTCCCTTCGACGAGGCTCCCGCGGGCATGTTGGGTCTCGAGCACGCGGCCTCACTGACCTACGAAGCGCTGGGCGTGGGGGAGGCGGACCCCATCACGTTCTTCTCTCTACTGAGTCGCGGTCCCGCCCGCATCGCCCAACTTCGCGCCCAGGACGAGCGGGTACGTCACGGCGCGCACGGCGCGGCGATGCTCGAAGGAGAGGACGCGAACCTGGTGGTCTTTGACCCCGCGCAGCGCTGGACGGTCTCGCGTGACTCCTTGCAGAGCCGCGCGGTCAACACCCCCTATAACCATCGGGCCATGACGGGACGGGTGCGAACGCTGATCGCCAAGGGGTCCCTAGTCGTCGACGAGGGACGCCTGACGTGAGTCGACCCATCGCCACGTTGATCCTGGGTGACGGCACCACCTTCGAGGGCTACGCCGCCGGGTACTTGCCGCCGTCGGGATTCACCTCGGGGGAGTTCGTCTTTAACACCGCCCTGAGCGGGTACCAAGAAGTCCTCACCGATCCGAGCTACGCCGGCCAGATCATCTCCTTCACCTACCCCCACATCGGTAACTACGGCGTCACGCCGGTGGACGACGAAGCGGTGCGACCCTGGTGTCGGGGCGTGGTGGTACGCGAGCTGAGCGACGTAGCGTCGAACTGGCGTTCACGCGGGGGGCTCGAAGACTTCCTGCGAGGCCACCAGATCCCCGCCATCGTCGGGGTCGATACCCGACGTCTGACCCGACACTTGCGCGCCCATGGCGCTCTACCGGGCGCCTTCGGGCACGGAGACGCGCACGTGGTGAGGCGAGCGGCGAGTGAGGCGCGCGGTACCGAGGACGGTGACTTCGTCACCGCCGTGAGCACGCGCGAGCCCTACACCCGCGGGGAGGGCGATCTCCACGTGGTGGCCCTGGACTACGGCGTGAAGGCCACCATGGTGCGAGAGCTGGCCCGGCGATTTCGCGTCACGGTCGTACCCGCCGGCTCGAGCGCCGAGGAGATTCTCAACTACCGACCCGACGGCGTCTTTCTGTCCAACGGACCGGGTGACCCCGCGGCGCTCGGAGCGCAGGTCGCGGTGCTCGAGTCGATCGTGGGTCGCCTTCCCGTTTTTGGTATCTGCCTCGGCCATCAACTCTTAGCGGACGCGCTGGGGGGAACGACCTTTAAGTTGCCCTTCGGTCATCACGGCTCGAACCATCCGGTGCAAGATCTCTCGACCGGTCGCATCGAGATCACCGCGCAGAATCACAACTACGCGGTGGTGCCCGACTCACTGGAGCGCGCCGTCGTGAGTCACGTCAACTTGAACGACGGCGTCATCGAGGGCATTAGCGCCCCCAGTGAGCGCTGTTTCTCGGTTCAGTATCATCCCGAGGCCGGTCCGGGACCTCACGACGCGCGCTATCTCTTCGAACGCTTTGAGACGCTGCTGCGAACGAACTCGATTGAGGAGAGCTAGTGCCGCGCCGCGACGATATATCGAGCATCATGGTGATCGGATCGGGCCCCATCGTCATCGGTCAGGCTTGCGAGTTCGACTACTCCGGCACCCAGGCCTGCCGGGTCCTGGGGGAGGAGGGCTACCGGGTCGTCCT
>JAOBWI010000064.1 GCA_025463285.1 Acidimicrobiaceae bacterium | reverse complement strand
CCACTTTATTCGGAAACGTTTTGAAGTCGATGGGTGCGCACAACATCGGGGTCGTTGCCTATGGTGCAAGCGGAGCATCTATTGACGAGGCGTTGAGTGCGTACGGGTCGGCGAAAGTGACACCGGGCTTGACTGCGGCCTATGAGAACACCACCCTGCCTATTCCCGTCACTAACTGGACCCCCTACGTGCTCGCGATGAAGGCCGCCAATGTCGATGGCTTCTTTTCGGGCATCGATACCGCGTCCGTTCTCGCGTTCTTGCAGACCGCCGAACAACAGGGGCTATCGCTGAAAGTGTTTCAGGCGATTGGTTACAATGCGGCAGTCCTTCAGCAGCCAGCGGACACGATTGCACAAGGAATGGTGGTTGGAGCACCACTTGTGCCGACAGAGCTCAATACTCCAGCGACCAGGGTGAGGAACCAGACCTACCAGAAGTATGGGGACCCAGGGCCGGTAACTCCGATCTCCGTCGCCGGATACGTCGCTGGATTGCTGTTGAAAGAGGGACTCACTGTCGCTACCAAGAAGTTAACCCGGACAACTTTCGTTAACAATCTACGCCAGGTAAAGAACTGGACTGCCGAGGGAAATGAGGCTGGCCCGGTCAATTTCTCACTCTCGGCCTTTAGCCCCAACGCGACCCTCGCTGGCGAGGGCGCAAATAATTGCGATTACTTGCTCACGGTGCAGGGCGCGGCCTTCGTGCCAGTGGCTACAAAGCCGGCCTGCGGCGCAGTGGTCCCAGAGTCGTAACGACGTCCGAGCAAGCTCCCGCATCGTCACCGATGGGGGAGCTTGCTCGGAAGCTCTCAGTCGTATGAGGCGCGCCGCCGAAGTTAGCTGTTAGCGGAGACCTCACATCGCTGGGTTATTCACACCCGCGCGCCAAGGATCGTCGTGAAGGAAACTCGACCGTGAAACTCTTACGTGCGGCACAACTTCTTGGTTCTGATGAACGCGCGACGACGCGCAGGCTCTACGGCGAAGTTACTCGCTCCGGTGGATCTACCTATTTCGGAACGGTCCGAAGGTTCGCCAGCGCCAACTCCTATGATGCCGACGGGCCGATCACTTGCTGCTGGCGGACAGGGCGTCGATGAAGTCTTTGACCTCACCAATATCTTTCGCACCGATCGGTGACCCGATCGAGACGACCGTTGCACCGGCGTCCACGAAGCGTTGAGCTTCTGCGATCTTGGCATCGATCGACGTAATCGGACCGTCCTCGCCATGATCTGGTACCGTCGCTCGGACAATCATCTCCTCACGACCTCGGCCCGCCGCCTCGAACCCCTTTTCCAGGAGTCGAACCCCCTCAGTGAAGGTCTCCAGGGTGGTTAGAGACGGCACCCAGCCATCGCCCAACTCAGCGACCAGCTGAGCACGTCGCTCTGTCATGGCCCAGCCAAATAGGAGCGGCACCCGAGCTTGGACCGGCTGGGGGCGGCAGTACATTCGCTCGAAGACCACCGTCTTGGAGGAGAAGGAGACCGCCCCATCCTGTTCCCAGAGTGCGCGGCAGGCCCGGACGGTGTCGAGGAGCCTCTGGTAGCGGGTGTCCCAATCCACCCCGCTCGCCTCATACTCCTCTTTCTGCCATCCGATTCCGATGGCCAACTCTGACCGCCCCTCTGATAGGACGTCGAGTGTCGCCACACTCTTGGCGAGAAGGGGCGCGGACCGAAGCGGAGCGAGCAATATCCCGGTCGACAGGCGAAGGTGCTCGGTAACGGCGGCAATGGCACCGAGCGTTCCGAACGGTTCCAGCCACCCTGCGTCCAGGGCGTGGGTGTACGCCCGTCCGGGATAGGGGTAAGCCTCAATGTGCTCTCCCATGATTACGTGCTCGCCGAAGTGAATTCCGTAGAGCCCAGCCTCGTCAGCCCATCGCGCCACGGTCAGGATCGAGCGTAGGTCACCGTGTGGAAGCTGAAATGGGCGGCAATGAAGTGACACTTTCACGTGGCAATTCCTCCAATCTCGTTCTGAGCGTGCCGGCCGACTGGCCCAAGCAAGTCCCCCATCGGTGACGATGGAGGACTTGCTTGGGCGTCTTACGACTCTGGGAGCACCTTACCGCAGACCGGCTTGGAAGACACTGGCTTAAAGGCCGTGCCCTGCACCGTGAGCAAGTAATCGCAGTTGTCGGCGCCCTCCCCGGCCAGGATCGCGTTGGGGCTGTAGGCCGAGATATCAAAATTGATGGGCCCAGTCTCATTTCCATCGGCAGTCCAATTCTTGACCTGGCGCAAATTGTTAATGAAAGATGTCCGGGTCAACTTCTTGGTAGCTGCGGTGAGTCCCTCTTTCAGCAGCAATCCAGCAAGATATCCGGGGACTGATGACGCATTTACCGGTCCTGGCTGCCCATACTTGTTGTAGGTCTGGGTCCTAAGTTTGGTGACCGGCGTATTGAGTTCTGTTGGCAGAAATTCTGCCCCAATCGTTACTCCTTGGGCAATCGAATTCTCTGGCTGCGTAAGGAGTGACGAATTGTAACCAACCGCTATAAACGATTTCAACGGAAGACCTTGTTGCCGGGCGGCCTGTATGAACGCGAGTTCGTCGTTAACAGTGACGCAGGGAAAAAGGCCATCGACGTTCGCAGATTTCATTGCTAGCACGTAAGGAGTCCAGTCGGTGACGGGAAGAGGGAGAGTGAGGTTTTCATAGGCGGCACTTAGGCCTTTCGTGATCTTCGCGGACCCGTACGCACTTTCGCACTCGTCAATCGAAGCTGCGACAGAACCATACGCAAGAACACCGATGTTGTGCGCGCCCAGCGACTTCATAACGTTTCCAAAAAGAGTGGTGACGCGTGGACCATGAAGTAGATCAGCCCGCACACCATAGATGTTGAAATTGGTAGGAAGTCCCTCTGTCGGATTCGACCCCGAGGCGACCGTGGGAACTCCAGCGGAGTTCAGGTACGTCAAGGTGTTGGCACTGCCGATGGCCACGTCGGCCACAGCAAAGACACCCCTTGCCTGAACCAGACTCTGCGCTGCGGCGACTTGGTTGGAGGCTGAGCTCCCGTCGTCCTGGACAACGAGTTTAATTTTCCGTCCGAAAATCCCGCCCGTTGCGTTTATCTTGTTGATCTCCACTTGAAATCCAAGCAATTGCGGATCCCATTGACTTGCCAGAGATCCCGTTTGCGTGCTGATCACACCGATAGTGATGGTCTTAGACGTCACACCAGGAGTGCGCGTGGCTGCCAGGGCGGAGCCCGACGTACCGACGCTTACCAGCACCGAAGCCAGCATCGTGAAAAGGGCGACAATGACAGTTGCCAATCCCCGGCGCCGAAGCGACATGAATCCCTCTCGTTTTGACTTGACTGGTGCGACTACCACGGCCGGTCGCGTGGCAGGAGCCTGACTCTCTGTGTACGGCATAATTTATTTTTCCCTCTTTTATGAATCTGGCCAACCACAAACCGTCACTCGGTCGTAGATGATTAGATTGAGCCTCTATGTACCGTACCATGAAGACCTAGTTTGGTCAGCTCGGGTCGCCAGTGATTGGGAGCAGCGAGACCAGACTCGAGATTCCAAACGGTTGTCTGACCCCATTTAGTTGACACGTTTAAAGCCGCCTACTCAGAGTCTGCGGTGTTGAGTAGGTAGTACATTCCTGGGTTGGCGGGTGAGACGTGGTGAAGCGAGGCGTGCCGAACACGCTGACGGTGGGCGGCCCCGGCGCAGCGTGCACACGCGAAGGGTCGTGAACTCATCGTGACGCGAACTATCACGTCCATCCTCAACCTTTGTCGGTATTGCGTTGTGGAGATCGCCACGTCACGCCGGGGTCAAAGTCTGATTCCCGTGACGCCAAGGTGTTAACTGGCCTGGACGCACCGATCGTCAAACTACCGCGAGACGACCGGTGCCAGCGACGCGCTACAGCTAGCAAGGTTCTCGCTGGAACCCTACTGACGACCCAACATCATGTCTTCTCGCTACTTAGCGACAACGAAGACCCAGCGGCCGCCTACGCAGGAAGAGGTACGCGATACAACTCCGCGGCATTGTCTTGAAGAACTCGCCGTACGGTGTGGGGATCGACACCGGCAAGCCTCTGAGCGAGGCGATTGGCCGAGTTCGGATATAGACACGTCGGGTGGGGGATGTCGGTCTCCACCAAGACGTTATTCACGCCAATGTCATCTAGCAGCTTGGCCGGCGCGCTCGTTTCAAACCAGAACATCACGTAGATGTGATCGCGGAAGTACTCGCGCGGCCTGCGCTGGGCAAACGACGTCTCTTCCGGTCGGGTAATCATCTCGTCGACCTGGTACTCCAGGGCCTCGAGTATGAACGGCACCCAGCCGATGCCACTCTCAGCAGAAACCACCTTGAGCTTTGGGAACCGATCGAACAAGTCGCTCATGCACAGATTCGCAATGATGCGCATATTGCTGGCGTAAAGTAGCGCTCCGAACGTCGCCATGTATCGTTGTGGGCCGAAGTAGCGCCAGCAACTGTCCAACTGGTTGGGACTCCCAGCCGGCGCCGCCTGCGGCGCGGCCGTCCCGGCACGGGGCTGGACCCTGGCCGTCGCCCGTTCCCTGTCCTCTTTGCGAGCTCCGGAGCCGATGTGAAAGTTCACGACTGCTCCGGACTCATTGAAGAGGTCCCACATTGGTTCAAAATACGACTCAGGCAACTCGGGCAGGCCCAGCAGTTCCGGCTTGTCGGAGATCGTGAAGCCTCTCATCCCTTTGTCCAACAACCTGGTCATCTCTTTGATGGTGAAATCCATGTCCCAAACGGGCAAGATCGGCTGAGGGAACAGACGACCATGAGACTCTTCCTGCACGTCAACGTAAAAATCGTTGTACATCTTCAGGCAAGCGGTTCGCTGCGCTACGTCTTGGATTGCGAAGAGGTGATTCGACGTCGATCCCATGGCGTTCGGGTACAGCACCTGGGCGTAGACGCCCATCTCGTCCATGATCTCAAGTCGCTCCTTGACGGCCCAAGCTGACTGATCGACCAAACTGAACGGCTGGACCGTGTGTAGGCCCTGAGTCTTCTCGCGCCCGGTTGTGATCGTATTGCCACCAACCCCAGCGAAGACCTCGTCATCGAGGTACCACGAGGTGTGGCCATCCTCCGTCCGCTGCACCGGAACACGGTCCTTCCACGCCTCCGGAGCCCTCGAAGACCATAAATCCGCCGGCTCTGTGAAGTGCGAATCGCAATCAACAATCCGAATGCCCTCTAGGTTCGCGGCCTGAGCCCCGTTTTCTGTCACCGTTTTTTCCATGTCAACGCCCCCTCGTAACGCTCGTACGAACTGTCAGATTTCAGGGTAGCAGACTTCTGATTTGTTGCCAACGTCGTTCCCGATGGTGGGTCACTCAGGTCGGTAGGCCCGAGCGGGCGGGAGGATCTCACGAAGGGGAGTGCGGTGGGTGGCGCTGCGACATCGGAACGATCCCCAGTTCGACTCCCACGGTCGGGGGCGCGCGGGCCACGGGCTGGTGAGCGTCTCGGACAACTCGGCTAGGTTCGGCGGCCCATGGCGCCAGAGCTATTCAAGGAGGCGTCCCAGGGTAGGTCGATGCCGCAATCAGTGCCGGCCCCGAAGTCCGTCGCGGTCGTTGCCTGACTCGTGGCTCAGGGGTTGGCATGCGCAGTTCCAGCGGGTGCTGACTGTGGTCATGAGGCGCTAATGAGCCTCGAGGCCCTCGCGAAGAGGGCCAGGGTGTGGGCGTGGAGCTGGTCGCCGGTCGCCCGGTCGGCCTGCCCGGCCAGCGCGCGCGCGTGGGTTCCTTCGAGGATGATTCCCAGTTTGTAACAGGCCAGGACTGCGTACCACGCCACGGCGGAGAGATCGCGTTCGGAGCTATCGGCGTAGCGGGTGACGAGCTCAGCTGACGTGGGGATGCCGTCCCACGGTTGGACACTGATAGTCTCCGCGGCATCCGGCCAGGTAGCCAGCAGCCAGCCGAGGTCGAGCAGAGGGTCGCCAATGGTGCTGAGCTCCCAGTCGATAATGGCCTTCACGGCGGGTTGGTCAAAGGCGACGAGGACGTTGGCCAGGTGGTAGTCACCATGGATCAGCCCCGGCGTCCAGGTCCTGGGGCGATTTTCCTCCAGCCAATCCCCGATCTTCTCCAGGTTGGGGATCTCAGGGCCGGGATAGCCGGGGAGGGTGAGGTACGAATCAAGTTGGCGTCGCCAGCGGGCCACTTGGCGTTCTAAGAAGCCCTCGGGCCGGCCGAAATCGGCGAGGCCCACCGCTTGATAATCGACAGCGCCGATAGCGGCGGCTCCGTCGACCACGGCTAGGCCTATCGCGTGGCGCCAGTCTCGGTGGCTGTCGTAGGCAGGGGGTAGTCCGAGCGTAGGGTTGGCTCCCTCGACCGGTTCCATGAGGTAAAAGGCGGCGCCGATGACCTCATGGTCGAGGCAGGTGGCGATCAGTGCGGGATGGGGGACCCGGGTGTGGGCAAGGGCGCCGAGAACTCGGGCCTCTCGGCGCATGGTCTCGTCACTGTTGTCGCGTTTGTGGAGCGGGGGGCGACGTAGCACGAAACGGCGTCCCCCGAGGCGGAAGGAGAGAAGCACATTTTGGGTGCCGCCCCCCAAGCGTTCGGGGTCCTCGACGGGTCCTCGGCCAAGACCTTGTTCGCCCATCCACGCGCTCAGGCGCACGAAGTTGACGCCTTCGACTGAGGTCACGCCGGTCGCATCGCGGCGCCGCCGTCCACCCTAATCACAGCGCCTGTGGTGTAGGAGGAAGCGTCGCTGGCCAAGTAGAGAGCCGCGCCCACGATCTCGTGCGGTTGGCCTCCGCGTCGCAGGGGGATTGTCTGGGCCATCGACTCGAAGCTCTCCATGTCCCAGGCGTGGCTGATGTCGGTGAGGAACGGTCCTGGCATGATCACGTTGGCTCGGACCTTTGGGCCGTAGGCCTGGGCCAATCCGATGGTCATGGCGTTGAGAGCGGCTTTAGCTCCGGAGTAGACCAACTCATTGGCCGCGGGTACCACCGCACTGATACTGCTCACGTTGATGATCGACCCGCCGTCGCCTGCGGCCATGCGCTCGCCGACGAGTACGGACAGCCGAAACGCACCCTTGAAGTTGACGGCCACCACCTTGTCGAACAACTCTTCGCTGACTTCGACAAGAGAGGGGTAGAGCGGTGACATCCCGGCGTTGTTCACCAGAATATCGACCTGACCGAACGCGCCGTAGACAAGGTCAACAAGCCGGTCGGCGTCGGCCCAGTGTCCGGCGTGAAAGGCCACACCCAGAGCCTGACGGCCGGTGGACTCGGCGATCTCGACGGCGAGCGCCTGGCACGCTTCGAGCTTGCGGCTGGCGATGACCACGTCTGCGCCCCGCTGGGCGAAGGCCATGGCCATCGCCCTCCCTAGGCCCCGGCTGCCGCCCGTGACGACGGCAACTTTCCCGGTCAAATCAAACATCGCGTCCGCGGCCGCCATTACAGATGAGTAGCGGCAAGGTCCCGTACCGCAGCGAGACAACGTCGGGCCTCAGGGCGGAGCGCCACAGCGCTTTGGTTGGACGTGTCGTACGAAGTGCCGAGCACGAAGCCGAGAGGCTCTGGCTCGTCGGTCGCGAGGCGCCGAGCCCAGCCCCACGTCACCCGGTAATCGGTATCAGTGCGAGAGTCCCAAGACATTCTTGTAGGGTAGTCGTTTCGAATCAATTGCGTCATAAGCTCGGGCTCCTGTCGATCTTGAACCTCCGGGAGTTTCCTTGTTCGAACTCGTACGAGGCCCGTCGGGTCGTCGACGCTGGTCCCTTCGACGAGTGTGCGAGAGGGACCGTCGATCCCCTAAGGGAGTCCACGTCAAGCCCGCCGAGAAGACCACGGAGCGCGTGGGGCCACGGTGTAGACGTTCTGAACGTTACCGACGGGTCTGGGAGTGTGCGGAGAGATGCTCATTTGGAGTGAAGCCGTGGCGCAGACTCCGCTCCTACCTAACGGGGTAGACCTTCTCGCGTATGCCGACTTGAATGCAGCGTTTTCACGCCGGATTGAAGTTAAATGGTGAATCCGCCGAGAGGCTTATGTACGTCGCCGCGTGGGAACTTATCTTCCGTGGGAGGAGTCAAAATTCTTTCGGGGGCAGGTCCTATGCGCTCGGCGATGGGCCGTAACTTTTCGACGTCAAAGTCGTAGACCTTGGCAATGGTTTCGCCCAGCATCATCCGCGCCTCTTCAACGGGGACGTGCGCCGGGCCGAAGGTTGCTTGGAGGTAGTCGATGTTCCCGCCATTCCAAGAGCCTTCAAAGTGCGGGTAGTCGGTCCCGACCATCATCTTGTCGACCCCAATTGCATAGCGAGCCTCCACCTCGGAGGTGGCCAACAGGGACGAACCGATCCAGCACTGACGTTGAAAATATTCCGATGGCGAGTGCTTTATGACTGATTTTATATCCTGGCGCATATAACTGCCCGTGTACGTGTAGTCCATCTGCGCCAGCTTTCCGGGGATCCATCCAGAACCCTCTTCCGTGAGCACGACGCGAAGACGTGGGTGGCGTTCAAAGACTCCGCCCCACACCAGGTGATCAAAGACGCTCTGGCAGAAGGCGATCATGATCGCTCGGCTCAGCGGTCCGGCACAACCCGGGTGCGGCACCCCGGCGTAATTAAATCCGAAGTTCGAAGTGAGCGATATCGCCGCGTGGCTACACAGAGGCAAATCGGTGTCCTCGAGCGCGCTCCAGATTGGATCAAACTCCGGGTTAAACAGCGGCCGTTCCGCGTCAAACGTCGGGATCATCACTCCCTTTAACCCCATCTCCTTGGCGTGCTTGATCTCCTCGACAGCGGCATCGACTGGCTCGAATTGAATGTTGGCCATGCCCGCGTAGCGTTCGGGAGTGGTCGAAACGAAATCAGCCAGCCAGCGGTTGAAAGCCCGATCACCCGCTTGAATTTGCGCAGGCGATGGTCCTGGGATGCGCAACTCGCGAAGCACCGCCGGCCCGTGTAGTTGGAAGGGGAGTCCGAAGTCCGGTATCAGCACTTCGGCACAGACACCCTCGCCCTCGAGAACCTCGAGGCGTCGGTCGGCATCCCACAGTCCATTCATTCGGCCCGTATCACCTTGCGTACGATCCCACTCTTCGGCGAGGTCTTCATCGACGAACTTTTTCAGCGAACGCCCTCCGCTGGGGATCCCGGTTGTCTCCTTGTCATGGATATCGCAGAAGTCGTCGAACTCCGGTCGCATGTCGGGATCCATGTACTCCCGATAGGTCCGCATTTTCGGAGCGACGTGACCGTCCGACGAGATGATCATAAGTTTTTCCATTGGATCAACCCCCAATCGTGCGCCCGATGTGGAATCTCAGACCTGTATGGTTCTGGACTGGTCGCTACATAGAAGACTTTAGCAGGGATCGTAGAAACCGAGACGCTGAGCCGCTTGGCGCGAGTCCGACATCACCTCAGATGGGACTGAAGATAACGCCGAGCCGCGAGTGAGGAGTGGCCGAAGGAGGGCAGAACAACTGAGGTTCGCGACGGGTCGACCCTTGCCAACGATGCGTCGTCGCGCGCAGGCAGGTCGCGACGAGGTTGCCGGTGACTGAGAGATGCCGGCTGCCTTTGGAACCACATCGCGTTAATAAAATAATCAGGGCGTGAACGCGCCAGACGCTCACCACACAGCAGAGCGTTAGGGCGAAAAGGCCCTCTGCACCTTCAGCCACGCGGGCACATTCGAGATTCCGCGACTAACGTAATTCTCGGCGTACCGAGTGAAGTGAGGTTGCGATGCCGGCGGTTACTCCTGAGAAGTGGACGGAACTAGCTCACTTGGCGACAGTCAATTCTGCCACCAGCGCCGAACGTCCGGTGAAGTCAGTGACCACCGCGCCAGGCGGCCTCGAAGGCGAGGGTTTTCCCGTGCGACGCGCTTTCGCAGGACTCTCCATGAAAGATCTCGACCCCTTCGTCCACATGGACCAGATGGGCGAAGTGAACTACGCGGCGGGCGAGCCAAAAGGAACGCCGTGGCACCCCCACCGAGGATTTGAGACGGTGACGTACATGATCGACGGCAGGTTTCAGCACCAAGACTCTCAAGGCGGCGGCGGACTCATCGAAAACGGCGCTACCCAATGGATGACGGCGGGCAAGGGCATCTTGCACATTGAGACGCCGCCGGAAGAACTCGTGGTCACGGGGGGACTGTTTCACGGTATCCAGTTGTGGGTCAATCTGCCCGCCAAAGAGAAGATGATTCCACCCGCGTATCAAGGTCTTGGAGCCAACGATGTGGTGTTCGTCTCTCCCGCTAACGGCGAGTCCCTCGTTCGCATCATCGCGGGGAATATTTCGGGCCATCGCGGCCCCGGGTCCACGCACACGCCGATGGCCATGACGCACGTCTCCGTGTCGCCTGGCGCACAACTCGACCTCGCCTGGGATCCAACCTTTAACGCGCTCTTGTACGTCTTGGCGGGAACGGGTTACGTGGGCAGTGAACATCGACCCGTCCAGACGGGCCAGCTCGTGGCCTTTGGACCTGGGGACTGGCTACGAGTCGGGGCCGATGAGCGACAAGACTCTCGCACGGCCCACCTTGAGTGCTTGGTTCTCGGTGGGAAACCTATCGGCGAACACGTGGAACACTATGGGCCCTTCGTCATGAACACCCGCTCGGAAATTGTCCAAGCGCTCGAAGATTTTGAGGCCGGTCGCCTAGGCGTCGTGCCGCCCAACGCGCTTATGCCTCACGTACCCGACCCCGACCCCGTACGGGCGGAGCACACCGGCATCTAACACCTCTCCCTTCAATTCGTGTCGTTAGGGAGTAGTGGAGACGATGGCGGGGCGACGTGAAATCCATTCGACCCGAGTCGGCGTCGCCGCACGGTCCGGTGGCACCGTTGCGCATAAGCGTGACGTTCGTCACGGGTCTTGCGGTCGCTTTCAGCTACCCCGAAATCGGCCACGTGTTCGTCGCCAAGTCATACGCGAAGACGGGCAGATGTGAACCATTAAGGCTCGGAATCACTCGCCGACCGAGAATGTCGAGGAGGCCCTGTGGGAGCCGATGAAGGGCGCCCGTCGTCGGGGCCAACGATTGAAGAGAACTGACACAGGATGATCGGCCGACCCTAGACACGGACCTTGATTTGGTGGAACAAGGGTGAGCGAGGAAAATAAGGTCGGGCCTAATCTGGGGCCGTCACCATGCGAACGTGGAAAGGTCGGATTATGGACGACGAAACGATACTGCAACGGATTGAGAAGCTCTCAGCAGAAGAACAGGACCTTGAGGAGTCGCACCAGGGCGAACCGCTGAGCGAAGAGAATCTGGCGCGACTGCGAGCGGTCGAGGTTCAACTCGACCAGGCATACGACCTACTACGCCAGCGCCGCGCTCGCCGGACGGCGGGACTTAATCCCGATGACGCCACCGTTCGCGCGGAGGGCGTGGTTGAGAACTACCTCCAATAGGACTCCCATGTCCAATTCGGACCCTCCCGGGAGAGGATTCGCGTGAATTTAGAACTTGACGATCGCGTCTTTCTTATCACCGGCGGCACAGACGGCCTGGGGTTGAGACTGGCCCAGACACTTCTTGACGAGGGTGCTCACGTTGCGCTCTGCGGGCGCGACGACGAGCGTCTGAGCCGTGCGCAGGAACTTCTCGGTCCCGCGGCCCTCTGCTTTCGCGCGGACGTGACGGTGGCGAGTGAACTCGACGCATTTATCGACGCCACGATGACGCGCTTCGGACGCCTTGACGGTGCGGTGAACAACGCTGGCAAAAGCGCCGCCACCTCGATCGCGGCGTCGAGTGACGATACGTGGCGCGAGGACTTTGAACTCAAGGTCATCGCCGCGCTGCACGTCTCACGACGGGTACTGGACGCGCTCGAAGTTACGCACGGATCGATTCTCAACGTGTTGGCGATCATGGCTCGCACTCCGGGGAGTAGTTCGACGCCCACCGCGGCCTCACGTGCGGCCGGCCTAGCGCTAACCAAGGCACTGGCTAACGAAGTCGCTCCCCGAGGCATCCGCGTGAACGCTGTACTGATTGGTTTGATCGAGTCGGGTCAGTGGGTTCGTCGCGCGCGTGAAGCGAATCTGGACCTCGCGGAGTTCTACGCGAACATGGCCCGTACCTCGAAGATTCCGCTGGGACGATTGGGCAGAGCGGAGGAGTTCGCGGACGTTGCGGCATTCCTGCTCTCCGCACGCGCGAGCTACCTCACGGGCGCTGGTATCAGTATCGACGGTGGCCTCTCGCCGGTCATCTAAATTGCGGCGCGAATCAGTCGGCGCACTTCATTGACGACGTCGGAGGCTGAGGAGTACGGGCTCAAGTGACTGCCCGCTCGACCATGGAGGTGCGCGGCGAGGGCCGCCGCTTCCAAGGGATCGTGGCCCCGAGCGATGGTCGCAGCGAGAAGACCTGAGAGGACGTCGCCGCTTCCGGCGGTGGCCAGGGCCGAGGTACCGGACGTCACCACGCGAAGGGTGCCCGAGGGACTGGCGATCACGGTCCTTGGGCCCTTTAGCAGCACCACGCAGCCGGTGTCGCGCGCGAGTTCTCGTACCGCCCTGAAGCGATCGGGACCGTGAGGCGTCTTCGTCAATCGAGCGAACTCTCCCTCGTGAGGAGTGAGGACCCACGAGCCATTGCGGGGGGAGAGGTCATCGATCAACGAGCGATCGAGTCCGTCGGCGTCGAGCACCACGGGACACGGGCAGTCGACTAGACGCTCGCGCAACCACGAAGCCGCGTCGGGCCCCAGGCCGGGTCCCGCGACCACCGCACGACAGCGTGGGTCGATGCGAGGATCCACCGAGTGCACGGCCTCCGGTGGAAGTTCCACCGATGAGGCGACGTAACCTCGGCTCTCGAAGCGAATCATCGAGGCTCCGCCCGCGAGCGCGCCGCGTAACACGAGCTCCGCCGCCCCTGGCATCAGGCTTGAGCCGACCAAGGCCTGGACGGCGTGGTTCCACTTGTGGTCGTCGGGAGCTGAGTTCACCAACAGAGCTAGGTCCTCGTCGGTGACGAGTGCGTCCTCGACGACGCGCACGATCCCGAGTCCGGCGAAGTGGAGTCCTCCGCACAGATCAGCGGCCGGTCCGGTGAAGTGTGCCGGCTTATAGGCACCGAGAGCGACGGTGACGTCCGCCGCGAGGGGCGAGCCGAGCAACGCTCCCGAGTCAGAGTCCACGCCCGAGGGGAGATCGACCGCCAGAACCAACGTTCCCGGTGACACGCGCGGTGCGGTGTAGGGCCGTGAGCACCCAAGACCGAAGGCCGCGTCAATGACGAGCTCGTACCCGTCGAGAAGTGCGGGCGCCCGATCCCACTGAATGACCTCCACCAGTGCACCGCGACCTCGCAGCCACGCAGCAGCGACCCGTCCGTCGGCTCCGTTTAATCCGGGACCCACCACCACGCCCACTCGTCGACCGTAACAGTGGCGCAGCATCCTCTGCGCGTGCAGAGCAACGGCGGTGCCCGCCGCGGCCACCAAGGCGTCGCTTCCACGGAGCGCCGCCGCCGCAGCGTCGGCTTCACGCATCGCCTGGGTAGTGAGAATAGGAATCACGCGCCCTCCCGAAACGGGCTGACCGCGCTCGATAGCGCTGAGGCCATGCTACCGAGGCCGGCGGAGTCGACTGGCTAGGCGACGACGCTGGCGCAGTGAAGACACTTCGTGGCCGCGGCGGGTAGGTCGCTCGATAGGCACTCGGGGCACGTCTTGGTCGGCGCCGGGGGAGTCGGTGCGGCGAAGACGGTGGTTCCCTGCTTCGCCATGTAGGAGCGGTAGGGCACGACCAGGATGAGATAGACGACCGCCATGAAGATGACGAAGTAAACAATGGCGGAGATGAACGCGCCCAGGTTGACGAACTGTCCGTGGATGGTCCATCCCAAACCGGGCGACGACGGGGACGTGCCCGCGACGCCGTTAATGAGAGGCGTAATCACGTTGTCGGTGAACGCGGCGATCAAGGTGCTGAAGGCCAGGGCCACCACGAGGCCTACGGCGATGATGATGAGGTCCCCTCGGAGGAGAAAGTTCTTGAACCCACTAAGCATGATGTCTCCTTTTCTCGACTGCTCCGACCATAGCCAGAACGCGTGGAGGAGGGGGAGACAGGACTGTCGCTTAGACGTGAGGGCTGAAGCGAAGGTACAGCAGCGCCAGCGCCAGAGTCACGCTCGCCCAACAAAGAGATCGCAGGGCGCGCTCCAAGGGCGCGAGCATGGTTCGATCGGTGATGGGCGTGATGGATCCATCGGTGAAGACCTGTCGTCCTTCGACGGAGCTCGTGCGCCGTCGAAGGTCACGGGCGGGAGTGGAGAGTTGGCGTTGGGTCTTTGAGATCAGCGCGGCGAAGAGGCCCGCGAACAACGAGGGAACGCTGAGATTGGCGTGCTGAGCGAAGTACGACGTGAGAAGTGGAAAGGCCCCCCAGCTGAGAGCGAAGACGGCGTCAGAGTGGAGCCGACCGCGAAAGAGCTCCAGGTTGTACGCCAGGGCGACACCCACGCCGGCCACCATAAAAACCAGCAGATAGGCGCTGACCTGGATGACGCCGACGACGCCCAGGACGACGGCCCCACCCAGTCCTAGAACAGCCGCCTCCGTGAGGTGTCGAGACGGGACCGAGGTGCAGAGCGGTCGACCGTGAAGCTCGTCGAGGGCGTGGGCACCTACTCCGACGGCCAAAAAGAACGCGAGCACCGTGATACCGAGACGCACGCCGTTCACCGGACCGACCAGGCACGCCCCGATCACGACAAAGGAGAGGTGCAACATCGTGTAGGGCGGATGAAGGAGCGTCCACCAGTCACGCGCGACCGATCCTTTGAGATACTTCGGCTGAGCGTAAAAGGCTGGCGCGTGGGCGGGTTTTTTCGACGTGGACTTAAACATCGTCACGAGTCGTGATACCCCCACATAACGAGGCCACCACCCCAACTCATGCATCGGTACTCCACGTGGTTGAGTCCGGCGTGGCGCCACGCGTCGACGGTCCACTCAATCGGGTAGGTCTTGTAGTGCGCGGAAATACTCGGGCCCAAGAATCGCCCGACGTCCCACCACCCCTTGCCTCCCAAGAGATATCCCGCGACGGGCAAGACGGCGCGCGTGTACAACCACCACGCTACGTGGGCCGGTGGACTCGAGGGGACCGCAAACTCGAGGCTGGCAATCGCGCCGCCGGGTTTCACGACGCGGGCCATTTCGACGAGCGTGGCCTGGGGATCCTCTACGTATCTCAGCAGGTAGGTGAATGTCAGAGCGTCGAACGTTCCGTCGGCGAAGGGTAGTTGCTCCCCCCGCGCCAGAACCAGAGCTACCCGCTCACCGAGGCCCGCGCGATCGACATTGACCTGGCCCTGGCGAATCATCTCTTCGCTCAGATCGATACCGATGATGGAGGCGGACGAGCGTTTTGCCAATGCTCGGGTGACGCCCGCCGGTCCACACGCCACGTCCAGGATCAACTGGGGTTTCGAATCGGTAACGTGGCGCACCATCGCTCGTCGCCACCGCCGATCTTGACCGAAGGAGAGGAGTCCGGCGAGGAGGTCGTAGCGCGCGGGTAACGGAGCGAACAGTCGTCGTGAGAAGTCATTGGGAGCTGCGCGTGACGCGAAAATCTCTCGACGATTCATCATCTACGGCTTTACGCGCGCACCGGGGGCGTGGGCGAGAGCGGCGCGCCGACTTGTGCCACTGCAATATCCACGGGTACCTCCACTGTTGCTTCCACGCCGACGATCACTCGCTCTCTAGGCGCCTGCACCGACCCTAACGATGAGACCTTAATCGTCTCGAGGAGCCTGGCCAAAGCAGCGATCACCTCACGTACCCCATCATCTCCTCGACATGGAAGGTATGTCTGTGAAACGAAGAGAAAGAGAAGTAGGCTCCGAGCAAGGTCCCACTGCGGTGACCGCACGCTAAATCCAGAGCCTGTTCAGCGTCCACGGGTTTCGAGGAGCGTGCGTGAATGGTCACTAATCGACTAGCCGACATCTTCTCTTTGATGGAACACTACGGCCGTGATGATTCTCCCGGTCTTTCACTCTGTCGCGCGGCGGCGGAGATCATGGAGCTCGATGGAGCCAGTATCTCATTGACGTCGTCCGACGTGGAAATGACGAGCCTCTGTGCCGGCGAGAGCGTTGCGCAGTCTCTTTGCGACTTAGAAATCACCGTCAATGAAGGCCCGGCCATGGACACCATTCGAATGGGCGTGTCGGTAGTGGAAGCGGACCTTGACTCCCTGCGCCATCGTTGGCCGCTCTACACACCCGAAGCCCTCCAACTCGGTGCAAGAGCAGTTTTCTCATTCCCGGTGCGTTTGGGAGCGATTCGATTTGGCGCCCTGAGTTTGTTTCGTCTCAGTTCCGGACCTCTGCGGGCGAACCAGGCGAGCGACGGGTTTCTCATGGCTTCGGTCGTGGCACGATCGGTGTTGTCGATGCAAGCGGGGGCCTCGTCTGACGAACTGCTCGCCGAGTTTCACCACGGGGCCCAGTTGGACTTTCGCGTGCATGAAGCCGCCGGAATGCTCGCCGTCCAAGGATCCATGCCAGTCAAAGACGCCCTCGTCGCGCTTCGAGTGCACGCCTTTTCTACCGATACGGAACTCTCGATCCTGGCCGAGCACGTCGTAACTCGCAGAATTCGCCTTGACCCCCGGGGGATGGAGTGGGTCGAGAATCCCGACGGTGTCGCGTGATCGCATTAGTATTCGCTGTGTTGGCCGTTCCTCAGCCAGTGGCGTCGCCCGTCAGTTTCGCGTTTAGAACAGGTTGAACGATGGCTAGAGAGTCGCTTTTGATTAGGACACTCGTTGAATTGGCCGACAATCTCGTCGACGACTACGACGTCATTGACGTGCTCACCGTCCTGAGCGATCGATGCGTGACGACCATTGACGTTGACGCTTCGGGAGTGTTGCTGGCGTCGCCGGGTGGCGAACTCCAGTTCGTGGCCTCGTCGAGCGAGTCGACGAAGGTACTAGAGCTCTTTCAGATACAAGCCGACGAAGGCCCGTGCGTGGATTGTTATCGCGGGGGTGTGGCCGTTGTGAATCAGGCTCTGAGCGAAGACGACGGGCGCTGGCCTCGATTCTCGCCACGGGCGCTGGCCCAAGGCTTTCAGTCGGTGCACAGTGTACCCATGCGCCTGCGGGGAAGGACCATCGGGGCCTTCAATCTTTTTCGGACCCACCGGGGGATCCTGGAGGCCGAGGACGTCGCCGTCGCGCAGGGATTCGCTGACGTGGCCACCATTGCGATACTTCAACACCAGTCTTCGCTGAACGCCACCACGCTGAATGACCAGTTGAACAACGCACTCAACAGCCGCATCATTATCGAACAGGCAAAAGGCATGATCCGCCAAGCGATGAACTGTGACATGGACGAGGCGTTTGGACGATTACGCACGCACGCGCGCAATCACAACGACGGACTGACAGAGGTGGCCACCATGGTCGTCGACGGGAGAATCTCCCCTGACGCCCTCGACGTTCCAAAAGACCCTCGCAGCGAGGGCTGACGGCCCGGAGTACCGTCTTCCCGCCACGGAGGATCCGTTACGTCGCGTCGTCACCCTCGGTGTCGCGTAGCGCTTCGTGGTGGGCCAGCTGACTCTGCTCTCGTTCGATGAGCTCCGCGTCGGAGGCAACTTCGAGGTGTACCAACAGGTCGTCCGCGTGCGGTGACGTGCGAATGAGCTCGTCGAGTTTGAGTTGCGTCACCAGCTGTTGACGGCTTTGCGTGTGCTGGATCACGAACAGCATGATCAACGTCACGGCCTCAGCGGCGGTGGAGAACCCCGTCTGCCATCGACCCGGGAACCCTTTCGCGCCTAGCACGACGGCGTAGACCACGACGACGATGGTGGTCAACACCGTGGCGCTGGCTCGCGCGGTGACGTCGCCAATCCAGTGGAGAATTCGACTGATGCGTTGCTGCGAGGGCGCGTGTTCCATGAGACCTCCGACTTGTTGGACGCCCTAGAGGAACGTCACGAAATTATCGACATCGGGCGGTGGTCGCTGCAGAGTACACGCATCCATCGTCTCTCGTTCGCGAACTGTAAGGCACGCCTAGCGTAGCGAGACCAGTGATATCTCAGGCGTCTGCGATCTCTAACGCTAAGAGGGGGGCGGAGGCTTTGTTAATGGTTTCTTGATACTCAAAGTCACCTCTACTATCGGCCACGACGCCCCCGCCGGCCTGCACTGTGGCCACCCCGTCACGCAGTGACACCGTGCGAATAGTGATGGCAAAGTCGGCGTTTCCCGACAGCGAAAAATAGCCCACGGCGCCGCCGTAGGGGCCGCGGTAGACGGGCTCAAACTCATCAATGAGTTCCATGGCTCGTACCTTGGGCGCGCCGGTGAGCGTGCCGGCTGGAAAGAGGGCGTTAAACGCGTCAAAGGCGTCCAGGCCGTCTCGAAGTTGGCCGTCCACGTGACTCACCAGGTGCATGAGGTGAGAGAACCGTTCGACGTGGGCCAGACGCTCCACTTTCACCGTTCCCGGGGCCGCCACCCGTCCGACGTCGTTGCGGCCGAGGTCGACCAACATGACGTGCTCGGCAATCTCCTTTTCGTCGACGAGAATTTCGGCCTCGAGCGCGCGATCTTCTTCGTCGCTCGCTCCGCGTGGCCGCGTGCCGGCGATCGGTCGCGTACTCACGACGCCGTCGTGCACGCGCATGAGCATCTCCGGGGACGCGCCGACGATCTGGTGCTCGCGCGAGTCCAGCAGGTACATGTACGGGGAGGGATTCAGCGCGCGCAACACCCGGTAGAGGGTGAGGGGATCGACGTCACTCTTGCGCTGGAACTGCTGACTGGGAACGACCTGGAAGACATCACCGGCCACGATGTACTCCTTGGCGCGCTCGACTATGCGCGAGTACTGATCTTGGTTGAAGTTGGACAGATCTCGTGCCACGGCGCGGATATCGACGGCCTTGCGCTCTTGGGGCGCGGTGGCGACGAGACGTTCGATGGCGGCGTCTGCGGGCGGCGGTGCGCTCAAGAGCGTGGTCACCAGATCATCGAGACGACGTCGAGTGTCGTGATATATCGCGAGGGGATCACCCTCGACGAGCGCGAGGACCACCACGGTGGTCGAGTGGCGCAGGTGGTCGCAGATGAGAACGGCCCCGGGAAAGGAGAAGTCCACGTCGGGCCAGGTGGGATCGGTGAGTCGACCGGGCAGGCGCTCGAGGCGGCGCACGTAGTCGTAGGTCACGAATCCGACCGCGCCCCCCACGAAGTCCGGAAGTTCGGTGGTGACGTAGGTTCGATATTGGGCCATGAGAGCGCGCAGCTCGTCGAGTGGAGAGAGGTCGCTGGTGATCGTCTCGTCGGACTGGACGACGGTGTTTGGCCCCTGCGTCGTCAGGCGCCAGCGACGGTCTAGGCCGATAAATGAGTAACGCCCGGTGGCTTCGCCCAGCGCGGCGCTCTCCAGAAGAAAGATGGCTCGATCGGGGAATCGTTGGTAGAGAGAGACTGGCGTTTCGCGGTCCAACTGCAGGGTGAGCCCGATCGGCACGACATTGAATCCCTCGTCGACCAGTGCGAGGTACGGCTCTACTTCGAGGGGTTCCATGGCGAAAGAATAGTGATTCTCCGCCGTAGGCTTATCGGCAATGTCGAAACCACTCTCGATACTGGTCGTTGATAACTACGACTCGTTTGTCTACAACCTCGTGCAGTATCTCGGAGAGCTCGGCGCCGAGGTGAGCGTGCGACGAAACGATGAGGTGACGCCCGAGGACGTGACGGCCCTCGAGGTCGACGGGGTTTTGATCTCGCCCGGGCCGGGCTACCCGGTCTCGGCGGGGAACTGCCTCTCGATTGTGCGCCACTGCGGGGACAGCGGGGTTCCGCTGCTGGGGGTCTGTCTCGGCCACCAGGCGCTCGCCGAGGCGTACGGTGGACGTGTTCTTCCGGCGCCCGAACTGCTGCACGGTCGGGCCAGCCTGGTGGAGCACGACGGGCTCGGTATCTTTCGCGGCGTCAGTACTCCTCTGACGGTTGGTCGCTATCACTCCTTGGTGGTCAGCGAAGACGAGCTGCCCGAGGAGTTCGTGGTGAGTGGACGCACAAACGGTCTCATCATGGGCATACGGCACCGCGATCTGGCTCTAGAGGGCGTTCAGTTTCATCCCGAGTCAGTGCTGACCCAAGACGGGTACTTGATGTTGGCCAACTGGTTGGAGCTCTGCGGCGCCAGCGACGTGGTGGCGAAGGCCCGCCCGCTCGGTGAGCGAGCCGACGCCGTTCGCTCAGCCTTACCGCAACCTCATTACTGAGAGAGCGATCCATCCACTGCGGGCCAGGCGGTCGTTGAGATGCCTCTCACTTGAACCGAGCCCAGTTAGTTGAGATGCCCGCCCACGCCCACGCGAGTCTCGACGACGTTGCCGTTAACGAGTTCCACGCGATAGGCGGCCGGTCCATCGCTCGGATCCACGGACACGTCGGCGACCACCGTCGTTGCTTCCACGCCTTCATACCAGATGCCCACGCGATCGTCGGTGGCGTAGGCCAGGGGCGGGAGCGTACCGTCTTTCATCAGTCGATGCAGTAGGGGTCGGCGTTGGGCCTCCGAGTCGTAGTGCACGCCATTGGCGTAGGGCAGAAAACCGAGGCCGTTGGTGACGGGACGAAGGGTCGGGCCGAAGGAGTCGGTGGTCCCACCGAGGTGCCAGCAGAGACTGCCCGCCGACACTCCCGCCAAAATCACCCCACTTTCCCAAGCGACGCGCATCGCCTCGTCGACGCCGTGAAGTCGCCAAAGGGCGAGAAGATTCGCGACCGACCCCCCGCCGACCCATACGAGGTCGCTCCCGCCGAGGCGTTCAGTCGGGTCCGCCGAGGGCTGCGTAAACAGCTTTAACTGGGTGACGTCACAGCCCGCTACGTTGAACGCCTCGTAGAGCATCGCGTAGTAGCGGGCGTCGTCGCCACTGGCGGTTTCCACGAGACAGACTCGCGGGCGATCTCTTTTGGTGCGGGCGAGAGCGTCCAGGACCATGTCGCCGAGGCGCCACGACATCTGGACCGGTCCGGCCACTACGCCGCCCGAAGTGGCGAGTATTCGAGGAGTTGTCATCGTGCATTTCTACCGGATGCTCCGCGCAGCTGCGTCGCGCGGCTGCGCCGCGCTGTCGGTTGCCTGGTATTTCGGTGCACCCACACTCTTGGTATTTCGAGGCACTCGCCTTAAGAAGGCCATGGCCGACCGACGTCGACCTTGATGAACTACTCGATGACTTTGTCGTCACGTACTCCCCGGCGAGTTACGAAAAGTCGGGGTCAGCCGTGCGCGTGCGCTTGAGCTCGTAAAATCCCGGCGTGTTGGCGACCAGCATGACGCCGTCAAAGAGAAGTCCGGCCGCCTCACCCTTCGGCGCCGGGGTGATCACTGGGCCGAAGAACGCGACGTCGCCCACGTGAATGACGGGGGTTCCCACGTCGTAGCCGACGGGGTCCATACCTTGGTGGTGACTCGCTCGCAGGGCCTCGTCGAACTCCGTACTGGTCGCCGCGTCGGCGAGGTTCGCTTCCAAACCCAGGTCACTTAGTGAGTCGGCCATCACGTGGTGAAAGTCCTTCTCGCCTTTCACGTGGTACCGCGTTCCCATGGCGCTGTAGAGAGGCTCGAGGACCTCGTTGCCGTGACGCTCCTCGGCGGCAATGAGAACGCGCACCGGTCCCCAGGCCTTGTCGAGGAGCACTCGGTAGTTCTCGGGAAGGTCGCGTCCCTCGTTGAGGACGGCCAAGCTCATGACGTGAAAGGTCACGTCAAACTCTCGAACGCGTCCGGCCTCTAGCAACCAGCGCGAGGTCATCCAGGCCCAAGGGCACGCGGGGTCGACCCACAGATCCACGTGATCAGTCATCCATCGTCCTTACTTAGTGGCGTGTGCCTTCAACACGGTAATGACGCAGTTGGTGACGCCAACCGCCATGGGCAGGTCGAGCATCTCATCGATGCTGTGGGCGTTCGAGTGGGGCCCCCCGACCCCCGTGGCGACGAGCTGTACGCCGGGGTGGCGCCGGGAGAGTGACGCCAGGAAGGGAATAGAGCCGCCTTCACCGGTGTAGCCGACGGGTCGGCCGAAGGCCTCGAGGGAAGCCTCCTCGAGGGCCGAGGAAAGCCACGGCGCGAACTCCGGTGCGGCCCATCCGCTGCCTTCTGATCGGACGCTCGCGTGAACCGTCGCGTGCGAGGGCGGGTCTGCGACGAGAAGTTTCACCGCGGCTTCGCCGGCGCGTTGGGGATCGACCGTGGGGGGGAGTCGAAACGATAGGACGGCCGTCGTATATGCGCGCAGCACGTTGCCGGCCATCTCGGGCAGCGGTACACCGCCCATTCCGATCACCGAGAGTGTGGGGTACCACGTTCGGCGAAGAAGGCGCTGCGCTTCGTTGGTGCCCATGAGCTCGAGGCCGGGCATCGAGGGAATCTCGTCGGCCAGCACGTTGCCAAATTCGTTGGCGATATCGCGCGTGGAGCGCACCGCCGCATGGGGAATGTCGGCGTGCATCTCCTTTACCAAGACGTCTCCCGTCGTCGAGTCTTCAACGCGATTTAAAAGTTCGCGAAGGATCCGAAATGATGACGGGACGACGCCGCTCACCGATCCGCTGTGCTGACTTTGCTCGAGCACACGAACGGTGACCTCGACGTTCACCAAGCCCCGCAGTGACGTCGTCACCCATAGTCGGTCATAGGTCAAGGCGCCCGAGTCAAGACAGATCAGCAGTTCCACGCGGCCGAGGTGGTCGGCCAGATCGTCTAAGTAGGCCTCGAGGTCGGTACTCCCACTCTCTTCGCTGGCTTCGATGAGTACCACGCATCGAGCGTGGGGAATGTCGTTTCGTTCCATGGCTTCGATGGCGCTCAGCGCTGAGAAGATGGCGTAACCGTCGTCCGAGACGCCGCGCGCGTAGAGGCGATCGTCTCGAACGACCGGGACGTAGGGGTCGAGACCTTCGGACCACTCACCGAGGGGTGGCTGCTTGTCGAGGTGTCCGTAGAGCAACACGGTGCCGCCCTCGCCAGCCGTGGAGTCAACGGTGACGACCAGCATCGGCGTGCGACCTTCCAAGTTGTGGATGGCTACGTCGAACCTCTGGAGCTGTCGCGAGCGAGCCCACTCAGCGAGCAGTCGGGCCGCCTCCTCGAGGTACCCGTGCTCCATCCACTCCGAATCAAACTCGGGCGAGAGCGAGGGAATCGTGGCGAAGTTGATCAGGGTATCCAGGGCGTCGCGTTCGAAGTCGTCAAGTGTGAGCAGGGGCACGACAGCGAGATTACTTTGCGCGAAAGAGGTGCACGGCCTCCCAGCAGTACCAAGCCACGTCCGAGCGCAGGCCGTCAAAGAGGCTCCCCGCGGCGTGCAAATTGGCCACGCTGACCATCTCCTCCAGATCGTGAACGAGGGACCAACCGTGGCGCACGCCCAGGTCGCTCGCGGGCCAGACGTCGTGTCGGGCCAGCGTGTGCATCAGATACATCTGCGCGGTCCAGGGCCCCAGTCCGCGCACCGAGACCACGTCGGCGAGAACCTCTTCATCACTCATGCGGCCGTGACGGGCGAGACGCACGCGTCCATCGCTCACGCGCGCGGCGAGGTCGAGCATGGCCGCCGCTTTCGCGTTGGAGAGACCAACGTTGCGTAGATTGGCGTGTCCGACCGACACGAGAGACTCCGGGCTGACGTCTCCTTGGCAGAGGTCGATGACCCGTTGGTGAATCGTGTCGGCCGCTTTGGTGGCCAGGAGCTGAAACGTGATGGAGCGCGCCAGGTTCGAGAAGCGATCGGCGACCGGTGCACTCCGTCTCGGCGGGGGAGGACCTACCGCTTTGATGAGTCGCCTAAACGCGGGGTCGCGCCGAGCGATGAGTGTCGCTCGCTCTTGCGGCGCTAGGTGCTCAGGCACGTCACGACTATGACAGAGAAATGTGACACGTGTCACCGCGACGGGGATCGATCACTGCTTTGAGGGAGTGGGAAGATAGACCCCGTCGGGGACGTTGGTGGCGTTCGCGACCACGTCCACCAGCAACGCGTGAATGGCTCGTACCGGGGCCGCGGGGAAGCCGAAGCGACGACTAGCCAGGACGACGCGACGTTTGGCGATGTTCTCGATTGGAAGAGCCACGAAGTGGGCTCGCAGGTGAGGCGAGAGCATGGTCGCCGGGAGGATCGAGGGGCCGTGTCCGTCAAAGGTCATCGAGGCGATGGTGCGTAGACCATCGAGTTCGATCAGGGGCTCGAGTTCGATACCAGCCGCGCGAGCCGCCTCGTCGATCTCTCGTCGAATAGGCGTGCCGCGCATGGGAAGAAGAATCTCGTGGGTGGCGAGTACCGAGAAGGGCAGGGGACCTTGATACTGCGCCAGTTCGTGCCTACGCGAGGCGATGACCACCAGATCCTCGGTAAAGAGATCGACGTCAGCCAACTCTTCAGCCATAACGGGCCAGGCCAAAACGGCTAAGTCGAGTTGGCCGTTGATGAGGCGTGGCTCCAGCGCGGAGTTCGTTCCCTCGCTGATGCGCAGGTTGATATTGGCGTACCTCTCGCGCAGGGTTTCAAGGAGCAGGGGCACGATCCATCGCCCGGCCGTGCCGATCATGCCCAGGGTCACCTGTCCGCGAATATCGGCGTTCAGCTCAGAGACATCCGAGGCGATCGCTCGGAGTTCTATGAGAATTCGTCGGGCTCGCTCCACCACGATGGCGCCCGACTCAGTCAGTGTGCCGGTCGAGCGATTCACGAGTTCGGTTCCGAGTTCCGCCTCGAGGCGGGCCACGCGACTCGAGATGTTGGACTGCACCGTGCCCAAGGCTTCGGCGGCGCTCGAGAACGTTCCGTTCTCGGCGATGCCCACCAGGGCTTCTAACTGACGAATCTCCATGCATCTACTATATAGATGGTGAGTATCTCAAGTATTCGCTTGCAAGATACATCTGGTTCCGGCATACTGGTTTCAGCCTGCTTTACTCAAACCCCCCCTTGAGTAATCGAAAGGTTTTGCAGAAGGACCAGCCACCCCCCGGCTGGTCCTTCTGTCTTTTCCGGGTTGTTAGCGTTGAGCGATGCTACGACCTTCCCTTCGCCACAGCGTCGCGACGGGGGCCGTTCGCGCGGTAAATCGCTTGTCCCGGCTCCTGTCGCTAGGTTCTGGGACGGTGATCGGGGGCCGCGTGGGGCTGGCGATCGCCCCGGATCTTCTGAAAGAACTGGCCCGAGGGCGCGTCGTCGTCCTCGTCAGCGGCACGAACGGAAAGACGACGACCACGGCGATGATCGCCGCGGGTTGGGGCGGGGGGGTGACCACCAACGCGACCGGCTCCAACATGCCCGAGGGCCACGTCGCGGCCCTGGCCGAGTCAAGGAGTTCTTCGGTGGTACTGGAGGTGGATGAGGCGTGGCTGGGTGAGGTCACGCGCGCCACCAAGCCTCGGGTGGTCACGTTGCTCAATCTCTCGCGCGATCAACTGGATCGAGCGAACGAAGTCCGTCGCATCGCCGAACGTTGGCGCGACGTGGTGGCGAGCGAACGCGAGACCACGTACGTCGCTAACGCCAACGATCCACTCGTCGTCTACGCGGCCGAGCTCGCCCGCGAGGTCGAGTGGTGCGACGTGCCCACCCCCTGGACCACGGACGCGATGTCGTGTCCGCACTGTACGCAGCCGTTGCACTTCACCGTCGACTCGTGGTGGAGTGAGTGCGGATTCAAGAAACCTGACGTGCTGACCTCAACGCTCCGTGAGCAGCTGACCCTCGGAGGTCAGTCCTATGAACTTCACCTGGGTCTGCCGGGGGAGTTCAACGAAGTAGACGCCGTCATGGCGCTGACGGCGTTGTGCTGCCTGGACGTCGCTGTACCAGACGCGCTCGCCACGATCAGCGCACTCACTACCGTGGCCGGTCGCTTCAGCGAAGTTCTCTGGCGCGGACATCACCTGCGACTGCTGCTGGCCAAAAACCCGGCCGGCTTTACGGCCATGTTGGCCACGCTGACAACAAACGATGACGACGTCTGGATATCGATCAACGCGCGGCTGGCCGACGGCCACGATCCCTCGTGGCTGTACGACGTGCCCTTCGAAGTTCTACGGGGACATCGCGTCTACTGCTTCGGCGATCGTCGACTCGACTTGGCCGTGCGGCTCGACTACGCTCGCGTGGCCTACGTGGTCGTAGACGACGAGTCACCGTTGCCGTCATCGAGCGGGGTCGTCAACCTGGTGGCGAACTACACGGCCTTTCAGGAGTGGCGAGAGTGGTCAGTTCCGTGTTGAAGATCGCGCTGGTCTACCCCGAGTTGTTGGGCACCTACGGAGACGGAGGTAATGGTCTGGTGTTGGCGGAACGCGTACGGCGCCGCGGCATCGCCGTGGAGCTAGAAACCGTCGGCATCAACGACCAGATGCCCGCGGCGTCGCTCTACCTCTTGGGTGGAGGAGAGGATGGCCCGCAGCGCCTTGGAGCCGACTTGCTGGGACGATCATCGTTCGCTTCACGCGTTGGTGACGGGAGTTACGTCTTCGCGGTATGCGCCGGTTTGCAGTTGCTGGGCACGACTTTCGCGGTCGAAGGTGACGACGAGTATGAAGGCCTCGGCCTGGTAGACGCTCGCACCAGTCGCGGACTGCGAAGAAGCGTCGGAGAGCTCGTCGTACGAGTTGACGGCCGACCCCTCGTGGGATTTGAGAATCATGGGGGAGTCACCACGTTGGGGGAGTCACTGGTGCCGCTGGGCGCCGTGGAGCGCGGGGTGGGCAACGACGGTGTCGTTGACGGTTTTCGTACGGCCACCATCTGGGCGAGCTACGCCCACGGTCCGTTGCTGGCTATGAATCCGTGGTTCGCCGACCAGATTCTCACCACCGTTCTTGGTGAGGAGCTCGAACCTCTAGCCACGGTCGCTGATCGGCTCTACGACGAGCGCGTCGCGACGCTTACTTAAACGTCGTCACGCGCCCCGTACGTCGGATCGCCGCTGACCTCGCGACCCAGTTCGACGACGGCTCGTTCGATGCGAACTCCAAAGTGGCGCATGTTCTCACCGTCGTCACAACGCAGTGGCTCTCCGAAAGCGATGATGACATGGTGACGACTCTCGTTCGGGGCCTCCACGAAGAGAGGAGCCTTGGCGTACTTCTTCGCCTTCAGCCAACCCGACTCGTGTATGTAGGTGGGAATGACCGTAGCCTTAGAGCGCTCGGCTAAATACGCAGCACCGCCCTTGAACTCTTGAAGCGTCCCGTCCGGAGTGCGTCCACCTTCGGGATAGATAACGAGATTCCAACCGTCTTCAACTAGTTCGAGCGCTAGTTGCGCGCTGCGGCGATTGACCTTCAAGCGATCAACGGGAATGGCGTTGAAAAGGATGACCGTTTTGAAGGCGTTGCGGTGGTCCATAAAGAAACTGTCGACCGCCGCAGCGACCACGGTGCGGTAGCGCTCTTTCGGAGGTATCGCCGAGAGCAACAAGATGGTGTCGACGTGGCTGGCGTGGTTGGCAACGAAGATGTAAGGCCGTTCTCCGTCAAGGTGCTCGCCACCGCGAACTTCGATGGTCGAAAGATAGCGCGAGTAGGGAATGAGGAAGGCGTGCAGTGCGCGACGCACCAGGGTCGCGCCGTACCCACGACCCCACTTCGTTGGATAGTCCATCCCCAGTTTGGTCATGACCTAACGACGTTTACGAGGGGGCTTCTTCGGGGTGTATCGCTTGGAGGCGGACGGGGGTGTCACTGGTTTGATCAACGCCTCCTCGGATGCAGACGTAATATTGGGCGATCGGCCTTGTCGCTTCGCGTCGCCCACTTCCTTAGCCACCCGATTCGAACTCAGCATTCCCGCGACGCCGTATTTCTGAAGTCGATACGCGCGGATGATGAGCCACACGCCGAGAAAGAGAAACACGACGCCCGAACCGAGTCCTAGGCCTAGTCCCAAGAAGACCGCAAAGCAAGCAACGCCCGCGCGCTTACGGCGCAGAGTGAAGAACAAGAGGCAGAGGGCGACGATGAGGATGAAAAAGAATTTGACTTCCCATTCGCTTCGAGTGGTGCGAAGGATATGCTCACAGAACTCTCCCACGTGTTTGGGGTGGGAAGTCGGACACGCTTTACCTGAGATGTATTTGACAGTGGTGATGGTTGGAAGATTTCGAGCCCACTCGATGGCCGTAACAAGTGCCAGCACCAGAGCAATACCTGATCCGAAGAGGCTGATGCCCCATTCGAGACGGTCGAGCCCTAAGACGACGCCACGGGGTGCGACCGATTGTCGCCGTCCACCTCTCGATTTCGATCGGGTCATCGACGACGGATCGGCATTATCTGGCACGGATGAAGGCTACAACTCTAAGCAAATCATTCGAAGGGTCCTACCCGGTAGCATTAGTGCCCCGGGCGCTTAGCTCAGTTGGTTAGAGCGCAGCCTTCACACGGCTGAGGTCGAGGGTTCGAGTCCCCCAGCGCCCACCAAAAGCGTCTTACTCAAACTATTGACCTGGTGAAAACCAGGAGCGGCCTTTCGACTCCCTTTCCTGGGCGCTTCGTTCGACTTTCTCGCCTCGTGTGCGCCCTGAAAGGCCGCCTCGACGCTTTTTAGTTCACTCCCGAGCAAAGTACCGAACGGTTCGCGAAACTCGGCCTCAACGCGAATGTCGCCGACGCTCGGGTCCTCTTGGATTACCAGCACTTTTTCGAAGAACGCCTGATTGAACATGCGCTTCACGTCGTCGGGAGCGTCACGGTAGGCAGCGCCACAATCGACCGTGAGGTCCAGCGCTAACCGGAGGTTTCGCTCAACCGCCTCAAACTCCAAATTCGTGGCAGCGAGTTGTGAAGAGACTTTCTGGAGTGCCTTGGCAATGCGGTCCTGTTCTTGACCAAGCAGATCAACTGGTACGGCACCCGCGTAGTGCGCCTCCATAAGTTTGCGACGTTCGCGCTCGAGTTTTTCCTTCTCTCTTTTGAGGTCACCTTGTTCGATTTCAACGTTTTCGCGGATGCTTCGGAATTCGTCTCGAATCATCGCTTCGACATTGGCGCGAAATGATGGTTCGAGTTGCATGTGTTCGTAGTGATCTTCAAGTTTCTTCTCCACTTCGTAGATCAGCACAGATCTCAAAGTGCAGTTTGTTCGCTTCGAGTGGCGTCCCAGACAATAAAAATACGGGTATTGCATACCAGTCACGGATGTGGACAGGGAAACCATTAGGCGTTCACCGCACTGCCCGCAGTACACCGTGCTCTTCAGGAAGTGCGGGTGCTTTCGGACCCGTTCGCCGTTGACGTGTGAGGCAAGAACTTCTTGAACACGCTGCCACTTTGATTCATCGATCAACGTCTCATGACGTCCGTCGTAGTGAACTCCCTGAAACTTGGTCTGGCCCTTGTAGTAAGGGTTGATGAGAACCTTGTGCAGGTGCCCTTCGGTGATTGGTCGCGCAGGCATCCTCGGCGTAGGGGTAGTCGTAAGACCCCTCTTATTGAGATGCTCAACGAGGCCTGAAATACTCCAGTCGCCGGTTGCGTAAAGATCGAAAGCCAAAGAAACAAGTGGCGCCCGTTCGTGATCGAGGACCACTGTGCGCATCTCTCGACCGTCGGAGTCGACGGTTCGCTGATTCCGATATCCCAGCGGCGCTCGACCTACCGTTCCACCTGAGCGCGCTTTCTGCGTCATTCCCTTCATAACCTCGGCGGCTAGGTTACGCGAGTAGAACTCAGCGATGCTCGACATAATGCCGTGCAAGAGCATCCCCGAGGGTGTCTGATCAATGGATTCAGT
>JAOBWI010000031.1 GCA_025463285.1 Acidimicrobiaceae bacterium | reverse complement strand
TCTTTGGCGAACTGGGCCGACTGCTCGGTTTTAATCCTCTGCCGGACGGGCTCAACGTGGACTCTTGTTCCGAGGACGACGTCCTTGCGGCCCACACCCAGAACGCTCGTGCCTCATTCGACGAGCTGCGCTCTTCGCCATCGGGTATTGCGGTTAACGAACCGTCGTATGGATGGGTGCGCGAGAGGGTTCTGCCGGACGGTCGCTGGCAGGTGTCACCACCGGAACTGGTTGAGCAACTTAGTGAGCTGCCTACTCGCGAGCCTGGCGGGCTGGTGCTGGTAGCTCGACGCCAGAAGAATCACGTCAATACCAAGATTCCGGACTGGAACACCCCCCAAGGCGTGCGTGTGCCTGACGAGCCGTTCCTGGTTATCAATCCCGATGACGCGCAGAGCCGATCGGTGAGCGACGGCCAGTTCGTGCGCATCACCAGCAGCACTGGTCACGTGCGGGCTCGGGCTCATGTTGATCCCGATATCCGTGAAGGGACAGTGTCATTGCCGCACGGCTTTGGCGAGACGAATGTGAATCTCCTACTCGACTCCTCGGGCGGAGTTGATCCTCTGTCGGGAATGCCGACGCTCTCGGGCGTTGAGGTAGAGATCGCACCCGAAAATGAGGAAGCGTCAATGGTTCAGTGACGTTGCTCGTGTTGTAAACCAAGTCCCCATGGCCGCGAGGGCCAGTCGTGATGTATGAAACGTTGGCGTGGGCTGTCGGATGCGATCACCGAAACCGGCGTGCAAACTCCACGCATTCAAAGACTGACGTGAGGACCACGATGCGCATCGAGGGCCTCTCGGTACGTCTAATGCTCCGAGACAACCGCTCAAGCAAGAACGTCCGGGTCAGCGCGTAACTCGCGCCGCACGGCCCAATTCCAGGTTATGACTCTCGCATCGGCGTTGCGGGCAGCGAGAGCTTGCTGACCATACTCGGGCATGACACTGTCTCCACCAATAGCTTCGACGAACCAAGCCTGCTTACAGCGCCATTCGAGTGCAATCGCGCGACCGTACGCTTGAGCCATCGAATCCGCAGCCACGAATGCTCCGTGGTTACGAAGTAGGGCCATCGGGGCTGATCCCATCGCCTCAACAGCGGCGCGTGAGGCCTCAATGGCGCTGACGCCACCGGTGTAGTCGTCGTAGAGCACGATGTCATCGGTCGAGATAAAGGCCGCTCGTTGGTCGTACGGGGGCGGAACCCTCCCGCAGGCTGACCAAATCGTCGTGTAACGCGGATGCTGGTGGATCGTCACTTCGGTATTGGGATGAGCCTTGTGGTACTCGGTATGGAGCAAGATGGGCGGAGGGACGCTCCACTTTCCTTCGAGCTTGTTGCCCTCGAGGTCCATCCTGAGGATGTCGGAGGCTCTGACCTCATCAAAACCAAGTTCCTCTGGAAGCGCCAGCAACGTGTCGTTCGCCTGTCGATATGTAATGTGGCCGACGTCGTAATCATCCCAACCTGTCCGGTACAGCGCTCGCGCCAGCAGCGCAAGCTCCGCGTGAGGCGACAATTCCGGAATCTGTCCGTGCTCGTAGACGCCAAGTCCCGTAATTTCTGACTCTAACAACACCCGTGACCCCCTCAGTCTTGCTAGGCCTATAACTATACGAACCTTCGAACGTCCCCGCCAGAGGGGACCGGCCGAATCCGATTCGAGAGGTGGGCGCTGACGGAGAAATGCCTCCAAGGCTTCCGTTCCAGCTCACTGCGATTGTGGCATGGCAGCGTCGCAGCCCTTTCGCGAGGTCGCTTTGCGACGTTGTCGAGCGAGGCGGATCCACTCTCGAAGAAACCCCGGATGACCCGCGCTGGGTTTTGTTACGCGATGACCAGACTGATTCGTGTTGACCGTCGTTCAGGTCAGTTTGATACGGTACATAGAAGTTCAACATTTTCACTTTCCGGGGGGAATAGCGTGGGGGCATCTTTCAACAAACGCACGCGAGTACGTTGCGGAATCGGCGGGGAATAGTCAGATTGTGAAGAAGCTACTAGTCACCATCGATGTCACCGACGCAGTGGCAACGGGTGAGCGTCTCAGCATTGCGGCGACCGTAGTGATTCCCGAAGAGACAACGAGATGCAATGGCGTCGCGATGTTCGCCTACCCGGGAGGTCACTACAACCGGGCGTACTACGATCTCCAACTGGATGAGGGGCCTGACTACAGTCAAGCCGAATTCCACGTTCGCCAAGGCTTCGTGTTCGTAGCTATTGACCATCTTGGTGTCGGGCAAAGCACCGTCCCCGAAAAGCCACTCGACTTCGAAGCGGTGGCCCGTGGAAATAACGCCGCCGCCGCTGAGATTCTTCGGCGCTTAAATGACGGCACGCTTGACTCGACTATGTCCCATGACACCATCACGACCGCGATCGCGATGGGACAGTCGTTCGGGGGATTTATCCTGACGATCGCTCAAGGCCGCGACCCCTTCTTTGATGGCGTCGCGCTGCTTGGCTGGAGCGGGATCCAAACCCAGCCGCCGTGGTCGGGCGACGTCAAGCTCGAGGACATATATGCGTTGCGAGGAGGCAACGGGCTTGAGCACCCCATGAGTACCACCTTTCACTTCAACGATGTGCCGGAATCGATCGTCATCGCCGACATGACCAAAGGTCCTCCCCGTTCTGGTCGATTATCGTCGGTGCCGCTGAGTCCATGGGGCACTGAGTTTGCTCCCGGTGGTCCAGCTCTTCTCGCTAACCGCACCCCGCTCGATCCGGGCGCTACCGCAAAGGAGGCAGCGGCGATCACCTGTCCAGTGTTTATCGCCAGCGGTGAGGTCGATGTCATCGCCGACTTCCGCGCCGAGCCAGTCGCGTACGCGTCGTCGCACGACGTGACGACGTGCCAGTTCTCCCAGATGGCGCACATGCACAACTTCTCCACCACTCGCGCGGTGTTGTGGCACCGCCTGTCTGCGTGGGCCTCCGGTGTCGCGGCGATGAAGACCGCGCAATAAGCGGGCTGCCCGTAAGTGGACTGTGGGTCGAGTTGATCCGAGGCACACTCCGGGCACGTGAGTTGGCCAAACCGTTCCCATACCAAGAGTTGCTATCTTTGGCGACCGGGGACTTGATCGCATCGCAAATAATGCGATTCTGCCTTTCGCCTTTTGAAGGACTGACCCCACGCTGTGATCAGAGTGTCACCGTCATCATGAGAGTCTCTTGAGAGCGGTGAATCGCACCCTCAATAGCAACGGCGTATGGTATGACCACGCGGGTCCGCAAAAAGAAAAAGCTCGATCACTGGGGGAACCATGGCAACGATCAAGTTCGTGAACGGCAATAATCGGCACTTCGTCAGCCTCCAAGAGCAGGCGAAGACGGATCCGAGGGTGGCGGCGGCCTTGGAGAATTTCCCGCCCGGTGAACGCAATGGGGCAACTTTTACTCACCATGCAGGAACGTCCGATTCGCCTCAGCTCTTCGAGGTGAAGTTTCCCGCCAACAACAAAGTCGAAGCGCACGCTCACTTTTCCGACGAGATCATTGTGGTCACCGAGGGTGAGATTCACTTCGGCAAACAGGTGTACGGCGTTGGATCATCGGTCTTCATTCCGAAGATGACGCTCTACTCCTTCCAGGCCGGACCGGAAGGTTTGACCTTCCTCAACTTTCGGCCCACGACGGGCAAAGGGGTCGTTTTCAAGGACGAATTTATGGCAATGCGACGCGAGGCTAATAGCGCCTCGGCTTAGCGTTGAAGGTCGGCGGCGCCCTGGACTCCATCGGTGCACGGGCGTACGCATCCGCGGACACCCAGCGCAACCCGCCGAGATTTCGCAGGCTCTTCGCGAAAGTTGGACGTCAGAACGAACTGGCTATCAGGTAACCAAACGGCTGGAGTCTCCCAAAACCAATCGTCCACACCGGTGCCGCACTTGCCTCCTTCGCCGCTGAAGGGTGAAGGACCAAATCGGTCGGTTTGACGCGACCCTCAGAGTCATCGAGCCGAACGACCAGGGTTGGTGGCGATATAAATACCAATGATCTGGTAGGATAATGGTATGAGGACTACCATTGATAAGGCGGGTCGTCTGGTCGTTCCGAAGGTGCTTCGGGACCGGCTAGGACTTCACTCCGGGGAAGTTGAGATTACGGCCGATGGCGCCTCTTTGCGCGTTGAGCCCGTCTTTGATGACTCACTGGTGGAGAAGGATGGTCGCCTCGTCGTACCAACTTCTCACGTCACCATCACTGATGAGTTCGTTCAAGAGTTGAGAGATGCCGGCCAAAAGTAAGGGGCTGGACCTTTTAGCGGACACGAGCGTGGCCGTTGCCGTTGTCCTTGAGGATCACGAGCACCACGTAGAGACACTTCGTGTAGTTGGGAACCGTCGCGTGGGACTGGCGGGACACGCCGCATTCGAGACATTCTCGGTACTGACGCGTCTGCCGCCTCCCGCTCGCAGGTCGCCGGAGGTTGTCCTGCGCCTCCTGAGCGCGAACTTTCCGTCGGTCAACTACTTATCAACGTCGGGCGCCGCGGGGCTGTTGCCAAGGCTGGCCAGTCTCGGCATCGCCGGAGGATCAGTGTACGACGCGCTCGTGGGGGCCGCGGCCGCCGAGAGCGGTCTGGTACTTCTCACGCGCGACGCGCGAGCCGTGCCGGTGTATAGGACGCTACGGGTCGACATTGAAGTAATCCGGAATTAGCCTCCTCGTGGGTAACCCCATAGTCGTCGTTGCCCGAGAACATTGCCTTGTTCACCGGGATCCAAATCAGCAAGCCGACGAAGGCTCGGCCGCTACTGCCGCGTCGTCGATGACGAGCAGCTTGTTTTCAGCGGGGTGTCGCGTCGTCGCGATCATTCCGTGCGATGCGGACGTGAGTTACGGCGGGCGAGCAAACGCGTTCGATGCAGCGGTAGTTATCGGCGCTCGCCCCGAGATCCTCGAAGAGTCGTTCGCCGCTACCCAGCAAAACGGGCACCAGGACTAGGTGCATCTCATCGATTAACGAGGCGCGTAGGCACTGGCGGATGGTGCTCGCACCGCCTCCAACAAGAACGTCAAGCTCACCGGCTGCTTGAAAGGCTGCGCTAACAACTGCTTCAATCTCACCGTCGACGAAGTAGAAAGTTGTCCCGCCGCGCATTTCGAGGGGTGGGCGGGGGTGGTGAGTGAGGACGAAAACCGGGTGATGAAAAGGGGGCTCCTCGCCCCACCAACCAGTCCAGTTACTCTCACTCCACGGACCACGCACCGGACCGAACATGTTCCGCCCCATGATGGTGGCGCCCACGCCGGATCCCCGCTTCGAGAAGAAGTCGTCATCGATGCCCTCGCTACCGGCATCTCTACCAATCATCTGATTGCCGCTGCGAGTGGCGAAGATCCATTCGTGGAGTTTGGCTCCGCCCAGACCCAGGGGGTTATTGAGATCCTGATCGGGCCCGGCGGCGTAACCGTCGAGCGAGATCGAGAAATTGCGAACGAGCAGCCTCGACATTGACATCTCCTTTGTTGATACCAATTATGTCTGAGTCGTACTAATGCCCCGACGAAAGATACGGCCTCGGTCCGAGGAGCTCGTGGCTCTCTTGGCGTTGTCCACGATTCCCTGGCTCATTCTCAGCGCACTCGCCCATCGACGAGTCCGTCCATGGTGCCGGATTCTCAACCCCCGGTTATGAGTGAGGTAGTGAGTGGTCCCGGTAGCGTGGATTGATGTTGTCGGCGAACGTTTCCCTCCCGTGCGCCAAGGAGACAGTCACACGAGACGCGCTCGCCAAGAGGTCTCGACGGGTGCTCTCGTGACCGCGTTGTCGGCACGAGTCGATACATCGTTCCCCGCTCCAGCGAAACGTCGTAACGCGTGGGTTGACCGACTACTCGGTTCTGACCCGGGGCTCAATAGATTGCGCAGCGCTCTTCACGGCGTCCTCAATACCGCGGTCATTCTTGGAGCCGAGATTCTTTTCGTTCACTTGACTCACGCCCTCCAAATCACTCCTCCCCAGGCTGTTCACGCCGCAGCGGCGGCCGCGGCCGCGGCTGCGAATCACGAGTATCTCGTGATCGCCATGGTGCTCGGTGTGATATTCGGCCTCCTGTCCGCCTTTAGCGTCACGGATCAGACGGCTCGCGGACAGCTGGCCAGCATGTTGTTCCTTCCCGTGCCCATGATTCTGGCTCTCACCCTCGCGCTCGCTATCGGCGACCAGCGGACGCTCTCGCTCGTTGTGCTCGCCTTGATTCTGACTCTTGGTACGTACTTGCGACGTTTCGGACCTCGCGGCTTCGGGGCCGGACTCTTCTTGTTCATGGGCTTTTTCCTGGGTTTCTTTCTTCACGCCGCGCTCAGCCTCCACGACATAGGTTGGCTGGCGGCCGAGATCGGCGTCGGTCTCGTGGTGGCCATGATGGTTCGATTCCTTCTCTTTCGTCCCCGTCCCGCCCGGGCTCTCGAACGCACGCAGCGATCCTATGGAGCGCGCGCGCGCAAAATCGCCGCACTGGCACTGGCGCTGTTCGACGATCCGGGCCACGGGGAGCGCGATATTCGCCGGCTGCATCACCAGTTGGCTCGACTCAACGAGGCCGCCCTCATGATTGACGCGCAACTCGGCGATCCGAGTGCGCTCGCCGACGAATCCTCGGGCCAGTTACTTCACCAGCGCCTCTTCGACTCCGAGTTGGCCCTCACCAACGTCGCTCGTTTCGCGCAGGCCCTGGCCCGGCTCGACTTGCCCGAGAGTCAACGCGAGGAAGTTCGTCACTCGCTCGCCGCGATTGTCAACCGTGATAGCGCCGGGGTGTACACCCACGCCACAGCTCTGGCCGGACTACTGCGCGCGGATTCGGACGATGATCACGTCGCGGTGGTGATCGTGCACCGCTTCGCCGGTTCCGTGGTCGCTCTGGCCGACGCCATGAGCGAGTGGATAGAGCTCGGTCGCAGCGACGCAGGGGCAGGGACCTTCCACCCGGCGGTCGTGCTCTTTGGGGGATGGCTGCCCGGCTCCGCTCAGGTGAGCGCCACGGCGTCGCTCGAATCGGGGCGCGGTTGGAGCGGGCGAGTACGTTTGGCGCCCTATAGCCGCACGGCCCTCCAGGTCGCGGTGGCGGCCGGAGCAGCCATCGCCCTCGGCGACGTGGTCTCAACCTCTCGCTTTTACTGGGCGCTGATCGCCGTCTTCGTCGCCTTCTTGGGCGCGAACAACTCCGCCGAGCAGATTCGAAGGGCCTTCTTTCGAGTGGCGGGGACCGCGGTGGGCATTGTGGTGGGATCCCTTCTCGTCAAAGCGGTGGGCGACCACACGTACTGGTCAGTAGTCGTGATCTTGCTCGCGCTGTTCTTCAGCCTCTACTTGATGCGCGTGAGCTACGCCTTCGCGGTGGTGGGCGTGACCGTGATGGTGTCCCAGCTCTACGAGGGGTTCGGGGTGTTTTCGAACTCGCTCTTGGTCGTGCGGCTCGAAGAGACGGCCCTGGGGGCCGCCGTGGCGATTATCGTGGCGTTCTTCGTCTTTCCGCTGCGAACGCGTCGGGTTCTTCGCGTGGCGGTGCGTGAGTACGTCCGGGCGGTGGCTCAACTGATCGATCACGCGACGAGCCGCCTGTTGAGCGACAGCCCGGTCGACGAGGGGGCTTTGCGAGCTGACGCGCGCAGCCTGGACGCGTCGTATCAAACTCTCGTGGCCACCGCCCAGCCCCTACGGCGCAGTTCGATCGGCCGCGTCGACGAGGACGTTGATCGAGTGATGCGCCTAGCCTCCGCGTCTCGTTACTACTGTCGAAGTCTCGTCGTCGACGTGGGGGACGACGCCTGGCTCGACGCGACGAGCCGCGAAATGTTCGAACGGGCCGTGAGGACCCTTCGCGAATCGCTCCACGTCGTCGATGACGCGTTCGATGGTGTGCTCGACGTCCCCTACACCCGTTCCGCGTCACTGTTCGACTCGGTGGAGCGCCGTCTGAAGAAATTTCCTACGACCGTGAGCGAAGATGAGCTGGCCGTTCGCGATCTCAAACTTCTCGATGGCACCATGGCCCGACTAGCCGTCGTGATGAAGCTCGGCGTCGTCGACTTTGACACGGCCGTCGTGTAAAACCCCGTCAGCGAACCATCGTCGAGACAACGTCGAGACCGAGGTCGAGTGCCCTCACCGAGTGAGTAAGTGATCCCACGGCGATGTAGTCAACGCCGGTGTCCGCCACGTCGCGAGCTCGTTCGAGAGTGATGCCCCCGCTGGCTTCAACCCGAATACCGGGCGCTTCTCTGGTGATGGTCACCGCAGCGCGAAGGGTCTCGAGGTCCATATTGTCCAGGAGTATGAGCGAGCAACCCACGCGGACCGCCTCGCGGACCTGGTCCAGCGTGTCACACTCAACCTCGAGCTCAAGGTCCGGACGAGACCTTCGCAGCGCCGTCACCGCTTTGGTAATTCCACCGGCGGCGTCGATGTGGTTGTCCTTGATGAGGGCGGCGTCGCCGAGGCCCATGCGGTGATTCAACCCGCCCCCGCAGCGAACGGCGTATTTCTCCAGACTGCGAAGCCCCGGCGTCGTTTTTCGCGTGTCGCGGACCCGACAGTCGGTGCCCTCGATCGCGCGGACCCAGCGATCGGTCGCGGTGGCGATCCCCGACAGGTGCGTGAGAAAGTTCAAGAGACTTCGCTCGGCCAGTAAGAGAGGCGGGAGAGGTCCCGAGAGCCTCATGACGACGTCACCCGCGGTGACGGCCTCGCCGTCCTCGCGGGTGAGCGTCACGCCGGTCAGAGGAAACGACACCTCGTCGAGCACGCTGAGCGCCACCCCGAGTCCGCACACGACGCCGGGTTGACGCGCGACCACCTCGGCTTGGACGGAGTGATCGCCATCGATCGTCGATTCGGTGGTGGCATCAGGCCCCCATCGAAGATCCTCGTCGAGTGCGATCTTCACCAAGCGCGTGAGGTCCTGGGCGTCTAGGCCCGAACGCTCTACCAAGGAGCTGAGCGTCTCGTTCACGAGACCGCCATCTCGTCACGTCTTGCCTCAACTCGGCCCTCACTCACCACCAGGGAGAGTGAGTGTCCGAGCCGACCGGCTTCGGCGGGGAAGTCGCGACGGCGGTGACACCCTCGGCTCTCGTGGCGAAGCGACGCGGCGTAGGCGACGAGCAGCGTCACCGTGTGCAAATTCGTCGTCTCGATCGTGGCGAGGTCGAGCATCGACGAGGCGCACTCGGGGGTCCGAGCGACCACCTCCAGCGCCTCGTCGAGTCCCTCGCGGTCACGCACCACGCCAACGCGTGTGGACATGGTCTCCGCCAGCAACGCGCGAGATGACGGGTTTACTCCGCGTCCGGACGTGGTGGGCACGCTCCGAGCTGTCTCCGACCCTCGTCCCGCGCTCGCGAGCGCACCAACCACGTGACGGGCGAGACGACGTCCGGCGATGATCGCCTCGGTGAGAGAGTTAGAGGCCAGACGATTCGCCCCGTGCACCCCCGTCGAGGCGACTTCGCCAATGGCGTAGAGGCCCGGGATCGACGTGCGACCGTCGATGTCGCTCTGAATACCCCCACACGCGTAGTGCGCACCCGGCGACACGGGCACTCGTTCCCTGCGGGGATCGAAGCCGGACTGACGGCACAGCTCCACGACGGTGGGGAAGGACGTTTCCAGTCGAGAGGCCCCGATCGCGCGAGCGTCGAGCCAGAGATGCTCCAAGGGATCGGAGATCGAGTGCATGCGCTCGAACATGGCGAAGGAGATGACGTCGCGCGGCGCGAGGTCGCCGCGTTCGTGGCGTCCGCGCATGACGGACACGTCGTCGCTGTCGACGATCATCGCCCCGGCCCCACGAAGAGCCTCCGTGAGAAGAGGGGACTGTCCGCGCTGTCCGACCACGTAGAGCACGGTCGGGTGGAACTGGACAAACTCCATATTCGAAAGTACGGCGCCCGCCCGGGCGGCGAGAGCGAGGCCGTCGCCGGTCAACTCGGGGGGATTGGTGGTGGACAGGTAGGCCTGACCGAACCCGCCGGTTGCTAGGACGACGACGCGAGCGTTGATCTCTCCCATCACCATCTCGTCACTCTCTTCGGCGAGGCGCCCGACGGCGATGCCCGCCGCCACGCCGACCTCGTCGCGCAGAAGGTCGAGCGCGACGGTATTTTCAAGTATTTCAATATCGGCGAGGAGCACCGCCTTACAGAGCACGCGCCGAATTTCGGCGCCAATGGCGTCGCCCCCGGCGTGGATAATGCGACGGTGCGAGTGGCCACCTTCGAGGCCCGGGGACCCGCCGTCAAAACGTGCCCCCAAATCGACGAGGTAGCGCACGACGTCGGGCGCGTCCGCCACCAACTGGCGTACCGCGCTCTCGTCGGCGAGTCCGGCACCGGCCACCATGGTGTCGTCGATATGACTGTCGAGCGAGTCGTCCGGCTCGCTCACGGCGGCCAGGCCGCCTTGGGCGTGCCTCGTGGATCCGCCACCGACCCCGCCCTTGCAGATCAGAATCACCCGATGGCCGGCGCGCGAGGCGTCGAGCGCGGCGCTCAAACCCGCCGCGCCCGCGCCGATGATCACCACGTCCGTCTCGCGCCGCCACGCGGGACTCATCGAGGGAAGGTATCTCAGCGTTGCTTCTGTCACTCGGCCACCAACGACGACGTACCGACTGCGATCATGGCCTCGACAGCGCGTCGCGCCCGAGCGGCGACCTCGACGTCGACCTCGACTTCTGTCGTCCCGTCGCGTAGACACCGCAGCAGTACCTCGCGGGTCGTCATCTTCATGTAGACGCACTCGGCCTTGGCGTTCACGGGCTCCCAGACCACCGAAGGGTTCGCTCGACGCAGCTGGTGCAGCATTCCCGTTTCCGTAGCGACGAGGACCGAGGGAGCGTGGGTCCTGCGAGCGCGATCAAGCATTCCGCCGGTGGAAAGTACGTGGGTGCGCTCGGCCGGGAGGTCACCGGTACCGCTGAGCCACAAAGCCGGTGTGGCGCAGCCGCACTCGGGATGGATGAAGAGCTCTGACGCGGGGGAGGCCAATGCCTTGTCGCGAAGCTCCACCGGCGAGATTCCCGCGTGCACGTGGCACTCGCCCATCCAGATGTGCATGTTGTGGCGTTGAGTGGTGCGCTGGACGTGCGCGCCCAAGAACTGGTCGGGCAAGAAGAGGACCTCGCGCTCGTCGGGGATACCCGCGACGATCTCGACGGCGTTGGCGGACGTGCAACAAAGGTCCGACTCCGCTTTCACCTCGGCCGACGTGTTCACGTACGCCACCACGACCGCGCCGGGGTGCTCGGCTTTCCACCTGCGCAGTTGATCAGCGTCGATACTGTCGGCGAGCGAGCAACCGGCTCGCGGCTCGGGGATCAGCACCGTTTTTTCGGGCGCCAGGATCTTGGCCGTTTCGGCCATGAAGTAGACGCCGGCAAAAACAATGGTCGTGGCCGGACTGGCCGCCGCAATGCGAGAGAGCGCGAGCGAATCGCCCACGTGATCGGCGACGTCTTGAATCTCAGGCAGCTGGTAGTTGTGGGCCAAAATGACGGCGTCGCGCGCCGCGGCCAAGCAGCGAACCTCGGCGGCCCACTCTTCTTGGGAGGCGCGTTCAGCACTGGTCATCGTGGTTGTCAACTTCTACCTCGTCCCATGGTCGCCCCCGGTGTCCGGGCCCGAAGAAAGGTTCTTCTCAGGTTTTCGTCTCTTGGGCGAAAACCTGCTAATGACGATACTATGAGGCGTGACGCCTCGTCAAGACAACAACCCGGCGCAGAAGAGTGTGGTGGAACCGGCAGGTTTGGGTCGCTTCGAGCACGAAGTCGTCGCGGTAGTACTCCAAGTTCGCCACCGTGCCCTCCACGTCCTGCTGTGGCGTCGAGCGCGCGAACCCTTCGCCGAGAGGTGGGCCTTGCCGGGGGGCCCGTTGGCCAGCACCGAGCGTCTGGGGACGTCGATCGGCCGACACCTCGCCACGAAGGTCGATCTCACCGAGATCGGATTCCTCGAGCAGTTAGAGACCCGCAGCGACGTCGACCGGGACCCACGCGGCCGGGTGATCGCGACCGCGTACATCGCCCTTGTGTCGACCGACGTCAACCCGGGGCTACCGGAGGACACCGCCTGGTATCGCGTTGACGATCTTCCCTCGACCGCCTTCGATCACGCGTCGATCATCCGATCGGGACGCGAGCGCGTTCGCGCAAAGTTGACCTACACCAATGTCGCTTTCGCGCTGGTGCCCGCGACGTTCACGATCGCTGAATTGCGCACCGTGTACGAGTCATGCCTGGGTCACGCCGTTTCCTCCACGAACCTGCAGCGGGTGCTGCTGAGACGAGGGATCATCGAACCCACGGCCTCAGTCGTGTCACCCTCGTCGTCCGGCGGTCGTCCGGCAACGCTGTACCGATTTTGCGACCGGACGTTACAGGTCACAGATCCCTTCGCCGCGTTCCGCCCTCCCACGCCCGACGCCGAGCCTGACGCTCAGCAACGCTCGAGATAGGAGACATCGGTTTCACCGATAGTTCAGCCGCGCAGCGCGCGGTGAAGGTTCACCTTGGTAACCGATCGCTTGAGGATGGCTCTCAGTTCCTGCCGGGACACTCCGACGTCGAAAACCAGTGCGAACTCTGTTTCGTTGGTGTTAAAAGGTGCGCGGTTGTGACGTCTCGTTCAACTCTGTGAATTAAGGTTTCGTGATTACAGACGGCGGAGGCAAGGACATCGTGAATTCCTTGGTGGCCGCCTATCCCTCGTGGCGCCGGGTGCTGGAGATATTGCCGCCCAACGTTGTCGTCGTGGACGACGAAGGGGTCATCTGCCACGTGGCCGAGAGTGTGGCTGAGCTGACCAGACATACGTCCGAGGAACTTCGTGGCCTCGACGTGAGAAGTTGGGCCCCCACGTGGCACCTTGACGCTCGTGACGTCACCAGTGACGCGAGAAAGGTGCTCGCTACTCGCCTGCTCGATCGCCACGCTATCGATCTGAAAGATCGCGACGCTCAGAGACGAGCGGTTGATGCCTTCTTTCTCCCGCTCGCTCTCGAAGGCAAGGCGTGGATCGTGGCGGCGATGTTTGACGGCGAGGCCCTTCGCCATGAAAGCGCTCGCGAGGTACGAGAGCGCGAGGTGGAGTCGCGGCTGCACGCCGCCGGCGTGGTGGCCGAGTTAGAAGAGCGCTTTCGCCACGCCTTCGATGACAACATGGCCCCGATGATGATGACCGACTTAGACGACTGCATCCTGGCCGTCAACAACGCCTTCTGCCAAATGATCGGTTGGACCCGAGAAGAGTTGATGGGCCGCGACTCGACCTCCTTTACCTACCCCGAAGATCTCGGCATCTCCGAGGTCACCCATCACCGCCTTACGTCAGAGGAAGTGAGCCAAGCTCGCTACACCAAGCGATACTTGCACAAAGACGGTCGCGTGGTGATAGTGGAGATCTCAAAGTCGACGGCACGCGACGTGAGAGGAAACAAGCTGTACTTCGTCATTTCCGAGCGCGACGTCACCGAAGAGCGGATGCTCAGCGCTCAGCTCTCACATCAGGCTTTGCACGATCCGCTCACCGGCCTCGCTAACCGGGCGGTGTTCGAAGACCGCCTCTCGTTGGCCCACGCGAGGGTCCGTCGACTGGGTGGACTCGGCGCGGTCCTGCTCATCGATCTCGACGACTTCAAAGGCGTCAACGACATGCACGGGCATTTGGTGGGTGATCAACTTCTAAAAGACATCGCCGAGCGACTGGAGCAGGAAACGCGGTCATCGGACACCCTGTGTCGCTTCGGAGGTGATGAGTTCCTCTATCTCGCCGAAGGACTCAACTCGAGCGACGAAGCGGAATTCCTCGCTCTCCGACTGCTCGAAGTCCTCGCGAAACCGATGACCATCGCGGCTACGCAGCTCGAAGTTCATGCGAGTATCGGGGTGGTGATTTGGGACGGCGACACCGTCGACCACTCCGAGATCGTTCGCAACGCGGACTCGGCCATGTACGAGGCCAAGCGCCGAGGCAAGGGACATCACGTGGTCTTCACCCCTTCCTTGCAACAGCAGGCCGTCAGTCGCTTCGCCCTCACCCAAGAGCTTCGACATGCACTGTCGGTCGGCCAACTCACCATGCACTATCAACCGATTCTGGATCTGGCCACGTTGAAGGTGGTGGGCTTCGAGGCCCTCATGCGTTGGCAGCATCCCGAGCGAGGTGCGGTCCCGCCGAATGTATTTATAACGTTGGCTGAGCAGAGCAGTCTCATTCTCGAGCTCGGCATCTTGGCGTTGCGTGAGTCCGTCACCGCGGCGTCCCAGTGGACGCCCGCGGATCCCCACGCGGCGCCACCCTTTGTCACGGTCAATCTTTCATCGCGCCAGTTTCGCGACCCCGAACTCGTACCTTCCATCGTTGCGTCGTTGATGGAGAGCGGACTCGATCCCGAACGACTGGTCATTGAGATCACCGAGAGCACGACCTTGCTCGACATCGCCGAAACGCTGTCCGTGATTGAGCAACTCAATCGTCTGGGAATCGGCATTGCCCTGGACGACTTCGGCACGGGTTATTCGTCGCTCTCGTATCTCACGCTGCTTCGCCCCAAGATCATCAAGATCGATCAGTCGTTCGTGAGCCCGCCGCATCCCAACGTCCAAAACGACACACTGCTCGAAACGATTGTCTCGCTCGGACAAAAACTGAATATGACCGTCCTGGCCGAAGGTATCGAGACGGAGCCTCAACTTCAGCGCTTACGCGAACTCGGATGCCATCTTGGTCAGGGCTACCTGTTCACTCCCGCGGTGCCCCAGGAAGAGGCGCTCCGACTAGTCGGTCAGACCATGGCGACGGAAAAGAAGGCGAGTTCATTCTCCAAAAAGTGAGAGTAACTAAAGAACCGTAGTCCTAGCCAGCGCGAAGTCCGTCCGCGCGCCGCGAGAAATGGGCGAATTACGCCCGATTACGTGACCAGGAGACATGAGTCCTCATAAATGCCAGTAGCCAGGGCGTCCGTTGGTCCACCGGTCGCCTACTTCGCGAGTTACTGTTTCGTTCACCGGTCACGTGCTCCGAGGGCCGTCAGCCCCCGCGGATGGATTGATGCGTTGCCAGATCAACGCGACGAGATGGTAGTACGTTTCCAGCGAATTTCTATTGAGTTTCTGGACTATTTCATTGTTGAAGGCGCCCTGAAGTTCCAGATAAGGCGCTGATAGAGTTCAGCGAAAGTCAGATCGACTTAAAAGTTGCCTAGGGGTCTTTTTCGCGTCATTTTGGTGACGTAAGAGTGATCTTGGTTGCGAGCAGTAAGCGAATTTTAATAAGGGAGGACGTTGCCCATGAAGCATCGTTTGAATAAGGCGGTGGCCTTGGCCGCGGCCGGAGCTCTGGCCATGACGGCAGTGCCGCTATTAGCAGGAACCGTATCGGGTGCATCGTCGAAGCCCACCTACACAATCGGCGTCCAGGGTCCATTTACTGGCAGCGACGCCGACTACGGTAACTACGACTACGCCGGTGTGCAATATGCCGTGAGTTTGGCCAACGCCAGCGGAAAGTATGGGTTCCACCTGAAGGTCGAGAAGTTTGACGACCAGGGTTCATCGACCGTCGCACCCGGCGCCGCCCAGAAGGCTGTCGGCACCAAAAACCTGGTCGCCGTCGTCGGCCCCGCCTTTTCGGGCCCCTCCGAGGTGTCATACAAGTACTACCACGCGGCGCACATCGCCGAAGTAAGTCCCTCGGCGACGGCGGTGGCGTTGGCGAGCGGTTCAGACAGCAGTTTCTTGCGTACCGTGGCTGACGACTCCGTCCAAGGTGGCGCTGACGCGTCGTACCTAGTCACCACCAAGGGCGAGAAAAATATCACGGTGATTGGCGACGAGTCATTCTACGGAGCCGGCCTGGCTGACGCCGTTGCTACCGACGCCAAGGCGCTCGGTGCGACCGTGACGACACAGCAAATCGCGAACTTCAACGAAGGTGGCGGCGGCAACGCTGGCGCCTACAGCACGCTGGCTACTTCCTTGGCTCAGGCCAAACCGGCGGCCATCTTCTACGGAGGATACGCATCGGAGTTTGGTCTGCTCATCGGCGACCTCACGGCCGATGGCTACACCACGGCCACGCACGTGATCATGTCGGGTGACGGTTCCAACGACGCCTCGTTGATGACGAGCACCTCGCCGGCGACCGCCGCCAATGGTGCCTTCGTCAGTCAGTCAGCCACCGGCAAGGTGAGTTACTTCACCGGCAAGATGGCCACCGCGTTCACGAAGTTGACCCACACGAAGGCGTCGATCGCGATCTACGCCGCTCAGTCCTACGATGCGGCGAACGCCATTATCAAGGCACTGGTTGCGGACAAGAAGACGTCATCGATCAAAACCCTTCGCAAGGAGACCGTGACGTCATTGCACAAGGTGTCCTTCGCGGGCGTGACCGGTCCCATAGCCTTCCAGGCTGATGGCAACCTCAAGGTGGACAAGGGTGCCGTACAGATCTCCGAAGTGGACAACGGGGTCATTACCCTCGTGACCAGCGTCGGTTGATAGCCTTCAAAAATTAGCTGGCACTCGGGCCGGGGTTTCGACCCCGGCCCGAGTTCTGTAACGATGTAGGCAGGGGTCGGTACACACATGGGATTCGCCCATTTCTGGCTGTCGGGGTTTGATCAGATACGGGCCGGATTTTGGGCGTACTTCGCCGTGGGACTTCAGAACGGCGCGCTGTACGCGATGATCGCTGTCGGCTACACCCTGGTCTACGGCGTGCTGGGGCTTATCAACTTTGCGCACGGCGAAGTCTTTATGTGCGGTGGATTCGCCGGCGTCCTCTTGACCCACGCGATTTTGGGCCAAGGGGTGGCGAACGGCTGGGAGTCCGTCGGTCTCGTTCTCGCGGGCATCGTCTTCGCCGGCCTCATCAGCGCTCTGGTGGCGACTGGCGTGGAGCAAGTCGCCTACAGACCCCTACGACGTCGGCACGCTCCCAAGTTGGCCTATCTCATTAGTGCTATCGGCGCGTCGTACTTCTTACAGACCATCGCCGGCAAGGAGTTCGGCTACGGCCAGACCACATTTCCTGCGGAGGTCTTTCCGGCGGGTCAAACGATGTTCTACATCGGCAACACCCCGATCCACACGATCGAAGTGATCTGCGTGGTGGTGGGCACCATCATGTTCCTCGCGGCCGACCGCATCGTGCGCTCCACTCGCCTCGGACGAGGGATTCGTGCGGTGGCCCAGGACGCCGAAACCTCCGCCCTCATGGGTGTCAATATTGATCGCACCATTACCCTCACCTTCATCATTGGAGGCTCGCTCGCGGGTGCCGCCGGTTTTCTCTACGCCCTACAAAACGGCATCGTGCAAAACTCCGGCACGGCACTGGGCATTTACGCCTTCACCGCGGCCGTGCTCGGAGGAATCGGTAATCTTCGCGGCGCCGCCTTGGGTGGAATGCTGATCGGTCTCTTCGGGAGCTTCTCGGTCCCCTTCGCGTTTGAGGGCAATATCTCCTGGACGGAGATCTACACCTTCATCATCCTCGTCCTCGTGCTCATTGTTCGACCGACGGGCATTCTCGGTGAGAAGTCGGGGAGGACGGCGTGAACCTGCTGACGAAGAGTTCATTGAAGCGCCTCCTCGGTACGCTGGCGCTCTTCGCGGTCCTGGCCGTTATGACCGGGGCGCCCGGGGGATACGGCGTACCGGCCGACACCGGCGTTCACGGATCGTTCCTCGAACACGTGTCGTTCTTTGGACTCGTGGGGACGCAGCGCTGGACGATCTTCCTGACGTTGGGAGTCCTGGCCTGGCTGATCGTGTCCTGGTATCAGCCTCACTCCTTGACTCTTCGTCGTCGCCTCGAGCCCGTCACGATGTATCCCTCTAAGGTGATGCAGCGCCGCAGTAGCCGCATGGTCTTGATCGTGGCCGTCATCATCG
>JAOBWI010000053.1 GCA_025463285.1 Acidimicrobiaceae bacterium | reverse complement strand
GCTCTTGGCACGGCAGTTTCGACTCGCGCTCGAGTATCGCGGACATCAACAGGAACGCGCAAGACCTCATCGACAGCATCGCGGCGTCCGGCCGACCCCCTCGGCCCTCACGACTCGGTGCCCATCGAGCACAAGGGCGACGGCATCGACACGCTTCTACGCGTGGGCGATGCTCCGGATCAGCTCCAGTTTCGCGTTAACGAACTCGCCAACGTGGATAGCTACTTCATCGACACGAGCCCCGACTCCATCGGCCGCTACGCCCAGGAGTACATCCACGGAGCAGGAAGTCCACGCAGCAGCGCGCATCGAGATAAGAAGTTTGAGAACCTCGCGAGACGTGCTCGAGAGAACGGCCCCCAAGCGCACTTCGCACTAGTCGCAACTTTTCCTAAGAACAGCGGCGTGTGGCACGCTCTTTCACTACGGCACATCGTTGCCACTTGGGACTACGACCTCCTGCGTCAGCTACTCGAGTTACCTGATGGCATCCAGGGGTTCTGGGTGATGTACCCCGACTTCAGCGCCGGCGTGGCGTACATCGCCGGCAGTGGTTGGAGGCGTTTTCCCAGCTAAAAGGCCGGTGTCGGCATGTTCTCCGCGAGCCGGATCTCGTCAGCGGACACCCCATGCCATAAAACGGGCGGCCTCGCTGGGCGTTGCGAATCTTGTGTCGGTGACGAGAGGATCGGCGGCGGAGTCGTCGAACATCCGTGCAGGATCGCCAATGAGTCCTTTGGCTTGCTGCGAGCGTCCCGCTCTCGTCGAAGGGTGCCACGGTCGAATCCGTTTCAGCTGCCAGTGTCCGTTCAAGCAGACCTCGTAGCGCCGGGCGGGGTCCGCGAGCGACGGGGCGTAGGGCTCAGTCCCGAATCGCCCGTAGGCGAAATTGTCACCGGTGGGTGCGCCGCAATCACACATATTCATCAGGTACGCCGCGCCCGCCATTTTGGAAGTCCGGTGCATCACTTTGACACCAACCTCCTGGGCGATCTGCTCAACTCCGATGAGGTCATTGGCTCCAGCAGCCACCAGAACTCGCTCGCCGCCAATGCGTGCATAGACATCGAGCACGCGGACGCTGCGTGAGCATCGAGCCGACCAGCACGGGGCTTCGGACACCTCCACGGTGACAACACGACAAGGCCCTCCGCACTGTCCGCAGGGACGTAGATCGCCGTCACCCGCACTGAGGTGTCGCTCGAAAGGACAACTCCCGAGCAGCTCGACGCTGGCGCCGCTGACGCCGCTGGCGGACGGTCTTGACAAGTGTAGGAGTCCTTCGCGCATTGACTCCAAGGCATCCCACGTCGGGTAGATAGCGAGCACTGGGAGTCCGATCGCATCGAACTCGGCCAGTGCTCGTTCCTCTGGTGCGTGCGTAACGACAACTTCGATCGCAATGTGTGGCGTGCCGTCACTCCCACGAACGAGCAGATCGGGGCGAATCGCGCTTGACAACACACGGTTGGCGTCAACCACACTGGACCGGTCACGCGCGAGATCTCCTTGTCGACTCGCGTCGCAATCGCGACAGAAGAGTTCGAACGGGTAAGGATGACCCAGCCGTATCGCTGAGACCAAAGACTCGGCAATCACCCGAATGGTTGTGCGATGAAGTGCGGTCTCGCCGCCAGTGCAGGCCACGGACGAGCGGTGGGCAAAGTGTGGTCGGCGCTGCTTTCCAGCGCGAAGAGCCAGCGGGCCGTTGCAGCCAACGCAAAGCAGCCCTTTCGGCCGCTCGGTGGCTTCGGCAAGGTCGCGTGCCCACACCAGTTGCCCATCGAGCTCGGCGAGCGGGTAGCGGATGGAAACCACGTCGTCTCGGTTCGGGGCCGGGGTCACCAGCTGATGAATCTCATCGTCCACTTCAAAAGCGTACGGAAGGTGCGTGACATGCCGCCGCCGCCAAGCTCCCGGCGTGAGATGTCTCTTGCGCAAGTCCGTAAGTTGCGCACAGTACGGCGCAATCGGGGGAACCCGCTCTTAGATGATTGGAGGGACTGATGAATCCAGACTCAGACTTGAATAAAAGAATCGAACGCTTCCGACTTAAGGTACTCATGGTCAAGGTGTATCTGGTCACTTCTCTTCTCGTGAGTGTCGACTACGACATTCACCCCTGGCACACACTGTGGTTCAACAATGTATCTTTCGTGGACAACATCATTGCGACAGCGGTCCTTGCTGGCTTTTGCATCTTCGTGTTCGTGATGTTTCGCGGAAGAGAAGGAAGTGTCGCATTGCCCGAGAGAAGTCGTCGTCACAAGCAAGTTCATTGATGCTTGCATCGCTTCAATCTCAAGTAATGAGCGGGAGTCCGCCACTGAGGTTGAGTGCGAAGCGCTTCCCTACGAGTCAAGTAGCCGTTTTCGCTGAACATCGAACTCTTCTCCGCTGATGATGCCTTGTTCCTTCAGTTCCGCGAACTTCTTGATCTCGTCGGCAACGGAACTCTGCGAGCCTGGCGGGTCACTCGTTACCTCCACCCGCGTCTGAGCCTTCGCCATCTGCTCGCGCAGCGCCCTGACGAACTCCTTTGCCCCGTTCACCTGCATCCGCGCCATCTTGAGAGTCAATCCAGCGCCCGTGACCGTCATCTGCGCGGCGGTCACGTTCCGGTCAAACTCCACATCTTCGATCAGCGCGAGCGGAACGCCAACAAGATCGTGGCCACCTATCTTCTTAGTGAGCACTCCGCACCGCTGATCGCTCACGAACAAGGTGCCACGCCGGGTGAACGTGGCACCAAGCCGGTCCACCTGTGCGGTGCAACCTCCAAACATGACAATCTTCTCGCCGGGCGCAAGCAGTGGAGCCAGCTCCGCGGACATCTCAGCTCTCAACTTCTCGGCGCGACCCATAGGGTCAGTATCGCACCCAACACCGTACCGGGCTCGCCCTAACACCTTGACAGCTTGCCCCTACCTAGGCTCCAATGACGCCAGGTAGATGGCCGCGATCAGCACAAGGGCGGAGTCCGTTTCGGACACATGGTCCAGGTTCCCATGGAGGGCATCGTTACGTAGGTTGTAGCCGTCCCCCAACAGCAGCACCTTGAGGTAGCGGATCCATGAGGGGTCAAGCCCCCGTGCCTCGAGAGGATCCAGCATCGCTCCCAAGGTGAGGTGCGTTCCTCGCTTGCCAAACATCGGCGGGATGTACACAGGATCACCGAACAACAAGAGGAGCTCCCGAGTCAACCGCTCAATCCGGGGCAAGAGCGTGTAGACAGCTCCCTCGAAATCGCCTGATCGGTGACGCTCAATGGCCCGGCCAATCGCCTTGGCAACGGACTCTGGGATGTGGGCTCTGGCGCCGAACTGCTCGCCGACCTCGTCCTCGCCGACGGTGGTCCAGTGCTCCAGAATCGCCCGCAGCACCATCGCGTAGACGGGGCCTTGAAGTCCCATCTTCTTCTGCTCGACGTCTACGAGCCTGTTCTCTGGCTGTCCGCTGTCGCTCATGGCCACGGGCAAGCCGTCTCGCCCGAGTTGGGCCCTCATGAGCATGTTCTGGAGCGGAGTCTCCTTTGCGATCTCTTCTGCCAGCGCGCGGTTCGCATCTAACTCGCCTGTGGGTGGCATCGTCGCAACCAGTCCAGTCAACGCGTCGCCCCAGGTTTCCTGGCCAACGAGATGATCTATCCAGCGGTCGACGTCCTCCCGCGGTAACTCTGCACTGATCCCTTGAGGCGTGAGTCCCAAGTCAGCGCCCCGTAGCCGCTGCATTCCCTCGACCGCGGTTCGATACAGGTCGTCGAGCTTGTAGCGAGAAGCAAGTTCGGCTGCGTCGCGAAGGTGAAACAGCGCGTTCATCGGCGCCTCACGTTCGGCAAAGGCCAAGATCGCCTCGACGCTCTCTCGGCGAAGACCTTCTTGCACTTCAGGATCCAATCCCTGACGCTCCAGCTGAATGGCAATGGTTGCACGCGTGTTCCATACGTCGCCGACGAAAGCCCCTCGGGCTCGCTCGAGCAAATCGTCGACATCGGAGGGGCAAGCGCGGTCCCTGACAATCGGGCTGAGAAACCCCAGAACCACTCCCGGCCCGTCGCCGATGTCCAGAGCGCTGCCCGCCAAGCGCAGCCCAGTCGCGATCACGCTCTCGGCGAGTTCGTCCTGTCCCGTTTGGCGCGCGAGGTCAAGGGCTCGTGCAACGTAATGTGTGGCGTTCATGGCGACCCGAGCCCGGTCTCCGTCTGCCTCTGAGGAGCTCGGGTACCGATCCGCTAGCGCAAGATATGCCTCGGCGGCCTCTCGGGCGTGGTCTCGTCCGTTGCCCGAGCGCCTGACGAAGCAGAGGTCGTGAAGCCTCGACTTCACGAGAGGGTCGCTCACACTTTCGGCCAGTGCATTCCATGTCTTGACCGCGTCATCATCAATCTGATCAACGGGTGGTGGGAACGAGCCCTGGTCGGTCTCGTAGAGCGGAGCGAAGTAATCGACACCGGTCTCTTCGGAGTGTTCATAGTAGAGCAAGGCCAACGCGACGGCCTTCACGGCATCGCCATCGTCAGCGGTGACGCCCAAGAGCTGGTTGACCGTGACTGCATCTAGCGCACCGTTGGCCGCTTCATCAATGCGTCGCGCCAGTGTTTGTTCTTCGTTTTCGTCCATGTCGTTCTCCTCGAAACTCGCTTCACCTTCGGGTTACCAGACTCTGCACATGTGTTGCCGAAGTCAGGCTTCGTCGAATCCTTCGAGAGTCCGTCTCGCCCTGCCTCAATATGACAGCACCAAGATGTGACACCAGAGTCCGG
>JAOBWI010000019.1 GCA_025463285.1 Acidimicrobiaceae bacterium | reverse complement strand
AGGAGAGCCGCCCCCGCCCCCGCCACCACCACCGCCACTTGGAACGGTTGTCGTCGTGGTCGTCGTCGTGGTCGTGGTCGTGGTCGTGGTCGTGGTCGTGGTCGTGGTCGTGGTGGGCGTGGTCGTGGTCGTGGTAGCTGGCGGTGGTATTGCTACCGGGGGTGCTGGCGGGCTCAGATCGATTGCATTAGAGGGAGAAGAAACGTGTCCAGTCCCGTATCTGTTAATCGCGACGACGGTAAACGTATAGATCGTGCCCTCACCGAGACCCGTGACCGTGCATGTCAAATGGAATGTTCTACAAGTCATTCCGCCGGGATGCGAAACCACTACGTATTTTTGAATGGAGCTACCGCGGTCAGACGCGGGTGCCGCCCACCGCACGAGGGCTGCGTGATTTCTCGCCGAGGCCCGAACGTCACGGACGGCGAGAGGGGCAGAGCCTCCCTTCGGAGCCGCCGAAACTGTCGACGCGAACGTCAGAGTAAGAATGAGCACGCCCAAGACCGTCAGGAGTGTTGTGCGGCAATTCAACGTAGTGAAGCGCGATCGCATCACTCGAATTCTTATGCACGATCACCCAGGAGACGGAGAACGTCGTCCATTTGTAATCAATCGGCGTTGGGCAGTGCATCAGATGGCTTCCCTGGCCTTGACGGCGTTGTATCCGGACCATGCCGCAACGGTACTGGGGTGGTTTCAGCGGTGCCTTCGTCCGAGTCAAATAACCATCTGCTATGGCTCCGGTCTTCGGCGTTGCCCGTTCCATCGCTGCCGCCTGGATGGGACTGAAATGGACGTGAGTGCCAATGTCGCGCATGAACGAGCGGTTATGGAGACTGAGACCATCTCTTTCTCCATCGAAGTGACGCTCGTTCAGGACGTCGCAACCATCACCGCCGCTCTCTAGTGAAGTCACAGCTTGACCCCTAGCTTGGTTCGTTAGCACTCCTCTGGGCTCCAGCTGCACTATGAATTCACGACAAGCTGAAACCTGCTCGTGTCGTAATAGTTCCGCTAAGTCCGCTCGCGCCGTGCGTTAATCTGAGGGCGGCTTGCCGTCCAAGTTATTGGGGAGGAATATGCACGTGATTGAGTTTCGCAAAGCGTGTATGTGGGCGATCCTGAATTCTTTGGAGGAAGTGTGCTCCTAGAGGGCAGACGAATCATTGTTACGGGCGGATCTCGGGGAATTGCTGCAGGTACCGTACGAAGTTATGTACGCGAAGGCGCTCACGTAGCGGTGATGGGTGTTAGCAAGACGTTAGGTCGTCAGGTTGTCGAGCAAGCATCAGCTCTTGGGCCAGGAGAAGCCACGTACTACCACTGCGACGTTGCCGATCGCCAGGCAGTCTTTGAGGTGTTCGATTCGGCTATAGCGGCGATGGGTGGACTTGAAGTTTTAGCCCATGTCGCCGGTGTTACCGCTGGCTTTAAGCTTGCTGAAGAGATTGACGACAAGACGTGGGATTTCGTCTTCGATGTCAATGTGAAGGGCACGCTGTATACCAATCAAGCGGTGTGTGCACACATGCGCAAGCAAGGCTACGGCAAAATCATCAATTTTGGCTCTCCCGCCGGCGTCGTAGGTGGTGCGGGAGGTGCAGATTACAGCGCGTCCAAGGGCGCGGTGCTCTCCTGGTCAAGGTCGATTGCGAAGGAGTGGGGTCGTTACGGTATTCGAGTCAACGTCGTGAACCCGGCGATCGAAACGCCCATGCGTCATGAAGCTCTAGCCAAGTCCAGTGCCTTCGAGCCTGATGGTCCGTTGCCAATCGGTTGGGCACCGACTGACGAGCAGTGGAAGTCCCAACTTCTGGTGTACGGCAAGACGGGATTGAAGGGTGACGCCGATCAAGATATGGGTCCCGTGATGGTGTTCTTAGCCAGCGAAGGCTCGGATTTTATGACGGGCCAAATGTTTAATGTCGACGGCGGAGTCTGCTTGGTTCGCTAACCGGCATTGTCCAGGTAGCGGTTCGAGATTAGCCCGGCAGGTTGGTCAGCCCGCTCGCAGAGCGGTTCGGGGAACGGGCAAACGCAGAGGGGCGTAGATCCGAGATTCCCAATCCGTTCTCATGAACGATGTCGCCTTCTCGGCAGGGGCATCGCTTTGTGATCTGCGTCGACTTCAATATGAACTCGCGATACGAGTTCGTGCGGCTCACGACTCGCAGATAAATCGTTCCCCCTTACAATGATGCTGCCTGGAAGCGGCCGCCGTAAAACGGCCTTTGTCTCAGCGTCCGCTTACCACCGCCACTGAAGAAGAGATCGATTGCATGCACCCCGTTGAACTCGTGTTCACTATCGGATGGGCGGCGTTCTGGCTCTATTGGCTCGTGGCGGCCTTCTCCATGAAAAGGGGCCGCGTCCAATGGTCCCGTCACTTTCGCGTCAGAGCCGTCCTCCTCGTCGTGGTGATTCTCCTCTCGCGCTCAGGAGCCTTCGGCGGCGGAGGGCCTCATTCGAATCCACTGCGCGCCAGCCTCGGTCTCCTTCTTTTTGCGCTGGGGCTGGGGTTCGCGATTTGGGCACGACTACATATTGGGCGCAACTGGGGAACGCCGATGTCTCGAAAAGTCGATCCGGAACTTGTCACCAGTGGCCCCTATCGTTTGGTTCGCCACCCCATTTACTCGGGCATTCTTCTCGCCGGTATTGGCACCGCTGTGGCGTTGAACTGGCGATGGCTTTTCGCAGTATTACTGGCGGGAATTTTCTTTATCTACAGCGCGTTCACCGAGGAGCGCTACCTGACCGAGCAGTTTCCCGAGACGTATCCCGCGTACAAACACTCAAGCAAGATGCTCGTTCCCTTTATTTTCTGAGCACCGTGTCAACTGACTCCAAACCGGTCATGGTCTTCACTTACTCGTCTTCTACCGACATTGATGCCACATATCGTGGCTGAAAGGACCGAAGGACTCGAGGTGTGACCCGAGATCGCCAAAGTAACGAACCCATTACTGTTTCCAGTAGTGAAATCGCTCCAAAATCCTCCGCTTCGGGTAAAATGGGCAATTCCCTTAGTTCCCAGCCCACGAAGGAGACCATTCAATGGTCGTTAAGTACAAGAAGGGTGATCGCTTGATCTACCCGCACCACGGCGCCTGCACGGTCGAGCAGATCAGTAAAATCTCCGCTTTTGACGTCAAGCAGGAGTACCTGACCATACGCGTATCTCACAGCGACTTGTTGATAAAGGTTCCAGTGAGCAGCGCCGAGAGCGTTGGCCTGCGTGACGTGATCAACGACGAGGAAGTCGAGGAGGTCTACGCAGTGTTGCGCAAGAAGGACGCTCGAACTCCGACTAATTGGTCGCGGCGGTTTAAGAACCACTCGGAGAAGATGCGCTCAGGTGACATCTATCAAGTGGCCGAGGTGGTGCGCAACCTAACCATACGTAACAGAGAACATCGCTTATCGAACGCCGAGAAGCATATGCTCATCAACGCTCGCCAAGTCCTGGTGTCAGAGTTGACTTTCGCGCTCAATATCGACCTGCCGGCCACTGAGGCGCGCCTTACCGAGGTTCTCGCCTAGCAAACCGCGCCGAGCGGGAAGCAGTTTCCTACGCAGCCTGCCCGTCCTGGACCCCCGTTCAAAGCAGCGGGTTTTGCTCACGTCGTGCGAGCACCTCGACGGTGCTCGCCAGTCCGTCGAGGTCCGCGTAACAGCCCTGTAGATGGCGATGGCCCCCTCCCGAGACCTCGAAAGCCGTTCGCGAGTGGAGCAGGCGGGTGTTGTCAAAAATCAGGCAGTCACCCGGGTCGAGACGGAAGGTACGCGCGAGTGACGGATCGGTCACGATCCCAAAGAACGCACGGTACGCGTCGTAGTAGGCGACGATGTCGTCGTAGTCCAGCCGCAGCGGCTGCATAGAACGACTATTCAGGCGAATCGATCGGAGATGGCCACGTTCATCAAGTTCGAGGACCGGCCGCGTCGCGCGCAGAACGTTATTGGGGTCAGACCAGGCGAATGTTACGGGTGTGTGCGAGAGCACGATGAAGTGCTCGGGGTGCTCGTCGCGCAAGATATTCGCGGCCAAGATGCCGTCGACCAGCCCAGACTCGCCGCCCGACACCGAGTTAACGAGGCAGTGCAGCAGCTGCATCGTGGGCGCCGGATCTCGGTAGGGGTTGTCCGTGTGCGGCGAGATCGCGAGCGCGCTGAAAGCAAGGTTGGTGGGCTCGGCTTCCACGCGCACGTCGAAGAGTTCGCCATAGTTTGTCTCGCGCACATACCCGAACGTGCGAGCGATGCCCAGCACCGTGCGTTCGGTCGTCGGCGTGCCCTTAAGTACAGCGAAGCCCAGGCGCTGAACGCCACGAAGGACTCGGAGTCGCTCCGCGTCATCGCTGAGGTATCTCGACCACTCCGCTCGCCCAGCCGTCTCGTCGAGGTCGACACCGCGCCAGAGTTCGCGCGGTGTCATCGTCGCTGCCGACCTCTGTGCCTCGAGCCACTTCTGCGAGAACGTCGAGCGATGCCCGTCGGGTGTGAACGTGACGACGATCTCGTCACTCGCCGCCTGGACCTCGACAACGGCGATCTCGTGCGGAATTTCCGCTGGCTGGAAGAACTTCTGATCGCTTGCCGAGTCGCGACAACTCTCGCACGGACAGTTGTCGCGCAACCAAATCGCCGGGAACGCCGCCAACGTCCCGTCAAGCGAGAGCGTCACCGCCGGCGCCCGGAGAAGAACTTTGCTTGAGTGGCAACCAGTTCATCTCCAAACGATACGAAGCCGAGGTAACCATGCGGTGACGTCACGGCACGGCGTCGGTAACGATCTAGCGACGGTGATGAGCGTGCGAACCCGCTTGTCGCGGCGCTGGCAATCGGGTGACGCTGAGATAGGAAGATCCATAGGATCTCGGTGGGCAGGGCTGCGACCTGTCACGAGGAGGGTGACCGTGAGCTACAACAGGCAGCAAATAATTTTTACGTTACATAGAGCGGGATTCAATGACGCCGCGAAGGGGGCGGAAACAGAGTTGCCCGAGGAAGTGGATATCGACACTCTCGAGACGTGGTCGGCGAAGTACGGCATTACGCGAGACGCCATCGTGAGCCAAATAGGTGGCAGTTCGTAACTGCAATCGCGCGGACTGCTCAGCGAAGTTTCCCACTCCTTGCTTCAGCCAAGCTTGATAATTGAGGTGGCACTGGAACATCCGCGCTTGGCGTTCTCGGGTGGCGAGCCTTCGAACTCGAGTACTTATCTCGGCTGTGCGTACTCCCAATGTCGCTCGCCGCCCTCACGCGCGTCAAGCTCCGGAGCGTCAGCCACAGGTCCCGATGCGGGTCGCCGCCGCACCGTGGCAACTCCTCATTCGGCGCGGGGTCGTTAGCTGCTTGCTTCTCGCCGGAACAACCGGTCTCATCTTGGTCCTCCACGCGAGTATCGAAAGTTGGCGCTTAACCCGGGATCTTGTCTAAAGCCTTCTCCAACGTGCCCTTAAATTGTCGCGCGTTAAAAGGCAGTATTGACAGTTCGGCGAAGGCCACGACGACGTCGCCCTTCACGGCGTACACCACGCAGCCGGTGACGCTGCTACCGCCAGCTTCGGCGGCCAATGAGAAAACGCGATGCGTACCGGCAATACCGGATATCTGAACTGACCGAACCCGCTGATAGGTGATGTATCCCTTGAGCGCGCCGCTCGACTTCGAGCACTCGACCGTTCGTTGCACCAAGGTGTTGTAAAGGGCGACGGGACTACCCGAGGCGCTCAGCTTCTCGAGCAACAGAGCCCCCGACGAGGAGTTGGAGAAGATAGCGCGAGTGGACGTTTTGCTTGTCGGAGGTCCAAAATTTGACTCAGGACAGGTCGCGGTGTCTTTGTTGTCGATGAAGTACCTCGACCATGAACTCGAGAGGTTTTTGCCCGACAGGAGCAGGGAGGAGAGGCGCGTTGACCCCGAGGCGCTCAAAGCAGGCGTCAGTGTCGCCAGAAGGGCGACGAGGATCAGTAGTCGTTTCACAGAGGTCGACGCTATCGATACGTGGCGCGACATCGCGGGTTTCGACCGTGATTTACGCCAGAATTGCGCGCGAATTGTGCGGTGGCGACGTGAGCGTCGCGCGACGACGCCGAATGTGCAACTCTTCAACCGCGCTCACATCGTTCGAACAGAGCGAAAAGCTTCCCTCGCTTGTAGGGTCACTTAGATGCTTGCTAGCAGGCAACTAATGCTAGGCTGGGTGCGTGAAAACGTCCACCACCGGGTCCCCGAAAGCCACCACCGATGAGGCCGCCGAGCGCCTACGAACCGTGTTTTCCCGACTTAGCCGTTCCCTTCGACTCACTCACGCGGACGACAACCTCTCGCCGAGCCAGCGCGAGGTCCTTCGAACCATCAATCGACGGGGCCCGCTGCGGCTTTCGGAGCTCGCGGCCACGGAGGGACTCAATCCCACCATGGTCTCGCGCATCGTGTCGAACCTCGAAACGAGAGATCTGGTCACGCGTTCAACCGACGGCACTGACGCTCGCATTGTTCATTTGGCCGTCACCGAGAAGGGACGGGCGTTATGGCAAGAGATGAAACACGAGCGTACGGACGCGCTGCTCTTTGCCTTGGGCCAACTGCCAAAGGACCAGCGAAACGAACTCATTAAGGCCCTCCCCGCACTAGAGGGCCTCGTGGCCGCCTTACGAGGCGATTAGTGAACGTCCGGGCCGCCGCGCGACAGACGTTTTCGTCACTCGCTATCCCCAACTACCGCAAGTTCTTCTTCGGCCAGACCACCTCACTGATCGGTACGTGGATGCAGACCACGGCGCAGTCGTGGCTCGTCTTCACCCTCACGCACTCCGCCACCGACATCGGATTCGTTGTGGCGTTGCAGACCTTGCCGGTCCTGCTGCTGGGGCCTTACGGCGGAGTCATCGCCGATCGCGTGGACAAGCGACGTCTGATGATTGTCCTCCAGTCAGCTATGGGCGTGCAGGCCGCCATTCTCGCCGTGCTCTCCATCCTGCACGTGGTGACGTATCTCGACGTCTGTCTCCTCGCGGTCGTTCTCGGTCTCAACAACTGTTTTGAGAATCCGTCGCGCCAGGCCTTCGTCTTGGAGATGGTCGGAAAGGACCACCTTCGTAACGCCGTCAGCCTCAACTCCACTATGAACAACGTGGCCCGCGCCGTGGGACCGGCGGTGGCTGGACTCGTCATCGCGGCCGTCGGTGAGGGCTGGTGTTTTGCCCTGAACGCCGCGAGCTTCATCGCCGTCGTGGCGTCGCTCGTCGCCATGGAACCTTCATCTCTTCATCCCAGCGTGCCAACGGTACGGGCGAAGGGTCAGTTGGGTGAGGGATTTCGCTACGTCGCTCGCACGCCCGGTCTCGCGATCCCCCTCGTGATGATGGCGCTCGTTGGCATGCTGGCCTTCGAGTTTCAAGTCACCCTCCCGATCGTGGCCGGCACCGTCTTTCACGGCAGCTCCGCGGTGTACGGCGTCTTGCTGGCGGCCATGGGGTGTGGCGCGATCATTGGTGGTCTATGGACGGCCGCCCGAGGCAAGACGGGCGTGCGGGCGATGATTCGCGCCTCGTTGATTTTCGCGGCGTTCATGTGTTTCGCGGCTCTCTCGCCCGTGCTGGCCGTCGAGTTGATCGCCCTCGCCTTGGTGGGCTTTGCCAGCGTGTCCTTTCTCTCCATGGCGAACTCCACCCTGCAACTCAGCACCGATCCTCAGATGCGTGGACGGGTGATGGCGCTCTGGGCGGTGGCCTTCTTAGGCTCGACACCGATCGGCGGGCCGGTGATCGGCTGGATCACCAGCGAGGCCGGTGCACGCGTGGGTCTCGGCGTGGGAGCGATGTCCTGTCTGGTGGCCGCGGGCATCGGTTACGCCGCTATTCGTCGCTTGCGCGCTCGCGACGCGGTGCTTCGCGAGATGCACCAGATCGAACCGAGCGACAACTTCGCCGACTAGGTCGTTGGGTTCGCCGCTGACGTACGTCAGCGTCTAGGACTAATACTTCTGCACGGTAGAATTTCTTCATGCGTGCCTACGGATCAACGTGAGCGCTCCGAAGCACCAACGTATGAACGCCCGCGGCGTCAAGGTTCCCGAGATCACCGTCTATTTCTGGATTCTCAAACTCCTAACGACCGCGATGGGCGAAGCGACGTCGGACTATCTGGTCTACCGCATCAATCCCTTCGTGGCCGTGGCCTTCGGCGGGATCTTCTTTCTCATCGCGATCACTCTGCAGTTCACCTCGTCCACCTACGTGGCCTGGCGGTACTGGTTGTCCGTGGTGTCGGTGGCGGTCTTTGGCACGATGTGCGCCGACGCGCTCCACATCCAGTTCCGCGTGCCCTACGCCGTTTCGAGCGTGCTGTTCGCCGTTATCCTCACCTGTGTCTTCATCTTCTGGGACCGCACCGAGCACACTCTCTCCATTCACACCATCAACACGCCGCGCCGAGAACTCTTCTACTGGGCGACGGTCTTGTCCACGTTCGCCCTGGGTACCGCGGCGGGCGATCTCACCGCGGTGACGCTGCGACTGGGCTACCTCAGCGCCGGCCTCGTCTTCGCCAGCCTCATTGGCGTCACCGCTCTCGCGTATTGGCTTCTGCGCTTTAGCGCGGTCGCGGCCTTTTGGACGGCCTACGTTTTAACCCGACCGGTGGGGGCCTCCTTCGCCGACTGGACGGGCAAAACTCACGCCGTGGGAGGACTCAACTGGGGAGACGGTCCCGTCGGAGCCTGCCTGACGGTCGCGATTGTCGTCTTCGTGGTGATCATGCAGCTCACCAGAATCGACGTACAGCGCGCGTAGTTGCTACGAAGAGGACCGCCGGGCCAACCAGCGCGCGTAACGGCCCCGACCCCGCAAGAGATGTTCGTCACCCCTTTCGTCGTGAACCTGCGCGACCAGCGGCGACAAGGCTACGCCAAGCGCGCCTATCACCATGACGACGAGTGAGAGCGCCTCTAAGGCCACGCGCGTCGCGCCTCCGCGCAGGGACTCGCCGAAGAGAACGTGACCCACCAGAATTGAGACGAAGGGGTTGACCAAGATGAGTGCGGCCTGCGACGCCGTGAAAGGCCCGACCTGAAAGGCACTCTGCATGATGAGAAAGGAACCGAGTCCCAGGACGCAGATCGCGTAGAGCTGCCACGAGGTAAAGACTCCTCCCACTCCGAGCACCAGCACGTTGGTCATCGATTTGGTAATGGCGGCGAGCAGCGCAAATCCCGTCGAGGCGGCGGCGCCGAGTAGCAGCGCCCTTCGCCGCGCCGGTCCCCGTGATCCCAGGACCACCAAGAGGGCGACCACGAGAAGGGTCGCCAGCCCCGCACCGAACCAACGCCCGTCACTCGGCACGCGCCCTCCCACGCTGGGGGAGGCGACGTAGAGGAACACCCCCAAGCCGAGCGCCGTGGCGCCCGACGCCAGCAGGTCGCGTGATCGTAGGGCGGTGGCGTACCACAGCCAGAGGATCAGCACCAGAATGATCAGCTCGCTCACCAAGAGCGGCTGCACCACGTCTAGCGTGCCCAGGTGCAACGCGGTGGCCTGAGCGACGTACCCCAGGGCCATGATGGCCAAACCCACCAGCCAGACCCGTCGCTGCACCATATGGCGCACGAGTCCCATCGAGGGACCGTTCTTCTGCGGCGCGTCCTCCACACCGAGGCGCTGGCAGATGCTGGCCACGGCGTTTGCCAGGGCGGCGAGCAACGCCAAAAGAACGACCATCGTTCGACATTAATAAGGGGACCGCGACCACACGCGCACCAACGACGCGCCCGCGCCCGTACCATTCGGTGTTTACTCGCCTTTCGGCCCTGGTCGCGTCGGGCGTAACGTTCATGTAGCGAAACGTGAGGGGTAGCCGTGTCTTTTGACTTAAAAGAACTGATGGAGCAGCGCCGGGGCGAGAACTTTCAGCTCCACGCCCGGTACCTCAATCCCCAACTGGCCAAGGTGGTGAAGACGCTGGGCTTTGATCGTTTCTACCAGCGCGGCGAGGGCTGTTACCTCTACGACTACGACGGCAAGCGTTACCTCGATCTCTTGAGCGGCTTTGGCGTGTTCGCCTTGGGTCGAAGTCACCCGGCGATCAAAGACGCTCTGCGTCAGGCCATCGAGGCTGATCTGCCCAACATGATTCAGATGGACTGCGCGTTGTTGCCGGGACTCCTCGCCGAGCAGCTGGTTCGGCGCAGCCCGTCGAACATCGAACGCGTGGTCTTCGCCAACTCCGGCGCCGAAGCCGTAGAAGCGGCCATCAAGTTCGCCCGCATGAAGACCGGTCGATCGCGGATCTTGTACCACTCACACGCCTTTCATGGACTGACCGTGGGCGCGCTCTCGCTCAACGGCTCGGCGGAGTTCAAGAGCGGATTCGGCCCGTTGTTGCCCGGCGCCACACAGATTCCCTTTGGCGACCTCGATGAGTTGAAAAAAGAACTAACGAAGGGCGACGTCGCGGCCTTCATCGTCGAGCCGATTCAGGGCAAAGGAGTCTACGAACTGAGTGGTGAGCGCTGGCGCGAGATCGAGGCCGCCGTGCACGAAGCGGGAGCCCTGTTCGTCTGTGATGAGGTGCAAACCGGTCTCGGGCGGACCGGCCGGTTCTACGCTTTCGAGCACTACGGGCTCGCACCCGACATCATCACGGTCTCCAAGGCACTCTCGGGAGGCTTCGTGCCGGTCGGCGCCATGCTGACCAGCGACACGATCGCGCGCAGCGTGTACTCCTCGATGGATCGCGCCATGGTGCACTCGACGACGTTCAAGGGAAATCAGCTCGCCATGGTGGCGGGGCTGGCGACCTTGCAGGTCTTCGACGACGAAGGGATTGTCTCCCACGCGGCCGCCATGGGTGAGGTGTGGAAAGCGCGACTCAGCGAACTGGCCGGTCGCCACGAGTTCATTCACGACGTGCGCGGAGAGGGCCAGATGATCGGCCTGGAGTTCGGCCGACCGACGTCCTTTGGCGCTCGACGTCGCTGGTCGATGGTGGAGTCCGCCCGCAAAGCTCTGTTCTCCCAGACCCTCGTGGTCCCCCTCTTTCACCGTTACGGCGTCCTCACTCAGGTGGCGGCGGACAACGTCAACATCATCAAACTGCTCCCACCACTTATCGCCGCTGAAGAGGAGATCGAGTACTTCTGTCACGCCCTCGACGAGTTGTTGAGCGATGCCGAGCGCAACAGCGGGTGGCTGGTGGAGTTCGGACTCACCATGGCCAAGGGCGTTCTGAAAAAGACGCGCACGCCGTCGGATGCAACGTCTCGAACCGCCTGATCCATCTACTCATCGCGCGCTCGAGCGTGCCACACTCCTCGACTGGCACGCTCCCGATGGTTTCGAGAAACGGGTGGCATCCGTCTCGTCGAAGTCCTAGCGGAGTCGAAGCTCAGCGACATCAAAGAGGAGTTCGAAGTACTCCGTCATGACTCTCGTGAGTGATCGCGGAGTTCGGCACCGTGGTCGATGTGACAGGATGACGGCGTGGGATCATCTGGTGACAAACCGAGAAGGCTTCGGCGGCGTATGGCGAAAGTGCCGCGTGGCGCAGAGTCGAACAACATTCAATTAGCCGGTCTGAGCAACGACGCCGGCGCCACGTTCGGCCACCGCGTCGATCACGACGAGGCCCACGGACGAAGCAGCAACGTCGGTCGCTTTGGCCGCTTCGTTCTTTGGTGTCTCGGCAAGAGGCCCACGCCACCCGAGGAACTCGAGAATCCCTAAGCCACGCAGAGTGCGAGCGACGTTCCACTTGCTTTTTTAGTTCCTAGTCCGCAACCTTTCTGGGTGCGCGGGCCGTCATCACTTTTGTACCAGTCGTGTCGGTGGCGACGTTGGGAGCGGCGCGAGCGAGAGAACTACAGAGACCGTCCGCGTCGAAGGATACTGGCGACCCCGTGACAACACTCCCCCGACCAGAAAGCTGAAGGGTAGAGGTTCGGCACCGATAACTCCGTCCCGAGGCGATTCGCTAAAAAGAGAGCCCGCCGGTGGCGAAGAAGGCCACGGCGGCCGCGGCCATGAGGGCGGCGGTGATCCAGCCCAACACATTGGCGAGCCGTCCGTTCACATACTCGCCCATGATGTCGCGAGAGTTTGAGACGCGCATGATGATGACCAAGAGTGGAGCGGCGATGATGCCGTTGATGATTGCGACTACGACGAGCAACTTGATGGGGTTCACGTGCAACAAGCTCAGGGCCGTCCCGCCGAGGGTCCCCGTCGCGACGAGCGAATAGAAGACGGGCGCCTCGCGAATTGATTGAGAGAAGCCCCATTGGCGGCCCAAATAACCCGAGAGCCCTGTGGAACCCGACGCGGCCAGAGCTGGAATGGCGATCAGGCCGCTTCCGATGAATCCGAAAGCAAAGATCTCGCTCGCGAATCGACCGGCGAAAGGTTTCAGCGCCGTGGCTGCTTGCGCCGCGCTTTCAATGTTCGTCACGTGATGCACATGGAGGGTCTGGGCGGTGGTCGCAATGGTGGCGAACATGACGATGTTTGAAAAGGCCATCCCGGTGAATACGTCTTGGCGGCTCGTTCGTTGCTTCCGTCGGGCAAGAACGAAGCTCTCGCTTCCGATCGGCACTGCCCTCTTCCCCCCTTGGGGTTCGTCGCGCATCTCCTCCACCCGCTGCGCGCTTTGCCAAAAGAACATATAGGGGGAAATGGTGGTGCCGAGAATCGCGACGAAGAGCGCCACGTAACTCTTGGTGAACTGAAAGTGGGGAACAAAGGTGTTGTCGAGAAGATGTAGCCACTGGTGAGTCACAATTACGGCGTCGACGAGATACACGAGGAGAGAGAGGCAGAGAACCTTAAAGACCGTCGCGATCTTGGCATACGAGTCTCTAGCCAGCAGCGCCGTGATGACGGCCCCCGCAACGAGAGCCCAGAGCCAGGTGGGCCCCGCGTGCAGAAGACTCATTCCGGAGCCAATCGCCACCAAGTCGGCGGCCACGTTGAGAGTGTTAGCCACGATGAGCACTACCAGCAGGACAGCCACGATCGATCGTCCCGTGGGGCGGAAGCGCTTGCGGGCCAGCTCACCCAGGCCCACTCCCGTCGCGAGCGCCGTTCGATCGCAGATCTCTTGCACGGCGGCCATGAGAGGAAAGGTGAGCAACGCCGTCCAGAGGAAGCTCAGGCCGTGCGCCGCGCCGGCCTGAGCATAGGTCGCGATGCCGGAGGGATCGTCGTCGGACGCTCCGGTGACCAGACCGGGCCCGAGGATTTTCATGTATTGGATCCAAGCTGGTCCGCCCTTGGTCATCGTCTTCGCTTTCGACTGTTTCCTCGGCGCAACCGCGTGAGGCTTTCGACGACGACCCGTCACGAGGCGACCGGCGCGGTGACGGCGTCCGTCGGTGAGACACGGCCTCTTCGGCTCGACCGAGCGGTGGCGTTCCCGGAGCCGAATCTATCTGCCATGGCTACCCCCTCAATAACGAACGAAAAGTTCACTGCACCGACGTCATTCGAGCAACCCGCCGCAGTCAGCCATAACTTTGCCACCACCGAGTTCGCGTGACGTCTCGAAAGACGCCGCGCGAACTCCTTAGTAGTAGTGCTTTCGACCACCGATGGCGTGACCGAGGGATCCAAGGACCCACAGGACCAGTCCCACGACAACAATGATCACACCGAGCGACCAGATGAACGCGATACCGGTCAAAAATCCGATGATGAGCAAAACAATTCCGAGGATAATCATGCTGTCTCCTTAATACCTATTGCTACAGACCTAATACGGTGATGGCGAGCGGACATAACCCTGACTCACGACGCCAGAGACCGATGCCCGCTCGCCATCCGCGCACGTCATCTCAGCGTTGTTCTTCGTGAGTCAGGCTCGTGCGGCCCACTTCGTCAACGGTCTCTCGATCAAATGTGCGGGGCGGGACCGACGGTGCGCGTCGCGACGCGGCGAAGACCGCTACCGAGATGAGGAAACCAACGCCTCCCGCGATCATGAGAATCACGCCCACCGTGGAGAGTTGAAATCCGTGGTTCGACACTGTATTGGAGCTCTGCGCAGTGACCGCCCAGTACATGATGGCGCCGGCCACTACCGCAATTCCGCTAAGAACCATTCCTTTTAAACCCATGATGATCCTTCTTTCCTTTTTCAAGTTTGGTAAGTAACACATGAGACGTGTGAGACATTGGGTCCCACGACGTACATTTTAAAACCGGTCCGGCGCAAAGAAAAATGAGTACTTCGCACTCTCGATGCGTACTGAAATTTATTTTCGAAAGCCCTTCTGACCCACCGGCCTTACGTCACTGGGCGTTCGCACCGCAGAAAAATTCTCGCGTGATAAAAATCACTCTGCACACTAAAGACACTGGACTTTCTAAGGAGTGATTTCTCAACTGAGCCGGAATCCACGGCCGCCGCACGCCAACGCTGCGCATCTCAGTCCGCGCGCAGCTCCCGTGCTGCCTACACTTAAGGCGACGTTGGTAGAAGAGAGCCCGTAATGACGAAACGGCTGTTGCCTGCGCTTCTTTTGGTGAGCACGCTCTTCTTCGCGGCCTGCGGGTCGCCAGCAACCCCACCGCCCTCGGGCACTACGACCTCGTCAACTCGTCCCGGCGCGAACAGCAGGCCCGCCGTACGCAATCTTCTCGTCACCGGGGCGGTACGAAAGAACCTTTTGCAGGCGGACGCCGCCTACCACTCCTATCCAGCCTCGGACTACCGGGGCCTAGCGCCGGGCTTGACGTACTACGCCTTCGACGCCCAGAACGACCGCTATTACGCCGCCGCGGGCATCGTGCCGAATTCGAAGTCAATGGGCGCCCAGGTCGGCACGCAAGACGACGGCGGCTACAACCTCTTCACCATGAAACGTGGAGCACCCAAGTGGACGATCTACGACGACGGCCTCGGCGGGGCCGAAGATTCGATCTGTCCCCTCAGCATTCCCCTCGCCGTTCGAAGAGTCTGGAACTGGACCATGCATCCGTGTTACCCGAATTCCTAGAACGCCGACGCTGGCCCGCTACCCGCGAGAGGCGGGCAGCCAGGACGGCAAGGGCATCGGGCCGCGTTGATGGACGACGCGTTCGATGCGCCGAGCGCCGTCGAGGATCGTCCACTCGCTGTTCGCTCGACCCACCACGGCGAGCCCGACGGGCAGTCCTCCGATGAGACCCATCGGCAGCGAGAGAATCGGCCAACCAGCAATCGCCGGGGCCGTCGTCACCGGACTCGCGGGACCGGGACTTCCACCCACGACGAGGTCACTCTTCCAACTCGGACCAAAGGCCGGAGCGATCAACAGATCGACGTCAGCCAAGGCCGGCGTCAGGCAGGTCTTCACGGCCCACTCGAGATTGCGCCGTCGAGCGTCGGCGTAGAGTCCCCCGGCTCGACCACCACTCATGATGGACGTCAGAAAGTTCTCGTGGCCGAAGTAGATCTGTTCGCGGTCTCGATGCACATCCTCGTAGGCCACGACGTCAGCGAGAGAGCGCACCCCGTCTCCCGGACGGTCGGCCAAGTACGCACTGAGATCGTCAAAGAGTTCCGCGAAGAGGACGGCACCCTCGTCTAGCGCTTCCGTCTCTCCCGGCAGCGCCGCCTCCTTCTCCACGATGGACAAGCCACTCTCGCGAAGAGAGGCCACCACGTCGTCAAAGAGCTGATCGGTCTGGGGATGACCCGTGCGCCAGGTGGTGGCCACCGCGAAGGTGGGGGTCGGGACCGAATCGGGGGCGGCGCTGTGAGAGAGAACGCCGTACAACAGCGCCACGTCGTCCACGTTTCGTCCCATCGGTCCGGGACTGTCTTGGCTCGTGCTGATGGGAATCACGTACGTGGCGGGCACGTTGCCCACCGTGGGCTTTAACCCGACCACCCCGTTGAGCGACGCCGGGCAGATGATCGAGCCGTCGGTCTCGGTGCCGACAGCCAACGGTGCTAGGCCCGCGGCCAACGCGGCGCCTGATCCCGACGACGATCCGCCCGCCGACCGATCAAGGGACCAGGGATTGGCCACTAGTCCTCCACTGGCCGAGTACCCGCTCGTCGAGCGGGGCGAGCGAATGTTGGCCCACTCACTGAGATTGGTACTGCCAAAGACGATGGCTCCCGCGTCGCGCAGACGCGTGACGAGGGCCGCCTCACGAGTCCCTCGACCTAGTAGCGCCGTCGAGCCCGCAATACCGGGGAGACCGGGCGCTTCGATGTTGTCTTTTATGAGGACGGGCAGACCGTGAAGAGCACCCCGCACCACGCCGCGCGCGCGCTCGTCGTCTCGCTCCTTGGCCACGTAGCGAGCGTCGTCGCTGAGCGCGGCCAGCGAGTTGAGAGCCACCTTGGAGTCGTTCGCGTCGATGGCTTCGACCCGGGAGAGCAAGAGGTCGATCACCTCGATTGACCGGAGATCGCCGATCTCGAACCGTCGCAGAATCTCTTTCGCGCTCAGGTACGCAACCTTGGAACTGGGTGGGTGGGGATCGCGCACGGACCCACACTACGAGCGCGCTCGCTCGAGCGAGTGCGAGACTTTTCGTGTGGAGTCCCACTCAAGCGCGTCGCTCGGCACGAAGTTGGGCGTCACGAGCGGATGCTCGCTGAAACTGCTGCACGCGCCCTCCGCCCTCGAGTGGGACCTCGATCCCGGCGTGAGCGTCACGCGAACGCGGCGCGGACGCGCCGACGTTGTCGTGGCGTTCTACACCGCGGCCTCGACGTTGTCGCGCGAGATCGAGTCGCTAAGCCGCCTCGTTTTCCCGTCGGCCTCACTTTGGATCGCCTGGCCCAAACGATCGTCGGGCGTCGTGACCGACCTCTCGGATCACGCGACTCGCGATATTGCCTTGCCTCTCGGTCTCGTGGACAACAAGGTCTGCGCGATTGACGCCACCTGGACGGCTCTACGATTCGTCTGGCGTCTCGAGCGCCGCGCCACCTCGAACTAGCTCCCATTGCGAAGGAGTTCTCGATTTCCTTCATCTCAGCCTGGAGGCCCGGTGGTAGCGTCGGGGCGATAACTGGGTCGAATACGTGGTCCCCGGGATCGTGACCGCGAATAGGAGCGACATGAAGAAATTCCTGATCGTCGGGTTCGCTGGGGCGGCTCTGGGCCTGTCGGCCTGCGGAGCGACCGCCTCACTCGACGGCGCCGTTTCCTCGCTAGGCTCGAGCGCCGACCTTCAGGTGCACGTCACGGCCAGCGCGTCGGGCGCCGGGACGGCTCAAGCACAGCCGGTTCTTAACGCGTTGTCCCTGGACGTCGACTACTCAAATCCAACCGGTGCGCCGCTATCGCAGTCGGACGGAAAGGCCAACGTTGAGATGATTGTCAACGCCGGCGGAACTCCGTTTGTCGACGCTCGTGAAGTCAGCGGCGCTCTCTATCTCGAGGTCAATGTCTCGGTCTTGAGCAAAATCCCCTCAGTGAGCCTTTCCGCGTCAGAAGTGGCCGCAGCGCAGCTGCTGCTCGGCAATCGTTGGTTTGAAGTACCGACCAGCCTGCTCGCGTCCTCGTTTAAAGAAACCTCGACCATCAAGGCCGATGCCACAAAGGAGCAGGCTGCTGCTACGAAGATCGCCGACGCCCTGGAGAAGTTGGTGGACACCACGCCGTACACGACCCTGTCGAGCGGCGGATACTCCCAGACTGGATCACTGGCCTCGGTCGCGCAAGCCGTGCTGCCTACTATCGAGAGCCTCGGCGGCAGCAGTAGCGGCGCGAACTCCGTCAAGGGCACCTACACGCTCACCCTCACGACGTCGGGCACCTCTGCCACCGGCGCCTCCGTCGCCATCACGGCGCCGAACGGCACTCACGGCGACGCGACCGTTGATCTCACCGCCACGCTCGCCCACGCCAGTGACAGCGTCGTGGCGCCCGCCAACCCCACCGTCGTGACGCGTTCGATGCTAGAGGGCCTCCTCGCCGAAGCGAAGTAGCGCCGCCGGCCTCGTCGGTTCGCCTCGAGTGTCCCTTTCACCCGACTTCGTACGTCGTGGTCGCCGTCTCGGTGCTCGTCGTTGGCGAGCTTCTACGTTCGAGCAACCCGTTGGTGAGCCGGTCGGCACGGTGTCGCGATGATCGGCGACATACTGTGGCTCGTTCTCCTCGGAGCGAGCGTCGCTGGCGAAGTGCTCGCGCGACTCGTCCCCACGAGGTTCGCCGCGTCTCACGCAGTTTGCGTCAGGCGTGGCCTCACCACGTCTCGGACGTTTGGCGCGGCTCATCTGGATATTCGTCGGGTCCATTTCTTCGCGCTACACCCTTCGTGGGGCTGACCAGCGTGGACGTCGCCTACTCGGGCTCTCGATACCGTTCGAACAGCTGGGTGAGCGTGTTGAGCGCTTCGGGCGAAAGGTCGTCGGGCGTCGCGACGCCACTGGCGGCGATGGTCGCGCGCATCTGCTCGAGAAAGGCCGTACAGGCGTCGCACTCGGCCAAGTGCTTTTCGAGCCGTCGTCGATCGTGCCGCGAGAGAGCGCCGTCGAGGTAGTCGCTCATGAGCTCCACCGCCTGTTGACAGACGAGACGACTCGGCGTCACCCTCATGATCCACCAACTTGCATGTTCGATTCGACCTCTGATCGTATTCGGGCCCGGCTGCGGTGCAAGATGACGCGCACGTTGGCCTCCGTTAAGTCCAAGAGTTCCGCAACCTCCGTAGTAGACAGTCCCTGCACGTCGCGGAGCGTTACAACGGCGCGAGCCGCCTCGGGCAGTCGAGCGATCGACTCGTGCACCAGGCGAACAAGAGGCTCGTTGACCATGCCATCTTCAAGGGCCTCGGTGAAGGGCACCGGCGGCGCACTCCAGTGGCCGCCCCGATCGAAGCGACTCGGGCTAACCGATTGGTCGGAGGCGAGGGGATCGACGGGAATGGTGCGGTGTTCCTTAACTCCGAGAGTGCGGGCGCGGTTCACCAAGATGCGAAAGAGCCACGTCTTAAGCGAGGATCGACCTTCAAAACGATCAACGCCGCGCAGCACCGCGATCCAGGTCTCTTGAGCCACGTCTTCGGCGGAGGCTTGGCTGCCCACGTAGTAGCGCGCCACGCGAACGAGCGACTCGTTGTAGCGCGTGACGATCTCGACGAAAGCTTTCTCGTCGCCGTCGAGCATTCGCGCCAGCAACTCGGTGTCCTCCACGAATCCACGCTACCGGCAATGAACGGCGTTCTGGAAGTGGCTGTAACGCGAGCGCGAGGTAGCGGACTGTTCTGAGGCAACCCTGCCGTACTAAGGAGAACGCAATGAAACTACAGACACCCCTACGAGTCGCGAGCGCGTCCGCTGTCACGCTCGGACTCGGTCTCTTCGCCCTCGCCAGCAGCGCGGGCGCGAGCTCAGCGCGCGAGCAGCACCAACCACCGCGACACGCGCTCTTTATCGAAACGGACGCCACCTCGGGCAACAGCGTATTGAGCTATCAGCGCTCGAGTGATGGCTCCATTTCCTTTGCCGGCAGCTACCTCACCGGTGGCGTAGGCGCCACGGCCGCCAACGCCACCGCCGATCCCTTGGCTAGTCAAGACGGTCTGACTCTGGTGAACAACGGTAACGACCTGATTGCGGTCAACGCCGGCAGCGACACGGTCACGGTCTTCGAGGTGCACGGTACGCAGTTGACGCCCGTCCAACAGATCGCGAGCGGCGGTCTCTTTCCCGACTCCGTTGCCACCAACGGCCGTGACGTCGCAGTGCTCAACGCCGGCGGCGCCGGCTCGGTGGCGGAGTTCGCCTGGCTCGGCAATCATCTGGCGCCGCTTCCCGGCCAGACTCGATCCCTCGGTCTCTCCAACACCACGCCACCGGACTTTCACCACGGCGTGGGTCAAGTGGGCTACACGCCCGATGGACAGCACCTCGTCATCACGGGCAAACTCTCCGACAACAGTTACCTCGTCTACTCGGTCGCGGCCAACGGGTCACTATCGACGTCCCCGATCCTCACGCCCGCACTGAACGCGCTGCCGTTCTCTTTTACCTTCGACAGCGCGGGTAATCTCGTGGCCACCGAAGCCTCCAACAGTTCACTGAGCACGTACCGGGTCAACGCCAACGGCTCTTTAACCAATCTCGGCTCGGTGAGTGACGGCGCCTCAGCCCTCTGTTGGATCTCGGGCGCCAACGGCTACTTCTTTGGATCGAACGCGGGCAGTGGCTCCGTCAGCTCCTTCACGGAGAACAGCGCTGGCGTGCCGCAGCTGGTTAGTGCCACGGCCGCCACGGCGCACGCCGGAACGATTGACTCGACCGTGTCGCCCGACGGCAAGTTTCTCTACGTCGAAAGTGGCGGCGCCGGAACCGTCGACACCTTCGCCATTGGCGCCGGTGGTTCCCTGACGCCGATCGAGACGATCTTTAACATCCCGGTCGCTTCAGAAGGCATCGCAGTCAGCTAAGCGCTTCAGCGCACGGACGTCTCGATGGAGACGTCCGTGCGCTGTGCTGGACGGCGAGGCGAGCGTTAGATTCAGTCCATGACGATCACGCCCGACGGCAAAGATTGGACCTGGGTTCTCGAACGTCCCTGTGAGGAGTGCGGTTTCGACGCCACGTCCTACCCTCGAGACTCCTTTGCCCGCGCCATTCGTGAGAACGCCCAGCAGTGGACTATCGTCCTCGAGCGCGACGACGTGCGACAGCGACCGCGAGACGATAAGTGGTCACCCCTCGAGTACTCGTGCCACGTGCGCGACGTATACAAGACCATGGGCGGACGGCTGGCGCGAATGCTGGACGACGACGATCCCGTGTTCCCTAACTGGGATCAAGACGAGACCGCGCTCCAAGAACGCTACGAGCTTCAACAGCCCGAACTTGTGAGTGGCGAACTGGTGGAGGCGGCCGGCGCCTACGCCGAGCGCTTCGACGGCGTGTCGGGCGAACAGTGGTCCCGGACCGGAACGAGATCGAACGGCAGTCGCTTCACCGTCGAGACGCTCGGCGCCTACGGGCTCCACGACGTGGTCCATCATCTCTGGGACGTCACGACGGCGAGTTAAAGCAGCCGCGAAACATAGGGTCACCAGCCGTCCCAACGCGTGAGTTCATCTTCTAAAGAATCGAGGCCCATCGGGCCGAGAGCCAAGGCGTACGCGTGAAAGCGCTTCAAGGAGAAGTCCGGGCCGAGACGAGTTTTGGCTGCTTCTCGCGCGCGCATCCACGTGCGTTCGCCGACCTTGTAGGAGATCGCTTGACCGGGCATGCCCAGGTAGCGGTCGACTTCTGAGACCGACATCTCGTGGCTCTGCATCGCTCGCTCTTCTAGAACGGCAATCGCCATCTCGGCCGTCCATACCTTTCCGGAGCAGTCGCCCAGGCCGGACAGCTCTCCGAGGTCCCTGGGGGCGGCGAGTTCGAAGTGCAGTCCGATGTCGACCATGACGCGCGCGGCGCGCAGCGACTGACCCGAGAGATACCCCATCTCCTCGCCCAGGTCGCTGAAGTACCCCAACTCATTCATTAAACGCTCGGCGTAGAGAGCCCAGCCCTCGCCGTATCCGCTGGTCCAGGCTTCCAGTCGGTGAAAACGACTCTGGCGATCGGCTTCGAGCAGGGACGTGGCGCACTGTAAGTGGTGTCCGGGAACTCCCTCGTGGTACCAGGTCGAGGCGTGACTCCACCAGGGAAACGTCGTCGCGCCCAAGGTGGGAAACCACGTGGTGCCGGGACGCGACAGGTCTTCACTGGGTGGGATGTAGTACGGCGCCGCGGCCGATCCCTCCGGGGCGAGGCGGGCGTCACAGAAACGAATCCGGGGGTCAATGTCGAAGTGCACCCCGTCCAACTCGTTGACGGCCCGCTCGGTGAAGGCGATCAGGCGGCGCAGTAGCTCCTCGGGGCCCGCGATGATCTGCGCGGGATCGTGGTCTAAGTACTCAGTCGCCTCCACCAGACTCTTCGGACTATCCAGGAGTTCACGCGCGATCTCCCACATGCGGCCGTTGATGCGCTGTAAGTCACTCCACCCCCAGGCGTAGAGCTCCTCAAAGTCGAGCGTGGCCCCGGTCCAGTAGTTCGCCCAGGCCGCGTAGCGGGGCGCCCCGCAGGCATCGTGATTGGTGGTCACGGGCTCTAAAGCGTCGAACATCCATGAAGAGAGTTGCCCGCAGGCGTCGTCCGCGTCGAGCGCCGCGAGGTGAAGTTCACTGTCCGATGACGACGCCGGCGCGACGCGGCTCACGAAGTCGGCGAAGGCTCCTTCTGAGTACGTGGCCGCCTGTTGGGCCACCCCCACCACGTGACGGCGCGCGGGCAACTCTCGCGCGGCGGCCAGGGCCTCCAGACTGGTTCGCCAACTCCCGAGCGCCGGGCGCACCGCGCGCAGTCGTCGGGCAATGACGTCCAACTCGTCGGGCGACCCGGTGGGCATCAACTCAAAGATCTGTCGAATCTCCGACAGCGGTGACCAGATCACCGAGAAGATCCGGGCCGACTCTCCGGACTCGAGGAGACCGAGGCGCGAGCTCAGACGCTCCTGTAGCACAGCGAGGGCGATGCGGTCGATGTCGTCGATGGGCGCCAGAGACGATAGGGCGGCGAGGTGGCCGCGCACGAGGTCGATCTCTCTCGTCGCACGATCGGGAGAGAAGTCGGGCAGTTGGTCGTCGTAGCCCGGCAGGCCGGCCCCCGTGGCGAAGAGGGGATCAAAGGCGGCGTCTTCTTCGACCACGGTGTCGGCGAAGGCGAAAATCGCCGATCGGTGGGAGTCGAGGGGCACGTGTCGTTCCTTCCTCTAGGGAGATACGTGAGCGAGTCTCCTCACCGTACCAAGACGCGCCGTTGTGCTTCAGCGTCCGTCAATCCAGTCGCGCGCCATGAAGCGCTCGTTCTCTCCGCTCAGGACACGCAGTGCGCGCTCCACGTTTCGTTCGAGCGCTCGTTCACTCTTCAGCCCGGCGAAGTACCGAAGAACCTCTTTGCGTCGGCTCGGTGCGAGCCGTTCCCAGTTCAAGGCGGCCCGGGAATTGGCGCTCAGCGCCGCTTGGAAGCTCGCGGGAACGTCGTGGGTGGGACCGCCTCGATACGTCTCGTCGACGCGCAACTCCACCGTCACCCTGTCGCCGACCGCGACGCCCGCCGAGTCTCTCATCTCGCCGTTCACGTACAAGTAGAACGCCCCGTCGCCGCGCGGCATCAGGTTCGTACGCCACGACAAGTTGGTCTCATTGTTAAGGCAAACGAGCACCGGCAAGGGACGGCGGCGCCCGGATCGAAGAGCCGAGACGTGATGAGCCAACACCAGCACGTAGGGGTTAATACCGGAGATCTCGATCGGGGCGACGAAGGTGACCGAGGTGCTTGTCACCGGGCAACTACCGCTCGAGCCCGTTCCACGTCCAGTGCGGGAGCTCAAGACCGCTCGGGACCTCGGAGCCGAGCGGCGAGTAGTCGTGGACCTCGCGAGTGGCCCAGGCCATGTAGTCGTGGAGCGCGCGACGAAACTCGGGGTCGCGGGGCAACTCGGCGTCCTCGACCGCCTGATCGAAGCAGTCAAGAAACCGCCGGGCCATGTCGTCCTCGGCGCCGGTGGACGCGTGCATCTCAAGCATGGCCGAGTGGCCGCCGTAGCGCTCGGAGTAGACCCGCGGACCGCCGAACACTTCGCCCAAGTACTCGGCCAGACGCACGTCGTGCTCGGGGCTCATGTCGTGGGAGAAGGGATGGTTCAAGACGGGATCGGCCACGCATCGCTCGTGCATCGCCAGCGACACGGCGAGAAACGCTTCAGCCCCGCCAGCGAAGCTGTAGAGGGTGGGTCGATCGTCCATGGTCGTCTCCGGTTGGCTTTCACTCGACATGCTAGAAGCCGACCGGGGGGCTCACCTACGCCTGAATCGTCCACGTCGCCCGGCGTCTAAGGGTTCTACGACGCGGGCTCCACGAGAGAGAGGGCCGCTCGGCCCACGCCCACGCTGATGACCGGATGCAGGGTCGGAATCAGCCAGCGCATGACGCGATCGAGATCGCTCTCGGGAATCGCCACACACCCTTCGGTCGGCGCGCCGAAACTCACGTGAAGAAAGAATCCGCTTCCGGCACCCTTCACCACCGGACTCACGTTGTAGTTGATAATCACGGCGTGCGCGTACGCCACGCCAGCGTCATAGAGGTTCTCCGAGTTGCCCCCGGGCGAGACCACACTTCGCACTAGTCGGTTGTAGCGGGCCGACGCCGGATTTTCGTCCCACCAGTCGTTCGCACCGACCTGGATGTACGGCAGTCGCGTTCCGTTGTTGGGGCGATTGCCGAAGGCCTCGGTCAAGCTGTAGACACCAACGGGCGTGCGACCGAGTCCCTCGCTAGTGGGACCCACGCCGTTCACCCCGACGAACGCCACCACGGCTGCGAAGACTTGAACGTATCGGCCGGTACTGGTCTCACGCCAGGTCCGAAGGACGGCGGTCTGAGAGCGAGACGTCGCGGCTTCGACGGTGATCACTTGACCGGGCGCCGTGCCAGCACCGGCGTGCGACCAACCCGGTATCGCGGTCACCACCGAAACTAAAGCGGCCACGACGAGAGAACGCGATGTCACCGGTTCACATCTCTCCTAGGGGTCAAACGCTCGTGTCATGTTCTCACGCGCCACGCTCGATGGCCAGGAAGCCGTCTCACTAGTTGACGCTGGGGTATGAAGCGTCCTGCGAACTGGCGACCGTGGCGCCCGCGCTGTTCACCACGCGAACGCCGGTGATCTTGTCCAACGACACCGCACACGCCATCGTGGCGAAGACCGCCTCGTCGTTGACGGGTCGGTACGTTCCCGCGGTCCACCATCGCCCGCTCTTCGTCTCCATGGAGACCGTGTAGACGTGGCCGCCGGGAAGGCCGCTCTCGCGAAGCTGCAGGGACGTACCCCACGCTTGCTTCACCAACAGCGCGCTGGCGCTCACGCTGGAGGCGCCGTTCAGGGCCATCGCCCGTTCACTCGGCGTGGCCGCGTGCGAACTCGAAAACACCGCCACCAGAATTAATGCAGCAGCGAGTGCGCCGACAAGCCCGGTCATCGCCGCGATCCTTCGTCGTCGACGTCGCTCAACAGCGCCGACCTCGTGGAGGTCACCGAGGACCCGCCCGGTGAGAGACGGGGGAACCGACGCCGTAGGCTCCACGGACGAGCGATCGACGTACTTCAACATGGCGACCGTCTCGGTCAACTCGCTCGCGATCGCCTGGCACTCCGCGCATCCGTCTAAGTGCGCCAAGAGTCCGGTCATTTCCTCGACCGGCTGATCACCCAGCAGATGCATCGCCAGAGCTTCTCGCCACTGCTCACACGTGGAGTCGCTCACTGATCCCATCCCGACTCTTCCAGGAGCAGGCGTAGCATTCGTAACGCGTAAAAAGCGCGACTACGCACCGTACCCTCGGGTAGGCCAAAGAGCTCCGCCACTTCTCGTCCACTGCGCCCGTTGAAGTAGAGCTCGGTGACGACCATCCGATGCTCGGGATCTAAGCGCTCCAGCGCCGACTCCATCTGCCAACCCAACATCGCGCGCTCCACGTGATCCTCGCTCATCGGCTCGTGCCCAGTGTCGAGCGGAAAAGTGGCGTTCTTCATTCGATTGGCGCTCACGTCGAGAATCACCCGACGCTCGATGGCGAAGAGCCACGTGCGCAGAGACCCGAGTGAGGGATCGAATCGAGATCTCGAGCGCCAGGCGCGCGAGAAGGTCTCCTGCACGGCGTCTTCCGCGCTCTCTTTCGAGTTGAGAGACCGGCGAGCGAAGCCGAACAACTCACCTCCGTGTGAGAGAAACGCCTCACGCAGACCAGTCTCGTCGGCGGCTTCCCGGTCGCCCGCGGCGTGCACCTTCATGGGGCCTATTTGACCACCGTCGTTGCGGGCAAAGCCATTCACGGTCAAACTCGTGTCGTAACAGTGCTCGAGGGAGGTACGTCGAGGCCGTGAAGATCAGACCGCTGGGGCGTTAGTGGCCTCATTAGTAACTGACGCCGCCCCCGCCCGCGGGCGTTGTCGTGGTGGTGGTCGGAGGGTCGGGCTTGGTCGTGGGGGTCGTCGGGGTCGTCGGGGGCTTCGTTGCGCTCGCGGCGAAGGGCGTCGCACTCGCGGTCGTGGCGGCCGCCTTCACGAGAGTCCAGGTTCCACCGAAGGCCTTCACGCCTTCACCGTGTGACTGTCGAACGCCACTGTCACCGACGAAGGAGTACAGGGGGTACGAGTTGAAGGTCACTTGCTTCTTCGACTTGCCGCGCGCGACGAATCCGATCTTGCCCCTGACGCCGGCGCCGAGGGACACCTTCGTGACCGACGTGGAGACTTCCACGGGTATCCACGAGGAGAGGCACGAGCCGGTGCACTTCAACGCGCCGCCTTTCTCATCGCTCAAGACGTACAACGAGCGTGACGACTGGTTCACGAGAGCGCCCGCGAAGTGCGGCACGCTGGAGGCTCCCAGGCTCAGCGACCCGGCGCTCGCGACTCCGATCGCCGCGGTGGCGCCCAGTGCGCCCAGTACGAGTGTGTTGGCCGCGAGTCGCGCGCGGCGCGAGTTCTTCGTACCTCGAATGGTCGTTACGGTCGTGAGCTTCATGACGTCGTGTCTCCTTTGACGAGCCTGCGTTGAATTGGCATCGCACTCACGTATACCTAGGTCACCACCAGAGTGTTCACGGGATCTAGAAAAATTGGTAGAAATGAGATGTCGTAGTGGCCAACACGAAATGATGGAATCGCCGTGAACAAATTGGCGCGGCCCCAGTATTCATAAGTAGACGCGACCCGACCCCCTGGGTCGCGCAGAGGAGAGACACTTCATCATGAAACACGCATCGACAATCGCCCCTTCACTCCTACGTCGCCACCGCGTGACGCTCGTCGCTGTCGGTCTGAGCGCCGCCAGCGTTCTCGGCGTCACCGCCGAGCCTCTCGCGAGCGGCGCCTCGTCGTCGCCCACCACGATTGTGGTGTCGCAGAACAAGACGTGGGGTCCGACACTCACGCTGAAGGACGGTGACACGATCTATCGTTTGGTGAAGGACTCAACGGATAAGAGTGTCTGCTCTGGAAAGTGTGCGACGATTTGGACGCCCGTACTACTCGCCGCCGGACAGTCAACTCCCGCGGGCGTGGGGGTGACGCACCTCGGGTCCTTCACGCGAACTGGCGGCGCGAAGCAGGTGACCTACGAAGGCATTCCCCTGTATCGATTTACGGGCGACAAGAAGGCCGGAGCGGTGACAGGCAACATCAAGGACACCTGGGGACAGTGGTGGTCCATCAACCCGAAGAGTCCTCTCACTCCGCCCAAAAAGAAGTCGGGCGGCGGCACCACCACCACGTCGCCGATTGCCTACTAGCGCCATGACGGGGGTCAGTGCGAACTACGCCTTCCAGGCTCCTCTTCCATCGCGGCCCGAGGCGACCACGAGGAGCACCAAGCGACGTCGGGCCGTCGGCCGTTTCATGTTCTTCAAGGCGGCCGGCCCGACCAAGGCGTGGTACGGCGTGCTCGCACTCGCTGCTTTCACCGCGTGGCTCGGGGTGGTCGGCTATCAAACGATCGCGAGCGCCGGTAGCGTGATGTCCGCGCTCAACTCGGCTCGCGGTCGAACGGTCGGACCCGCCTTGATTGTCTTCATCGCGGTGATACTTCTCGCCGAGCGATTCTGGCCCGCCGTACCCCGTCCCTTTCTCTCGCGAGCTCACCTGGTCGACGCTGGCTACCTTGGGATCTTCGCGATCGTGGTGTTGCCGCTACTCACCTTGGTGGAGACAGGCTTCGCTCAAGAGATCAGTCGTCACGCCAGCTTCCTCGTCCTCGGTCGACTGACCCTGGTGCCGCAAGTACTTATCTCTGCGCTCATCCTGATCGGCATCGACGCCATGAACTGGGCTGGCCACGTAGCCAATCACCGGTTACTCACGCTCTGGCGTTTGCACGCACTTCACCACTCCCAAGAAGACATGAGCGTGCTGACGACGTTTCGCACGCATCCCCTCGTTCACGTCTCCTATCTCCCGTCGCTCTTTCCCGCTCTCATCTTGGGGGCCAGCGGCACCGTGCCGGCCGTGGCGATTGTCATCTACAGCTGTCTCATTACCTTGCCGCACGCCAACGTGCGCTGGACCTTTGGACCACTGGGTCGCGTTTTCATCAGTCCCGCGTATCACCGCTTGCACCACGCCGCTTCCTTCATTGACGATCGGGGCACGGTAAACTTCGGGTTTGTACTGGTCTGCTGGGACCAAATGATCCGCCGTGCCGCTTTTCCGACCGGCGTGCCCGTCGCGACCGGACTCTTCGGCCGCCCAGTGCCTATAGAGCAAACGAGCTCCGCCTCGTCGACACCTAAGGTGATGCTCGCTCAGTTAGCGCAGCCCTTCCTGGTGTACTCAAAGACCGACGGCTGATGGCTCGCGACGACATCACTCGAGCGTGGCGCGAATCCTCCGTGCTGCAGCGCTACGAACAAGTACGCGCCACCGCGCACTCCCTCGCCACCCGTGACCTGGCGTTACTCATTGTGCGGATCTGTCTGGCCTGGATCTTCGTGTACCACGGCGCCAGCACGCTGTTCGGCGCCTTCGGCGGCGCAGGTATTCACAACGAAGCCGTCTACTACGCCACCGTGGCCCACCTGCACCCCGGCACCTTTTTCGCGGTGCTCGGCGGGATTATCGAGTGCTTCGGCGGCGCGGCCGTGGGACTAGGCGTCTTCGGTCGCCTGGCGGCGGCCGGGTTGGCGGGCGACATGGTGATGGCCATGATCACGGTCACCTTCTCCCAAGGCCTCGCCGGCAACGCCCACGGCATTGGCTATCAGCTCAATCTCGCGCTCGTCGGACTCGCCTTCGTGGTGTGCCTGTTGGGCACTGGTCGGCTATCGCTGGACTACGCCGTTCGAACGTGGTACGCCAAGTCGCGAGCCACCCGGACGTCGCCCTCCGTGGCGACGGCGCCTCACTAAACGTCGGTAACTCGGCGCGGGTTCGGTCACCACATCCACGAATCCTAAAATCACTGCGTGGATCTCCAGAAAGTCATTCTCTTCTACCGCTTTACACGTCTCGACGACCCGGACGCGATACGTCTCTGGCAGCGAGAGCTCTGCGAAGGTTTAGGTCTGAAAGGACGAATCCTTCTATCGATCCACGGCATTAACGGAACGTTGGGCGGCGAGATGACGGCCCTGACTACGTACATTCGCCGTACCAAGGAGTACGCCGGTTTTAAGGGGACCGATTTCAAGTGGTCCGAAGGCACCGGCCAGGAGTTCCCTCGTTTGCGCATCCGCGTGCGCGACGAGTTGGTCGCCTTTGGCGCGCCGGGGGAACTAGAGGTCGACGAATGCGGCGTGGTCGCCGGCGGACAACGACTGACGCCTCACGGTGTGCACCAGTTGGTCGATGAGCGGGGCGAGGACGTCGTCTTCTTCGACGCTCGCAACGCCTTCGAAGCCGAGATCGGTCGGTTCAAAAACGCTCTTGTGTCCGACGTGCGCACCACCCGGGACTTCGTCGGCGAGATTGAGAGTGGAAAATTTGACCACCTGAAGAAACGTCCGATCGTGACGTACTGCACGGGAGGTGTGCGTTGCGAGATTCTCTCCTCGGTCATGAAGCGGCGGGGTTTTCGTGAGGTCTACCAGTTAGACGGCGGAATCGTCCGATACGGCGAAACGTTCGCCGACGACGGCCTGTGGGAGGGATCCCTCTACCTCTTCGACGGTCGCATGAACCAGGAGTTCAGTGATCGCAGCATCACCCTGGGTCGATGCGAACGCTGCGACGCGCCGACGAGTCGGTACCACAACTGCGCCAACCTGGTGTGTCGCAAACTGATTTTGCTCTGCGACTCATGTGGTGAGGACAACGTCGCGACCAGGTGTGTACCGGAGCACGCGACGCACTAAGCCGATCCGCTACGCGCCGTACTGCGCGAGACGCATCAGGGCTCGCTCGTCCGCCCTGGCAACTCGAGGCGCGGCGCCGAATTCGAGGGGGAGGATCATCGTTTCATCGTGACGCAGTCACGACTCGTCACCGGCTCTCGCGATCACCACCGGCGTGGCGCTGTCGTTCTAGGCGTAGATCAGCCCATACAACGCACACACCCGGGGCCAGTAACCCGAGAGTCCGACGCTCTCGCGCGAGTTATACCCCATCGACTCGTGATCACGAGTGTTCCCCCGACCCCTTTAGTAAGGCCTCGCCATTATGACGTATCACGCACCTGTCCTCGACGACACTCTTCCCGTCGTGTAATCGCCGTCTACGGCGGCTTGTACGGCATGAATGGTCGTGAGGGACGTCGTCACCACGCCCAGTTCGCGGTTGTACGACAACGAGGAGATCGAGAAGTTCTCACTACCAATGAAGACGGTCCCCGCGGACGCACCGCAGTCGACACAGATCACCTTGGCGTGGATGTACACCTGAGACGAGTTGAGCAGCGAAACGTGCACGCCCGCGAGCGCCAGGGTGTCGAGCGCCGATGACCACTCCGAGGAGTAGGTCATGACCACCTTGACGTCGACGCGCCGCCTCGCGTCGCCCAGCAGTGCCCGCTCAATGGCGGGACTATCCATCTCTTCATTCTCGACCAGCAGGCTCGACCGGGCGGAGTCAATAAGTCCTACCAGTGCGCCGGTAGAGCCCGGACTCCACACCAGGCCTCCCGAAGCGAGAGGACGGTCTTCACGACTCGCGAAGTCGTTACCAAACGTGCCCACTATCGCCGCTACGTCGGAGCGGTTCGAGTCGTCCACCCAAAAGTCTCGAGTGGAGCTGTAGTCGTACGCGACGAGATTGCCGGTACCGATGTACGCGGTGCGGTTGTCGATGACCACGTACTTGGCGTGGAAGATCGTGCCCGCGGGCGCCCACGCGACGTGCACCGATCCCGCGCGCAACTCATTCGCCGCGGCGGTGTTCTCATCGCGACCGCGGTAGTCACTATTAAGTAGAACGCGAACATCGACTCCGTCGCGCGCCTTCGCTACGAGATCGCGTTCCAGCGTCGGATCAGAGAGTTCATACACGGACACGTCGATACTCCGACGGGCGCCGTGGATAGCGGCGTCGAGAAACCCGTACCCGGCTTGCGGTTCGGTCCACACCGCGGCGATCGGCGACAACGAGCCAACCGCGTGAGCGCCCGAAGGAGATAGCAAGGGCGTCAACAGCGCCGCGCTGGCCACGACGACCCCCATCGCGCGTCTCGCGAGGGTGCGGCTATTCGCCAACGGGACCGCCCGCGACCTCGACCACGATGTCCAGGTGACCAAGGTGTCGGGAGTACTCCTGGAGGAGATGAATGAGAATACGTTCGAGGGTCGCCTCGACCCCCTCCTTCCATCGCGGTCCCGGTTGCCCAACCGTCTCAAGGTCGTTGGCTCGAATGATGATCTCGCTCTGTTCTCCCTGGGAGCGCAAGGCCTCGATCACTGACTCGAGAGGCTCACCGGGGTCGACGAACCAGCGATCGTCGCGTCGCTCGCCCCAGGGGTCCTCCGCGGCGGCACCCTCGAATCCCCACACCAGCCAACGGTGCTCGACGAAGGTGAGGTGTTTGACGAGTTCGATCGGTGTCCATCCGCTCGGCACGTGCGACGTTCGCACCTCGCTCTCGGATAGCGCTGCTACGCGCGAGATAACGCTGTTGCGAAAGTACTCAAGGTAACTAAGGAATACCTCCGCGCGCGAGCCACGCGGATCGGAAGGGTTCGGGAGGTCGTTCGACACAGGGACAGTATGGCGCGGACCTGTCTCGCGTGGAGACAGCACCACCCTCTAGGCCGCTTCCACCCAGATCCGTTGGGCGGCCTCGAGAGACAGCGTGAACGCCACGCCCCCCACCGTGATCGCCACCTCATTGGGTCCGACGTCGGACTTGACGACCATGACATCGGTACCCTCCGAGATACGGTGTTCAGCCAGCATCGAGAGCAAGGCCGGCGCGTCGTGCTCCGCCACTTCGGAGATTCGTCGTACCGTCGCTGACGTGCCGGGCTCTAAGTCCGCCAACGCCACCAAGATTCCGTAGGTCGCCGTTCGTCCCGGTATGGCGTTGCCATGTGGGCACGTCGGCGGCGATCCCATCGACGCGTCGATCTGATCGATGACGGCGTCGGAGATGGCCGAGGAGATCCGGTCGGCTTCGATGTCGGCCGTGGCCCAATCGAAGTGCAGGACGTTCGTCAACCAACGCTCCAGGACGCGGTGGTGTCGAACCAGACTCGCGGCCGTGTGTTCGCCGCTTTCGGTCAAGCTCACGCTGCGGTCCGATCCAATGTCGATCCAGCCGTCGCGCTTCATGCGCACCAGCGCGTCACTCACCGTGGGGGCGCTGACGGACAACCAGTACGCGAGCCGACTGGGCCGGACCACCTCGCCCTCGGCCGCGATGTAGTAGATCGCCTCTAAGTACTTATCGACGGTTTCGGTGTGGGGATTCGACATCTGACCGAGGCGTTCTAGTTCGCCGTGTCCGCAGCGCCAAGAATGGTGCCGTTGCCGTCGGGGTCGTCAAAGGTCGTCGGAAACCACGTCACCGGGCTCAGGGTGGTCTGAGCACCCGCGGGGGCGATCTGGACCCAGCGCATTTCGGGCCCCATGGGCGAGTCGTGAAGTACCTCTAAACCAAGAATCCCCACGTAGGACTGAAGGGCGTGGTCCTGGTCAGTAACCGGCACCGACACAATTTGGACTCGGGTGATTGCCACGAGTTCGTTTTACCACGCAAGTCCCCGCGACCACCCTGGCCACAATCGCGCCAGGTCTCGTAAGGTCGCCCACCGGGGTCCCTGGGGAACGACATAATGAAATCGTGGAGCAGCGACTTTCGTTGGTGACGCTCGGCGTCAGCGACGTGGCGCGCGCACGTACGTTCTACGAAGCACTGGGTTGGTCCGGCGAATCGCCCGACGGTTCGATCGTGTGGTTTCAGGCGGGTGGCATGATCGTCGCCCTGTGGGATCGTGCGTCGCTCGCGGGCGACTCAGCTGTTGTTGATCAGGGTGGTTGGGGAGGCGTGACCCTCGCGCACAACGTCGCCTCGCCCGAGGACGTCAACCGCGTGATGGAAGAGGCGCACACCTCGGGCGCCGCCATTGGGCGCGAACCCACGGCCACCTTTTGGGGGGGCTACTCGGGGGTGTTTCTCGACCTCGACGGTCACCCCTGGGAAGTGGCCCACAATCCTGGCTGGCCCCTCAGCCCCGACGACGGATCCGTCTCACTCCACTAGTTCTCGGTCGCGCCGCCCCGAGTGGCGCCTATGGGTCGTGATCTGGCGTGAAATTCATGTTGCGCACTGCCCTTTCTGCCTATATACTTGTTTGCAGTCAAGCAACTACATTACCGAAAGAGAGCCGTAATGCCCCAGGTGACAGTGCACGATGATCGCTACAAATGGGTGGCCCTGACCAACACCACTCTGGGCGTCTTCGTGGCGGTGATCAACTCCTCGATCATCTTGATCTCCTTACCGGCCATCTTTCGCGGCATTGGCATCAATCCCCTCTTGCCGGGCAACGTGGGCTATCTGCTGTGGCTGCTGATGGGCTTTCTCCTGGTCATGGCCGTTCTCGTCATTAGTCTCGGACGACTCGGGGACATCGTGGGACGCGTACGTATATTCAACCTGGGATTCGCCGTCTTTACCATCGCCTCGATCCTTCTCGCGCTGGACCCCTTTCACGCCGGCTCGGGGGCCATCTGGCTCGTCCTGTGGCGACTGGTCCAGGGGGTCGGTGGGGCCATGATCTTCGCCAACGCCAGCGCCATTCTCGTAGACGCCTTTCCCGTCGGCCAGCGCGGCCTGGCCATGGGCATCAATCAAGTGGCGGCGATTGGCGGGACCTTCATCGGGCTTATCTTGGGCGGAGTGCTCTCGGTCGTTGACTGGCGACTGATCTTTTGGGTCTCGGTGCCCTTCGGCCTCATCGGCACGGTGTGGAGTTACCTGAGCCTTCGCGACAGCGGCGTTCGCACTGCGGCCACCATCGACTGGTGGGGCAACCTCACCTTCGCCGTCGGACTCACCTCGGTCCTGGTCGGCATCGTCTACGGCATCGAGCCCCACGGGGGCAGTTCGATGGGCTGGACGTCGCCCCTCGTGTTGTCGGCCTTCACCATTGGCGTCGTCTTGCTCTTCGCTTTCTTCGTTATTGAGAACAAGATCGCATCACCCATGATCGACCTACGGCTCTTTCGTATCCGAGCCTTCTTCATGGGGTCGGGCGCGGGCTTTTTGATGGCCGTGGCCCGCGGTGGACTCCAGTTCATGCTGATCATCTGGCTCCAGGGCATTTGGCTGCCGCTGCACGGCTACAACTACTCCGACACGCCGCTGTGGGCCGGCATCTTCCTCTTGCCGCTGACGGTGGGATTTCTCATCGCCGGACCGCTGTCGGGATACTTGTCGGACCGCCACGGCGCGCGCATTCTCTCCACGGCCGGACTCGGTATGTTTGCCTTAAGCTTCCTCGGGTTGCTGTTCGTGCCCACGAACTTCTCGTACTGGGTCTTCGCCCTGCTGGTCTTCGCCAACGGCGTGGGCGGAGGAATGTTCTCGGCACCCAACTCCGCGGCGGTGATGAACTCGGTGCCACCCGAGCAGCGCGGCGGCGCCGCCGGCATCCAGGCGGCCCTGATGAATACCGGAATGGTGCTCTCGATCGGCGTCTTCTTTTCGCTGATGATCGTGGGACTCACCAAGACCTTGCCTTCAGCCATGTACAAGGGACTCACCGCCCACGGCGTCGCCCTCGCTCGGGCGTCCACGGTCGCCCACACCCCCGTGGTCAGCAGCCTTTTTTCGTCGTTCCTCGGCTTCAATCCCTTAAAGAGTCTGCTGGTCTCTCCGTCGCTCTCTCGGGTAAATCACGTCCAGTGGGGCACGCTGACCGGGAAGCACTTCTTCCCAAGTCTCCTGCAAAGCCCCTTCCATCACGGGCTCATCATCGTGTTCTCAACGGCCATTGCCATCTCGGTCATCGGGGCGCTCTTTTCGGCGTTTCGCGGTGAGCGCTACTTCCACCAGCCCGTCACGGCCAACGAGGTCGTCTCCGAGCTGGCCTCCACCTCGAGCGGTCTGCCCGGCGAGATCGCCCTGGATTCAGAAGTGGTGCGATGAGCTCGCTCGACACGCCCATCGAAACGGGGGTCAACGCCGCTCGACTTCGCTTGATCCTCACGCGACTCACCCGTGCCTTGAGGCGCGAGAGTCCCTCGACGTTTAGCCCGTCGCAGGTCTCCGTCCTCGCCACACTCGAAGAAGTGGGGCCGATGCGCATTAGCGCGCTGGCGACGAGCGAGTTGATGGATCCCTCCGTCGCTACCCGGATGGTCGCCACCCTCGAGGGCCTCGAACTCGTCGAGCGAGAAGTTGACCCCGAGGACAAGCGGGCCAGCCTGGTTAACCTCAGCGCGTTGGGACGACGGGTGCTCGCCCAACACTGGAGCGAACGAACACACGCTCTGAGCGTACGACTGGATCGGCTCTCCGACGTCGAACAACAAGCCATCAAAGCCGCGATTCCGGTCCTCGAAAAACTTACGCGCGACTAACGACCGCGCGAGGATCCGTGGTGTCGCCACTCTCCCCTAGGCCAGGGCGGCGTCCAGGGAAATCGTCGTACCGGTGAGGGCCTTGCTCACGGGGCAACCGACCTTGGCGCCTTCGGCCGCGGCCACGAACTGCGCCTCATCGAGACCCTCCACGTCACCGCGCACGGTGATGGCGATGTTGGGAATATGAAAGCCGCCCGCGGGATCGGGTCCGAGACGGACCTCCACGTCCACCACCAGAGACTTGGGCGTACCCCCGGCCGTGACGACGGCGTTCGACAGAGCCATGGAGAAACACGCGGAGTGCGCCGCAGCGATTAGCTCTTCCGGGCTGGTCGTGCCGTCAGCGTCGTCGGCGGTGCGCTTGGGGAACGAAACGTCAAAGGTCGCGAGACCGCTGCTCACGAGTTCTACTTCACCGGATCCGTCTTGAAGACCACCCGTCCACGTCGTACGTGCCTTGCGTGTTGGCATGCTGCTCCTCAGTGCTAGTTATCTGGAGGAATCATATGGCGTCGCCGCACTCTCGCTCCCGGGGACAACGTGCCTTTGGTGAGCAGTGGGCGAACTCTTGCGCGTTCTCGCACCACGCAGTTCGCCCGAGCAGATCGCGTTCGAGTCTGCCATGATGATGCCATGACTACTTTCACTAGCCACCGAGATGGAATGCCGAGCTGGGTCGACGTCATGGTCCCCACCCAGGAGCAGCATCACGACAAGCGAGCGTTTCTCACCGCGTTGTTCGATTGGACCTGGGACCTCGGCGACGAGAACACCGGGTACTACGCCATTGGCTCGTCCAACGGCGCTCCGGTCATCGGTCTCGGCATTGGCGAGGGCACCAACGGCAATACGACAACGTACTTCGCCAGCTCCGACGTCGACGGGGACGTCAAGAAGGCGATGGATCGTGGCGCCAGCGTGATGATGCCGGCGACCGAAGTCATGGACCTCGGCACGATGGCCATTCTCATTGACCCCGCCGGCGCCCCGTACGGACTCTGGCGGGCGGGGACCTTCGCCGGCTTTGGCCTCATGCACGAAGCCAACGCACCCGGGTGGTTTGATCACGTATCACCCGACCCCCAGCGCGACGGCGAGTTCTACTCCGCCCTGAGCGGGCACACCCTCACGGCCCTGGACGGCGACATGCGCATTCTCCAAAACGGCGACGACTGGTACGCGAGCGTCTCGTACGCCCAAGAGGGCGAGCAACCCCAGTGGAAACCGATCTACGTGGTGGACTCGCTCGAGCGAATACGCGAGACGGTCCCGCGACACGGCGGCTCGATTGTGATTGAGGAGATGCCCGTGCCGGGTAGCGCCATCTGCGTCTTTAGTGAACCAGTGAACGGCACCCTGATGACGGTCATGCGAGGTGGCGAACATCCAGCGTGAGAAGCTCGCAGCGTTCGGTGGCAATCGAACGCGCAAGAGTCGCTACAAGAGAGCGTCGATCTGCGACACGGCGGCGGTGATGCCCTCTTCCATACCCATGGAGAGGTAGCGCTCCAGGGTCTCGGTCGAGGGGAAGGTCCCTTCAATCACCATGCGCGTTCCCTGCGCCGCGGTTTCGCTCAGCGTCACGCGAATGATGATGAAGGGCATGTCGGCCATGGGCTCGCCGGTGTCATCGGCGAATCCGTCCTCGAAGGACAGATAGCGAGGGGAGTTGACCTCCAGCACGCGCCACCAGCCGCGCGCTTTATCGCCCTCGGGTCCCGTCATGTAGTAGCGAACTCGCCCGCCCGGGGTGAGGTCGTGATCGACCATGGTCGCCGGGTAGGTCGGCGGTCCCCACCACTGCTCGAGCAGACGGGGGTCCTCCCACAACGCCCACACTCGTTCGATGGGCGCCGCGTACTGCGCCTCGATGGTGAGGGTCAACGCTGCCGGGTCTCTCTTAACACTGGTCACGCTCATTGTTTCCTTCCTTTCAGGCTGTTCTGTAGGACTTCGTCAAATCGAACCAATCGCTCTCGCCACTCGATTTCATAGCGCTCGAGCTGTTCAATCGCATGCTCAATCGCGCTGCTCTCCCCAAGGACCAGCTGCTCGCGACCCTGTTTTCGCTTCGTCACCAGCCGCGCTCTCTCCAAAACCACCACGTGCTTTTGCACGGCGGCGAAACTCATGGGGTAGTAGGACGCCAGGGTCGATACCGAACTTTCGCCTCGCATAACGCGAAGGAGAATGTCGCGACGCGTAGCGTCAGCCAGCGCCCGGAACACTCGATCGGTGCGCTCGGTATCTACAACCATATGGTTGTACGTTATCCCTGCGTCGCGGACCTGTCAAGTGGCGCGAGTGGGTCATTCGATCTGTGAAAAGATTCTTCGACGGGTCTAGGCAGAATCCTACGGAGCGTGATGATGGAGTCTCTCAAGATCGCAAGGGCGTTGGGAGTAGGTGCCGTACTCCTGGCCCTAGCCGTTGTTCCAGCATCCGCGGCTTCCGCTTCGACCACTGTGGTCGTGCCAACCCAAGTGACGGCGCAAGCGCCTATCGTCGCCGGCCCATCACGAAGTGAGTGTGCTTTTCTCAATTTCCCCGACACTTCACTCGCGGCGCTGCAAACCGCCGTCAACAGTTTCCAGTCCGAAACAGACTCGACCCTCTCGTGTCTTTCGGCGTATTTGACAGGTGAGCCAACGTGGGCGGACTGGGAAACTCCGTGGATCACCCAATCTCAGTTCGGGTACGCCCCGTGGGTAGCAGAAGCCCCTCAGAGCCGACAGCTCGTGCTGCAGGTGGACTTGATCCCCGCCAACCTCGAAGATGTCAGTGATCCGTTGAGTTGGGAGCAGTCGTGCGCGGCGGGCGCCTTCGACCTCCACGCGACCGCGCTCGGTGAGAACTTGGTCGCAGCCGGACTGCAGAATACGGTAATTCGTCTCGGCGCCGAAATGAACGGGACGTGGGAGGCGGACTTCATAGGTACGACCACTCAGGAGCAGAGCGCGTGGGCAGCCTGCTTCGCCAACGAGGTCACCGCGCTGCGTCAGGCGTCCGGCCAGAACTTTCTCATCGACTGGGACACCAACGCCTGTAAGGGGGCCTACCCGTACGCGAACTACTACCCCGGCAATGCCTACGTCGACATCGTGGGTCTCGATCTTTACGACGTCGATTGCACCACACCGAATTCTTCGGTGACCTTTCCTCAACTCAACAGTGAGGTCTACGGGCTCGCAGATTTCGAGGCGTTTGCGGCCGCGCAAGGTAAACCCATGAGCTTCCCCGAGTGGGGACTATCGACGGTCCCCGCCGGAGATGACCCCGCCTACATCGACGGCATGGCCTCGGCGGTGGCCAGTAAGAACTTCGCCTTCGAAAGCTATTTCGGCGGGTCGTCAGACCCCAACTCCAAGGCCGAGGGACTCTCATCGAGTACCCCCCTGTCTCTTGACGCGTACCAAGAGTGGTTCGGCGCTTCACCCCCTACGGCGGGGTCCATCTCAGGAGTGGTAACCGCGGTCGGCGGAGGTGATCTCGCGGGCATCTGCGTGGATGCGTTTCTCGACGGCACGGACATCGCCGCGTCGGCTACGACCGCTGCCGACGGCACGTATACGATTCCCGGACTGGCACCTGGTAGCTACGGCGTCTTCTTCGTTCCGGGGTGCGGCGGCGGGGACTACGCCACGCAGTGGTACAACGACACGCCAACGGGAACGCAGTCGGCGCCGGGCACCTTGATTTCCGTTTCCGCCTCCCCCACCACCGGCGTTGATGCCGTGATGCCCGCGGGCACCAGCATCTCCGGGACGATACGTGCCGCGGTGGGCGGCGGTGATCTCGCTGGAGTCTGTGTCAGCGCGTTCCCCGTCGGTGGCACCAGCAGCGCCGGCACGCCCGGCGTCAGTGCCACCGATGGTACGTACCGCGTCGAGGGAGTTGTACCCGGCGACTACGACGTCGAGTTTCTCGCAGGTCCCTGCGGAGGAAACTACGTACCTCAGTGGTACAACGACACGCCGACGGGGGCGTCGTTGATATCCCAGGCGGTAGCGGTGACCGTCGGGTCCCCGGCGACCAACGTCAACGCAGCCATGGCCGTCGGCGCAAGCATCTCCGGGACGGTGACCGGTGCCGTCAACGGATCTGATGTCGCCAATGTCTGCGTGTCGCTGGCGTCGACAGACGGTGGAGGCGGCGGCTCCACGACGTCGTCGGCCGACGGCGTCTACACCGTCTCGGGAGTGGCGGCCGGACCATACGACGTGGTCGTCGACCCCACATGTGGAGGCACGAGAACGTCAGCGTACGCCTCACCCCAGCCCACGTCGGGTGCC
>JAOBWI010000011.1 GCA_025463285.1 Acidimicrobiaceae bacterium | reverse complement strand
CACTAGACTCGCGGAGTCATATAGGAAATTGCGGGCGTAGTTCAGCGGCAGAACATCAGCTTCCCAAGCTGAGAACGCGAGTTCGATTCTCGTCGCCCGCTCCAGGCTTGATTTCGTTGCCACGACCGACAAAGTCGCTGCAAACATTGCTGTTGGCTTTCGCCACTGTTCGCCACCACTCGCTCCTGTTCGTCACTTCTCACTTTCGCGCCTCTGTCGCAACAAGGCACTCGAAACCACATTCCGTGGCAGACGGCGATTGGTTTGGCTGGCACTCTAACTCCTTGACGGATAGATCGCTTTACGGTATAGTAACTCGATGGCCGACTCGAAAGACTCCTTAGCCGGACTGGGGCGAAACGCTGGTGCCGCCGTCCTCATACTCTCTAGCCTCGCGGGAGGCGATAAGCACGGCTACGCCCTCGTGAAGGACGTAGAGGAGTTTGCGGGCGTACACCTCCCCCCCGGCACGCTCTACCAAGTACTCGCTCGGCTTGAGAGTCGAGGACTGATCACTGCTCTTGCTCCGGAGGATCGTCGACGTCCCTACCGCTTGACTGCACAGGGCGCGACGGTGCTCGCCGAGTACATCACCTCCCAGAAGCGAATCCTCAAGACCGGACAAGCTCGTCTCAAGCGTTCATGGAACTTCGCGTGAGCGGTGAACTCCACAACACGCGACGTGCGATGCATCTTCTTCGTTGGTACCCGCGCTCGTGGCGGGAGCGCTGCGGTGAGGAGTTCGTTGACCACCTAGAGCAAGAATTCGCAGACCGACCTGTCGATCTCAGGCGAAGCTTCAACGTCGCGTACAAGGGTCTCGTCGCTCGAGTGGGCGACATTGGCCTCTCCAGGCCCGGCGCGAATCCCGGCGGCCAAACGCGAGCCGCGCTCGGAACGAGTCTTGCCTTCATTGCACTGATGGTCGTGATCATGCTCGACTTGTGGTCGAGGGCCATGCTCGCGTGGAGCGGACGTCGCTATCATCCGATTCCCGTCTCGGCGACTACTGGAATACTTACGGCCGCGATGGCATTATTGGTGTTGGTACTCGCAACAGTTGTCCTGGCTGTCGCCGTTCTTGTCGCACGTCAGATCCTCCGTGGTCGTGCTCGCCACCTCGTCGGTCCCTCAATACTCGCAGTGGCCTCGGGAGGATTTCTTCTCTATGAGGGGCGCATTTTACCGAGGATGCTCGCTCCGTACTTCCACCACACCCACGGCCTGCACGGAATGAGCCCGTCTCAGCCAGGCACAGTCATTACCAATCTGGCGCAGGTCACCTGGGAACTAACGCAACGGTGGGTAGCTCCTTGGGGTCAAGGGCCAATCGGCCAATTAACCATCCAAACTACGGTGAATGACTGCATCCCGCTGGCCATGCTTATCTTTGGCATTGCGCTGGCCCTACTCATCCGACGCGTTGAGATTCCACAAGTAATCGAGCGGTTCGTTTTCTCGACCGTTGCGCTTCTCGGCATTCTCACCGGCGCGTTCTTCGTCGCTTACATCGCATGGAGCGCAGTCGGTGGTCCGTCCGATGACGAATACTTCTTCCCCGAGGCTCGTTGGCTCGGCATCGTGTATCTAATCCTTTTGGCTATCGTTCCTTTGCTCGTCATCCGATCAGGACTACTCGCGAGAAGATACGAACGTTCTCGACGAAATCACATGGAGATCGTGAGCTATAAGTACGAATAGGCGCACTGTAGTTAGCATTACCGCTGTGGATTCAGATTGGGTGTTCGCCTTCGGGAAGCCCTGGTTCGAGGTATTGCCACCCATCGGATTCGACCGGGTCATCGAGGTTGGTGGTGCTGGCATAGATCTCTGGGAAAACCACACCCCTTCTCGCAGAGTGGGAGTTTTCGAGAGTCGCACCGGTGGCTGGAAAGATCCCTCTGAACTGAGCCATTAATTCCGCTTGCTGAAGGGTGACCCACGAATTATGTTTGAGAGTTAATTGGAACTCAGGTAAGGAGTCGGTGATATGCCTAGCGTCACAACAGAGGATGGCACCGAACTCTTCTACAAGGATTGGGGTGACGGTCCACCGATCGTCTTTCACCACGGCTGGCCGCTCAGCTCCGATGACTGGGACGCCCAGATGATGTTTTTCGTACAACACGGATATCGGGTGATCGCGCACGACCGGCGAGGCCACGGCCGTTCGTCGCAGGCATCTAGTGGCCACGATATGGACACCTATGCCGCTGACGCAGCGGTGGTAGCCAATCATCTCAACCTACATGACGCCGTCCACATCGGCCACTCGACTGGTGGCGGCGAGGTCGCGCGCTATGTGGCGCAACATGGTGCCGGTCGAGTCGCCAAGGCGGTTCTCATTAGTGCCGTACCGCCACTCATGCTCAAGACTGACGCCAACCCGGGCGGTACGCCCATCGAGGTGTTCGACAGCTTCCGAGAAGGTACTGGTTTCAACCGCGCACAGTTCTTCCTTGACGTCGCCTCCGGACCCTTCTACGGATTCAACCGTCCCGGGGCGACTGTCTCGGAAGGAATTATCCGAAACTGGTGGCGACAAGGGATGATGGGTAGCGCCAAGGCACATTACGAAGGCATCAAGGCATTTTCGGAAACCGACCAGACCGAGGATCTTAAGGCCATCGACGTTCCGACCTTGGTGATGCACGGTGACGACGACCAGGTCGTACCGATCGCCGACGCGTCCTTGTTGACGATCAAGTTGCTCAAGAACGGGACGCTGAAGGTATATCCGGGCTACCCCCACGGCATGTGCACCACCCACGCCGATGTCATCAACCAAGAACTCTTAGCTTTCATTCAGTCATAAGTCGAGAAGTCACTTTTGTGGTGACGAGCGATAATTAGCGGTTCTCTTCGATTGCAGGGTAACGCTCGGATTGATGCCTGTCAGGATCAGACCTCGAGCCGTACGCGCCGAAGTCTTGACTTCTATCCAGTGACAAGACGCACGGCCGCTTCAGGTGTATTGATCTGGAAGGCGAGGCTCTCTTCGATATAGAACTGGACGTGATCGGCGTCGCTGAAGTGGTAGCCAACCGAGAAATCCTGTCCGACGGTCAACCGGTAGTCTCCGCCACGCTGACTCAGGATTACGGCGCCCTCAACCGCTGGTGCCCACGTGACTGCGCCACCGAGAATCTCGCGGAGGTGCTCGAGGACTGGATAGCCGCCGCGCTCCGTTGTTTCGGTCACGCCAGTGAAGCACTGCGCTCCAAGAGCGATGGCATACGGCCCGGCAACATCGGCCGCGCGCAGAATGGCAACGGCCTTCGCCGCGTGTTCGGGGAAGCGCGAGTAATCGTTATCGATGGCGACGGACTCGTGAGGCGATGACTCCGCGATTCCCGGGATGTCGCCGTTTTCGAATCCGTGAAAGATCGCCCCATCTTCGGTGAGCGCGGCGAAACGACTGGCCGCGATGACGGGGCTGAGATCTAGGTCGGTAGCACCGCGTTCGGCGGCGGCGAGCTCTTGTCGAGAGAGGGAAAACGGCACACGAAACTCCACCAACGGGCGCACCAGTCGGCGCGCACTTAGAACGCCGTCGACGGGCGCGTTCGTGAGGCTTTCGATGCGACCGAGATCGACAGAGGAGTGGTTCCAACCAAGGGGCCCCTCAAAATCGGTGAGTCGGCGCGCGGCCAAGTACTGCTTCAGTGACCGACTCGCCTCGTCGTCGATCTGTGCCCACGCACTGTCCGTGACCGGGGCGAGTTCGCGATTCAGATGGTTCATGGTAGATACTCACTCTCATTTCGTAGACTGCCGATTCCGAGACTCGAGTCCTCAAGCCCGTTTTGGAACAAAGGATTCGGTTGAGGCCAACTCACCCTATTCAGTGTGTTGCGATCGGTGTGGTGGAAGGGCGCGTCGCCACCTTCAATCTCGAGCACTCCCTCTTCTTCGTACGACCACGTGTTGTCGTCGTGAATCGTCACGTGAATGCGGTAACTGGACGTGTGAAACGCACGATCGAGAAACGGGTTCGATACGATCCCGTTGACGTCCGTGCCGGCAGTCGCCGTTAGCTCGAACTCTGTGGCGTCGGATTCGGCGTGGCCCATCGCGACCAGCGCTTGACCGCGAGGTATGCCAAGGGTGAGGGTCACCGAGTTCGCCAAAGGCTCCCAGAGCCAGTAGCCCACCTGATCGTGGAACATGGCGGCGGAGCCGACTTCGCGGATATTCGTGTGGTAGCGAAGTCCATAAAAGATCTGTGGTCCATTCGTCTGGAAATCGATTGGGGACAACTCGTAGTGCTCAATGAAGGCGCTCCGCCCGACGCCCACGTCGACGGGGTGTTGGTCGGCTCCCTTGAGACCTTCAAACACTCCGGCCATCGGGCGAATCGGTCCCAGATTCGCGAGCGTGTCGGGGTCGCCGTCAGTTTCGGTGTAGATGTCGGTGCCGTATGAATCTGCTTCTGCGGGGCTCAAGTCTCCTCCTCAAGTTTCTTGTACCGCAGATTGTCGAATTCAAATTCGTGAACGACGCGGCCAGCCTATCTTCGAACATTCCTAGGTACCTAAGTGAATCTCCCTTGGCGTGGAAAATTCGAAACTGAAGGGCCTCGGTAAGGCTCTTGAGAGCCGAAGCGCCCGTATTTACGCCCATTTTTTTCTTTGAATTCCTAGTGACGGAATGGGATTTCATGGTAAGAGGTCTCATCGCTGCGTGGCGAAGATTTTGTAAGTACCGATCCGACGCCAAATGACGTGAGGCTCACCTGGCACTATTGACTCGCCATACCCGAAGGTTGCGCGCCCGTCAGCGGCCCAGGTCATCTCGAAGATTCCTTGGGCTCCTTTAATACCCTTGACGCGAAGCCCTTTGCGAAAACTTCGATGTCGCTGCAAGTCCTCCACGAACTGAGCGACGGCCAAAAGGAAGAGTGCTTGCTGCTCTCGGCTCAGACCATCGAAGTCTTTGCCGAAACGAGCTAGCCATGCGTACGTTGGCAACGCTCTTTTACGGCTTCTTCCGCTGACGCGTCGGCTTTGACCGCTGGCGGAGCGAGCCGAGTAACTCTTCACCAGAAGCGAAGGTACTGACCCTCTCGGCGTCGCGGTCGGTGTCGGCATCACGCTCGCCAGCCTGCCAGTCGGTCGTCCAGAACCACGCTTGCGTGGCATCGATAAGTTTCTGTGGTCGTAGGAGGATTCCTTCAGTCGTGATCTCGGCGTCCAGAAGATCACCCTCCTCCAGGTGCGCGGCGCGGCGCACCTCCTCAGGAAGGGTAATTTGACCCTTGGCTCGCACGGTGGTTCTCGACATGATTCAAATCATACCATCGGAGAGTCCGATTTTCTGATTTTCGTACTCTGACTGCTCGCCACGGCGACCATCTTTCAATGAATGTCGTCCACGTAGACGTCAGCAGCCGGCCCGTGAAACGACACAAGGCTTCAGACGGCCGTGTCAATAACTGCTTGCAGAGCCGTCCGGATATGGGTCGTCGATCGTCCAGCGATGAGCCGGCGGGTGTCGCCGACGCGGAGAGCAACGGACTCCGGATCATCGTGAGAATTCCGGGGTACTCGCCGTCCCGAACAACGCGTGCGATTAATACATTTTGCGCAGGAGCTCACGATCCACCCGGAGGCCCTCATAGTGCGAAAGCCCAGGTGCTCGTTCCTCGAGAATATCTAAGCATTCTTCGATTCGGTCGAACGGCGCGCCAGCCAGATCGAAGATTGAAAAACGCCACCAGCAAAGACGCAGCAGTCGATCGACTGTCGCTTCGTTAAATCGAAGCCTCAGCGTTCGTGCGGGCATTCCCGCCATGACGGCGTACGGAGGCACATCCTTCGTGACCACAGACCGCGCCGCAATGACCGCGCCGTCGCCGATGGTGATACCTGCCTTCACGAAAACGTCCGCTCCGAACCAGACGTCATTCCCGATCGTCGTCACGGGTCTGCCCGCGAAACCGGCAACATTCCACAACTCCACGTCGTCAGCACGATTGAGCACATCGTGCCAATTGTGATATCGCGGGTCGAATCCCACGATTGACGTTGTGAGCCGATCCATTGGGTGTTCGGCAGACCCGAGCACAGCCCCCGGAGCGATGGAGCAATACCGGCCGATACTCGCCTGCGCGATACGACCCCCGTAGAAAACGCTGAAGGCACCCAGGCGCACCTCCGTTGCCCAGTCGACATCGCCTTGGACGAAGCAAGGCGACTCAAACGATAGCGACGCTGCAAGACCGGACGGATCGGGCCTGGCGGGCAGTTGAACGCCGAGATCTTCAAGACGCGTTGGCGTTTCGGGCGAGTCGGGCGAGTCGGTCGACATTCGATGCTCCATTCTTCATTCGATTCAAGGTAACCACATCGGGATCGAACTCTTTGAACGACCAAGCCCCGGCCCGGCGCAAACGCGCCGGGCCGGGGCTTGGTTACGTAGTTGACCTACTTGGTGCCGGGAGTGAAAGATACTCCGCGAAGGACTTCGCCGAAGTTGGCCTTGTCCACGGCCGTAAAGCTCTCAGTTCCCGGGCTCGTAGCTGCCAACGAGTCCGTAATGGACATCAACTTGTTCGGGTCAGCGCCCTGGTCCCCACTACCACTCACGGTTGAGGTGATACCCCAAATCGTAACGGTTCCATCAGCATTCACACGGCCCGTAATGTTGCGCAGACCGTCGGTTGCTGGCGCCCAAGGTAGACGAGTGACGGGGTTGTTTCCCGTCGGGTAATCAGCGACCACGTAGGGAGAGCCCAAGTTGAGACCGTTCTGCAACGTGTAGGCGAGCTGCCACGATTGAGTCGTTGAATTGAAGACCCACTTCTGGAGGCCCGAGGTCGTCGACGCGGCTGCGTCCGTGTAGATCCCCGTCGCGGGCGAGTACGTCGTGGATCCGTTACCCTCGTCCGCCACGTACATCGTGGTGGCGTTGGCGAACCACACGCCAAAGGGGAACGACGTCGTGGTCGTCTTTGCCAGAGTGGTTGTGAAGCCCTTCAGGATGCACATATTGCTCGGTAGCCCGTTGGCCTGCAGGGTGGTTGAGTCGTAGGCCAGCTGTGAGGACGGCAGCGGTGCTCCCGGAACCGGTAGCCCCACGCCATTCGGGCACGCGGTCCCCGTGGTGTCGAGGAAGTACACGGTGTTCACACCGTTCGAGCCGCTGCCCTTGGTGTAGTACAGGACCTTGTCAAAGATGGTCAGGCCGCGGAAGTTGTCATCCTTACCGATCTTGTCCGCCTTCTTGCCGAGTTCGGTGATGTTGAAACTTCCGACCGGAGTTGGCGCGCCGAGCTGTTGGGCGACCTCGGCTTTGGTCTCGGGGGTGAGGATTTGGGTGCCCGCTCCGAGAATGATGCCGTTGGGCTGAGGACTCGAACCGTTTCCAGCGTTGCCCGCCGTGAAGAGAGCATCGTCACCGTTAGCGTTGTCAAGGATGGCCGCACGCCCGTTGTTGCCGCTGTACGCGTTGGTCAAGGTGAAGTGCAACTTGCCCTGCGCGTCGAGCTCGCCCACCACGCGGTAGTAGGCACCCGAAACCGGATTCGTCGGGTCAGTTACTCCGGGCGTGTTCGAGTTCGAAACGTCCGTAGCACCCACGGGAGCTGCGTACCCCATGAACGTGACGTCGTTACCGTTGGTCGACAAGTTGAGAGCCATTTCCGATTTAGATGAGAAGCTCGTCACCATCTGATCCTTGGTGGATGGCACGCCAGCTTCGAGACTGTTGGGAACTTCGAGGGAATTCACCAAGCTGCCCGTCGGCGTAATCTGGTCCAAGTAAATGGGCGACGTGATGCCGAAGCTAGCGTCGACGGTGTCGTTGTTGAACACGTAGGGGTACATCCCGTTGCTGATTGCCGACGCGCACCCCGTCCCGGCGCAGCCAGGTGGAAGTTGCGTGCTTGTCGTAATGCCTGATACGTCCTTGTAGACACTGCGACTGACGAGCAGGTTGCCGGCAATAAGGTCCGCCACTCCGGGTCCGGTCGGGCTACCGCTCGCGCTCGACGCTAAAGCCAGCATGGTGATCGCTGGTGCGATTATCGCCGCCGCCGCAACGACGCGTACAGTGCGTCGTCCGCTAAGTCGGCGTAGCGCTGTGATCTGGCCACTATTTCTAATCATCAAGATCCTCCTAAGGGTCGAAACGCCGCCACATATTTGGACCGCGTCTCGCGAAAGATATCGCCGAGACATGAATCCTGAGTGACTGGATCGCAAGGCCCGCGAGGCGACCATCCGAATCTTGTGCGGGTTGTCGGAAGATCTCTCAAGAGCCGAGGAAGTGGGCTTCGAAGCGACCCATCTCGCCGCACTGACGCTCGGCGACCGTCGGGACTAACTTTTTCCTGTCATCGATGCTTGAGCGTTGATCCGCGCTGAAGTGCATATTTCCGTATCGCACTACTCCGAGTATTGGTCGACGATGGTCGTTGTGTCTCTCTGCTCAGAGACATCCATCGGACGAGAGATGCGGCGACGGCCAAGTTCGACGGCGTCTCGGCTGGCCAGCCGAGACGCCGTCG
>JAOBWI010000052.1 GCA_025463285.1 Acidimicrobiaceae bacterium | reverse complement strand
GTGTTCGTCGGCGTCGCCCAAGCGGATGACGTACTCCCCGCGGTAGCGCCGACCGTTCGGTCCCAGGGGGACGAACTCCACTACCGCGGGACCCGGCACCTAACGCAGGGTCGCGCCGAGAGACGCGGCCATCGAGATGAGCTCTTTACGACTCCGGGAGATCTCGTCATCGCCGAGCGTTCGCTCGTTCGAGCTGAGGCGCACGGTGTAGGCCAAGCTCCTAGTGCCCTCGTCGAGGGGAGGTCCTTCGTACACGTCAAAGAGGGAGATCGACTCCACCAGGTCGCCCACTCCCTTCAGCGCGTGGGCGAGGTCACCGGCGTTCACCTCGCGCGGCGTCACGAAGGCGAGGTCGATGATCGCGCTGGGATAACGGCTAGGCACGCGCAACGCTTCGGGGGCACGCGTGGCTTTAGCGGGGTCGCCCAGGGCGTCCAGATCAAGGTCGAGCAAACCCACCCGTCGTGGCGGCGGTCCGCTCATGATCGCTCGCACCACGTCGCCGTCTATCTCACCGACGTAGCCGAGCAACGCGCCGGAGGCGCGATCCACGAGTGCGGCGGCTCTGGTGGGGTGAAGGCCCGGCGGCGCTTCATTAGTCGTGCGCACCACCACGTCGTCTAGACCCAAACGTCGACTGAGCACGCGCCACGCCGCGACCGCGCTGGTGGCGTCGTCGTCGACGCGTCCAAAAACCACCGTCAGCCGCTCGTTCTCGCTCGGTAGCTCCAACATCAACGTTCCCCCGGCACCTCCGCGGGCCCGTCGAGGCTCAGATACCAGGCTCGGGTGTTGGAAGACCACCCCGAACTCCGCGAGGATAACGTCGCCGACGCCGCGCTCAACGTTCTTCGACCAGGCCCGCACCAGCCCGGTGATCATGGTGGCTCGAAGTACGGACTCCTCGGCGGAGAAGGGATTGGTGATGCGAACACGAGCCTGCCCGGGGTGCAACAAGTCGAAGTCGGCGTCGCTACCTAGTGATGGCGTCCAGGCCTCGATCGCGCCCAGGTCAACAACGACGTCACGCACGTGGCGACGAAACGTCTGGCGTTCGCTCAGTGCGCCGAACTCGGGCCAGGACGGGGTGCGGCGCGCTATCCGCCCGTACCCGTAGAGACGCGCGATCTCCTCAATGACGTCCGCGCGACCCGCGATCCCTTCACGAATGTCGAGCCGGCGAGTGGGTGCCGTCACCGTGAAACCCTCGAGCGCTTCTGAGACCTCAAACTCCAGGCCCCGCAGAAGTGAAGTGATATCCCCTCCAGGAATCTCCACGCCCAAGAGACGCTGCACATCTTCTTCACGCACGGTGATCGTCGGGGGCAGTGGAAGTTCACCGAGCACGTCGAGCGGCTCGCTCAGCCACTCGAGTTCTGGCACGCTCGCGCCCAATACCTCGGCGTAGCGGGCGGCGGCGCGAAGGGCCAGCTGGGGATCCACGCCGCGTTCGAAACGATTCGACGCCTCGCTGCGCAGGGCGTGTCGCTTGGAGGAGCGTGCGATGGTCATGGGATCGAAGTAGGCGGCCTCTAGGAGGACGTCGGTGGTCGCGGGACTGATCTCGCTGGAGGCGCCGCCCATGATGCCCGCCAGACCGAGGATCTGGTCGTCGCCGTCGACGATGACGCAGTCCTCACCGGTGTCACCCAGGCCCCGCCCGGCGCGCGCGAGCTCTCGCGTCACCCCGTCGAGTGTGGTCAAGGTCTCGGCGCTTCGCGCTCGCCGGGCCCGCAACGTGTGCTTCGCCACGAGGGCGGCGTCGTAGAGACCGGTGGGTTGACCGAGTTCGAGCATCACGTAGTTCGAGGCGTCGACCACGTTGGAGATCGGCCGCATGCCAGCGTTCATGAGTCGCTGGGCCACCCACGACGGTGACGGAGCGACCGTGACGTTGCGAAACACCGACACCGTTAAGCGTCCGCAGAGATCCGGGGCGTCAATCGCCGCGGCGCCAAAGGAGGCGGTGGTGGTGGTCGAACTCGTCGTGGCCAGGGCCGCGCGCTTCAGTGGACGTTCCAACCGCGTCGCGAGATCGCGAGCGACACCCTCGACCGACCAGGCGTCGGGACGATTGCCTTCCACCGAGATGTCAAAAACGGTGTCGGGGGTGATCGCGAGAGCGGATAACAAGCCCTCGCCCACTCGGGGGCTCACCAGCGAGTCCAAGATCATGAGGCCCTCGTGGTCGTCGCTTAAGCGCAGCTCACGAGACGAACACAGCATGCCGTGCGAGGTGACGCCGCGCATGGTTCGTTCGGCGATGGTAAATCCACCCGGCAGCACCGCCCCGACGGGAGCGAGCGGCACGTAGTTGCCGACTTCGAAGTTCGTGGCCCCGCACACGATGTCGAGCGGACCGTGCCCCGCGTCCACCGTCACCAGGCGAACTCGATCCGCGCCGGTAATGGCGCGAATATCATCGATACGCGCGACGACGACATCGTCCAGGCCTTCGCCAACTACTTCGACGCCCTCCACCACGAGTCCGAGGTCATCCAAAATGGTCGTCAACTCATCAACGGACTCGCTCAACTCGACAAACTCACGCAACCACGAGAGAGCGATTCTCACGACATCTGCTCCAAAAAGCGCGTGTCGTTCTCAATCAATGCGCGCATGTCGGTGAGTTGGTGGCGCATCTGCGCGCAACGATCGATTCCAAATCCAAAGGCGAATCCGCTCCACTCCTCCCCGTCAATGCCCACCGCCTCGAGGACCGCGGGATCGAGCATCCCGCTGCCCCCCAGTTCCAGCCAGCCGGTGAAAGAACAGGTGCGACACCCCCCACCCCGGCAGAGCGTGCAGGTGACTTCGAACTCGGCCGAGGGTTCGGTGAAAGGAAAGTACGCCGGGCGAAGTCGCGACGTGATGTCGGAGCCAAAGTAGGCGCGGGTGAACGTCTCGATAACGCCGGCGAGGTCGGCGAAGGTAATGCCTCGATCGACAACCAGGCCTTCTATCTGGTGAAAGGAGTAGAGATGACTGGCGTCGGGGGTGTCGCGGCGATAGCAACGACCGGGCATCACGCTATGGATCGGGAGCGAGTTGCGCGCGACCGCCTCTTCCATCAGGTGAATCTGGGTCGGTGAGGTGTGCGTGCGAAGAACCACCGTTTCGGGTTCCCCGAGGTCCACGTAAAAGGTGTCCCACATTCCCCGCGCCGGATGGGCCGGAGGAATATTGAGAGCTTCGAAGTTGTACCAGTCGCTCTCCACTTCGGGCCCGTCGGCCACGGTGAACCCCATGCCCACGAAGACGTCCTCCAGCTGGCTCTGCGTGGTGGCGATGAGTCCCGGGTGCCCCACCGAGAGCGCGTGAACGACAGCGGAGTCGACGACGTCGCCCAAGTCCAGTCGGTCGCTCTCGAGTTGTAGAACCCGTGCCGCACGCTCTAACTCGCTGCGTCGAGCGGACAGCGCCTCTTCGACCACGCGCCGAGCCGCCTGCAGCTGCGCGCCGGCCGCGCGACGATCGTCGGGTTCTAAAGATCCGAGAGATTTCTGCAATGTCGACAGAAGGGAGCGCTTTCCGGTCAGCGACGGCTCCGCTTCGATCAGGGCGTCGAGGGTCGCGAGAGAGCCAATGGTGCTAAGGAGATCGGTCGTCTGCTCGCCCAGGCGAGCCAGTGGTGAGCTGGTCATGTCGACTAAAGGCTAGGGGTTACTGGTGGCGAGATCGTGTCTTGACGCCGCCAGAGGGCTTCGAAGGCGATCAGTGATCCGGCCACTCCAGCGTTCAGCGACTCGTTGGCGCCCGCCATTTCGATGGTGATCGACTCGTCACAGAGCGCGATCGAGGCCGCGTCGAGTCCGTCGGCTTCGTTACCAATCACCACCACGGACGGACGGGAGAAGTCGACGTCGCGGTGGTTTCGCCCTCCGCGTACGACGGTGGCGAGGATCGCGGCCCCGCGATCTCGAAAGGACGACGTCACCTCGCCGAGGGACGAGACCGCCACCGGGATCCGAAAGATCGATCCGGCCGTCGCGCGAAGAGTCTTGGGGTTGAAAGGATCGACCGAGCTGCCGGTGAATACCACGCCGCTCGCCCCGGCGGCGTGCGCCGAACGAATCAACGTGCCCGCGTTTCCCGGGTCGCGAAGGTCGTGCAGCACCAGCACCAGGGCCGCGGCGGGAATCGACGACACGTCGCGCACGGGCAGACGCACAGTGGCCACCACCGGCTGAGGCGTGACGGCGTCCGCCACGCGACTCAGAACCTCAGGGGCCAGAGAGTAGACGCGTACTCCCCGGGCGGTGGCGTCGACGACCAGAGCCGAGAGTTCGGGGCTGGTGGCGCTCGCGGCGACGAAGACGGCTTCGAACTCCTCGCGCGCGTCAAGAGCCGCGCGCACCAAGTCGGGACCCTCGATGACGCAGACGCCCTCACTCCAGCGAAGAGTTCGTTTCTGAACGAGGCGTCGAAGTCGGCGTACTCGTTGGTGTGAGGGACCGAGCGCCTCGATCAGCGAGCCCTACTTCGCCAGAGCGGCGCCGGCCTGGGCGACGATGGCGCCAAAGGCGTTGGCGTCGTTCACGGCCAGATCGGCCAACATGCGCCGGTCAACTTCGATGCCCGCCGCGTTGAGACCCGCGATGAAGCGGCTGTAACTCATGCCGTGCTGACGGGTGCCCGCGTTGATGCGCTGAATCCACAGCTTTCGCATCTCACCCTTGCGCGCCCGTCGGTCGCGAAAGGCGTAGACGCCGGAGTGCTGGACGGCTTGGTTGGCGCTACGAAAGGTCCGACTGCGGTCACCGTAGTAGCCCTTCGCCTCTTCCAGTATCGCCTTGTGATGCTTTTTGGCGTTGACCGCCCTCTTCACTCGTGCCATGGTGTTACCTCTTTCCTTACTCGAACTCTCTACAGGCCCAGCATGCGCTTGACATGCTTCTCTTGGCCGGGGGCGATCTCGGTCTCTCGTCCCAGGCGGCGAGAGCGCACCGACGACTTCTTCTCCATCAGGTGGCCCCGGAAAGCCTTGCGACGACGCAGCTTTCCGCCACCGGTCACCTTGATGCGCTTCTTCGCGCCACTGTCCGTCTTCATCTTTGGCATCTCAGGCCTCCTCAATCGATACTTCGGCACCCGATGGTGCGACTTCTTGAACCGCTACGTCTTTAGAGCCTTCGGCGCTCTTTGGTCGGGACTTCTTCTCCGGACCGAGCACCATGATCATGTTGCGCCCGTCCAGTTTGGGTGCGGACTCCACCTTGGCCACGTCCTCGAGCTTCTCTACGATCCGATCGAGAATCTTCTTGCCCAACTCGGGGTGGGCGGACTCGCGTCCGCGGAACATGATGGTGACTTTGACCTTGTGACCTTCGCTCAAAAACTTCTCCACGAGGCGCGTCTTGGTATCGAAGTCCCCGGCACCGATCTTCGGGCGGTACTTCATCTCCTTGACACCCACGTTGAGGGTCTTACGACGCGACTCTTTGGCTTTTTGGGCCTCGTCGAATTTGAATTTGCCGTAATCCATGATCCGACAGACCGGGGGCTGCGCGGTGGGCGCAATCTCCACCAGATCCAAATCCAGGCTCTTTGCCAATGCCAACGCGTCCCGTGTCGGCATTACTCCGCGCTGATTACCGTCTTGGTCGATCAGGCGGACGGTCTCGACACGAATCCGTTCGTTGACGCGGTGGTCTCCAGGCACTGTTGCGATAGTTCTCTCCTTGCTCTGTGCGACACCGCTATGGTGTCGCCACGGCAAGCGAGGCGCATAACTCCCAGAACCCGGACGCACTGAAGTGGCCAGGTGGACGTTGGCACTGCCAACCTCGCTTGCTGAACTGCCTTACTACGATACCAGACGACCGGGAAGACCTACCCGACGTATTCTTACGGAGGCTTTAGCGCCACGACGCCGTTTCAGTAGCGTGTCCCTCTAGCCTCGCCGAGATGAACGAGCCGGTCGTGCCACTACTGACTGACGAGAACCCCGCCACCACCCCCCCTCGAGCCACGAGATGGTGTCACCGCGCCGACGTTCTGGTCGCCGCGCTCGGCTTCGTCGGATTCTGCGGACTCGTCCTGAGCCACGCGACCGCTCTTTTAGAACCGGACGACTACGCCTACCGGGCGTCGATAGTGGCGCTCTCCCAGGGCCACGTCCTCTTGAGCAACGCCCAGTTCCAGGCGCTGGCCTCGTTTCTCGCGAAGCACGGCGAACGCGGCATCGCCCAGTGGCACCACCTGGCGTCGGGCCAGTGGATCAGCGAAAAGAATCCCGGCTACCCCTTCTTCGCCGTCTTGTTCTACATGGCGAAGGTACTGCGTCTCGCGCCCCTCTTCTACGGAGCCCTGGCGTGCGTCGGCCTCTACCTCGGGGCGCGAGCCTGGCTCGGACGATGGGCCGGCGCGTACGCGGTGTGGGTGTACTGCTTCTCGGGTGCCGCGTTGGTCTTCGCGTGGCGCGCCACGATACCAACCTTCACCGACGCCTCGTTGATCGCCGCGGGCGCGGGCGCTCTGTTATGGACGGCGCTCGAAACGAACGCCCCAACTCGCCGTCGACTGTTGGTGGGATTGCTCAGCTTTCTCGCGCTCGAAGGCGCGGTCTTCATTCGCTACACCGACGTCGTGGAACTCGCCGTGGCCCTCATCGCCGTCATCGTCTATTACCGTCGCGCTCGATTTAGCGCGGCCATGATGTGGACCTGGCTGGGGTCGGTGGCTCTCTTTGGCGCCGTGGACCTGGCCTATAACGCCTGGGCGTACGGCTCCCCCACGTCAACCGGCTACGACCCCGGAGAGATTACGTTCTCCTTCTCCGCCTTCTGGCCCAACCTCAAACTCATGCCGGCCCAACTCTCGAGTTCTATGCCGGTGTGGACCCTGGCGGCGATCGCCGTGATCTGGATTGCGACGCGCTGGGTTCGAAGCCGCGCGACTACCTCCTCCACTCAGGGCGACTCTCGACGCGACGTCGCGGTAGCGCTCGTCCTCGTGGTGGGATGGCTGGGCATGTGGATTTTCTACTCCACCTATACCTGGACGGCTCAGATGGCCGGACGCGGTCCGGTCGGTGTTTCTGACACCGTTCACCTCATTCGCTTCTATCTCCCCGCTCTGGGCCTCCTCGCTCTTCTCGCGGCGTGGCTCCTCACCAAGTTGACGGCGATACTCAGTGGGGGCGTGCTCTTCGCGCTCGTGCTGGCCAGTCTCTTTTCCTTCTACGCCATGGCCGGCAGCGGCATCGCCGAGGGTCGTCCCTCCCGCTACCCGCCCGGTGGCGTGCCGGCCAACGGCCCGGCGGGGCTGCATCCTGGTCCGCCGAGCGGCCCGGCGGGGTATTCGAGAGCACCGCGCGGCGACCTCGCGCCTCTTCCGGCAACGTAGCGAGGTCGCCGTGAGCTTCCAACCACTACGTTGGTTCGCGTGAGTCATCAAGAGTCGTCGCAGGAGTTCGACGAAGCCCAGGAGGCGGCGTACTTGCGCGACACCCCGGTCGAAACGATTCTCGGAAATCACCTTTTCGTCTTGTTGCAGCTAGCGGCCCTGCGCTTGGCCGAATCACCCGCGAACCTACCGGCCGCTCAACTGGTCATCGACACCGTCGCGGCCATGGTGAACGCGGGCGGCGAACGACTGGGGGAGCACGTGGACCTCTATCGCAGCGCCCTGGCCGAACTGCAGCAGGCGTACGTGCGCGCCACCGCTTCAACCAACTAGCGTCCCGTCGCGAGGGGAACCTCAAAACGCAGCCGCAACCCGCCCAGCGAACTCGCTTCGGTGGTCATCGAACCCCCCAAGGACTCGGCCACGTCCGCCATGATGCTCATGCCCAGTCCGGAGCCACCGGTGTCGCGCGAACGCGACTCGTCAAAGCGCTGGAACCGCAGAGGCCGCACGCCGTACACCGCGAGCCCGGGGCCGCCGTCTTCGACCACGAGGACCGCCCACTTGGTCCTCGTGGTGAGACTCACCCGCACGGGCGCGTCGTGAGGGGTGTGACGCACCACGTTGGTGAGAGCGTTTCGTAGCAGTCGGTCGACGTACTCCGCTCTGGCCGTCACGATGACGTCGCGCGCCACGCTGCTGCTCAGCGGTCGCTCGGGATGCTCAAAGGCGAAGTCCGACACGCTGGTGGCGACCAGCTCACTCAAGTTGACGGGCTGCTCGGGGTGATACGGGGCCTCGCGCACCTCGGCCAACAGCAGAAGGTCGCGCACCAGTGACTCCATCCGATCGACTTCGCGCTGCACTCGCGACACGGCCCGGGCCTGTTGCTCGGGGCTCGCCGTGCCGCTCGCCAGTAGCTCGTTGTACCCTTTCACCACCGTCAGGGGAGTGCGCAGTTCGTGCGAGGCGTCGTCGATGAACTGTTGCATCGCGTTGGAGTTCTGCTCTTCAAAGGCAATGCGCTCCTGTAGAGCATCGACCACGTACACGAGGGCGTCTCGGAGTTCTTTGATGTCTCGACTCCCCTCGCTGGGCGGTGCGGGACCGGTTTCGCCGTCCCCCGCCACGTCCCCGGCGTAGTCGATGAGCCGTCCCATGGAGCGGAGGTCTCGGCGCATCACTTCACGCGCCAACACCAGTCCGATCAGCGATATCACCAACGCGGCACTCGCCACGAGCAGGGCGAGGTGTTGGTTCTGCTTGGCGATGCCCGCCGTCGATCCCGCCACCACCAGATAGTCGCCACCGCCGATGTTGACCGAGCGAATCACGTACCCGGGCAGGTTCCCCTCGGACGTGACGTGCTTTAGGGAGTTCTTGACGTCTCCCAACGTCGGCTTGCGTCGCAGCGCGTCGTTGGGAGTACTGACCTGGGTGATGACCCCGGAGGGGAAGACCACGTCCAAGGTGAGGTCGTACTGGTAGCGCTGGATAACGTACAGCGCGTTACTTAAGGCGTCGTTGTGATTCGTCAGTCCGCTGTCGACGACGGAGTTGATCGAGCTGTCCAACGTCGCGTACTGGGCGCGCGAACTCATGTCGACGGCGAACCAGCCAATGGTGAGTGCTACAAGAAAAGTCAGGAGGACGAAGAGGAGGGTGAGGCGTGTCGCAATCCTCACTTGCGAGCGGCCTGGTCCACCAACTTAAAGCCCACGCCGCGAATCGTGGTTATCGGAGCGAAGTCGTTGTGATGGATCTTGCGTCGTACGTAGGAGATGTAGGTGTCGAGGACGGAGGTCTCGGAGTCGAAGTCGATGTTCCACACGTCGCGCAGCAGCTGCTCGCGCGTCACCACACGGTCTTGATGTTCGAGGAGAACTTCGAGCAAACGAAACTCCGTGGCCGAGAGGTCGATCTCGTTGTCCTCGACGCTCACCACGTGACGATCGATGTTCATCACCAGCGGCCCGCACCTATAGACCAGTTCGTCCACCTCGTCACCGCTGGTTCTGCGTAGGATCGCCGCCACGCGCAAGAGGAGCTCCTCCAGACTGAAAGGCTTCTTCACGTAATCATCGGCGCCCACGCGCAGTCCGTGTTCGACGTCGACGTCGCCGTCACGCGCGGTCAACAACAGGACCGGCGTCTTAGAGTTGTGTTCGCGCAACTTCTCTAAAAACTCAAAGCCGTTCATGGTGGGCATGTTGATATCGACCACGCAGAGATCGGCGCTGCGACGTCGAAGCTGATCTAGGCCGTCGGCCCCGTTCGCGGCGCACTGCACCTGATAGCCGGCGTTGCTCAAGGCGTCTTGAAGTAAGTCGCGTACCCCGGGTTCGTCATCCACGACCAAAATGGTTGTCACTGTCCTACCGCCATAGGGCGAGCGTACTGGGTGAGACAAGGGTCGTGGGTGAAGGTAATCAAGGGAAATTCTCAAGGATTCGACAGTGTGTTCACAGCACTTTCTTACGATCCACAACTACATTTCATGGTATGAAATCGTTCGTCGTCAGAGCGGCCGTTGCTCTTAGCATGGTGGGCGTTCTAGCACTCTCGACGCCGGTGTGGGCGTCCGCTGGCTCCGCCGGTTCGAGCACAAGCACCCAGACGAAGGCCATGCGAACCTACGAGAGAGAGATCCTTGCCTACCGCGAGTCGCGCCAAGCGATTCAACTCACCTTTCACGCCGCCGTCAATAGCGCGGACGCCACCTACCACGAGAGTCTCTCCATCGCCAACAACGCCGCACAGCGCATCGCCGCGCTACAAGCCGAGTCGGCTGCTATTTTCAAGGCCGCCGCCGCTCGAAGCGCGGCCCTATCCGCCCTCGGCAGCCCTCCCGTCAAGCCGTAATCGCACGTTTTCGACCGAAGTCACGTAGCAGAGGGTGGACAAGGCTTCGATCTAGTAAGGACCCAGTTTCTCGACGTCCGTGAGTTCATCGCGACCGACGTGCCCCGCGTGGCGCAGGGCACGTACCGGTTGACCGACGACAATTTCTCGGGTTCCGTCGAGGATGCTGACGCAATGGAAATAGAACCTCTCGCCCTCGTCACTGAGAATGAATCCGTCGCCCCTGCGATCATCGAATGACTCGACGACCCCGGTCACGTTCACGACGGCGCGAGTGTGCCCTGGCGAAGGACGCTCACCATGGCCAGCGCGCTGAGCACGCACTCGCGACCTTTGTTGGTCTCGTCGGGTCGTGATCGCTCGAGGGCCTGCTCGACGGTGTTCGTCGTGAGGACGCCGAAAATGATCGGCACCCGGGTGCTCAATTGCACGTCTTGCACGCCACGCGCGCACTCTCCGGCCACCAGTTCGTAGTGTCCGGTATCGCCTCGAATGACCGCGCCCAAAGTAATCACCGCGTCGTAGGGGCGATCGGCGTCGGCGTAGGCCAGGGCGGCCAGCGGTATCTCGAAGGCCCCCGGAACCCAGGTAAGAGAGATGTCGCGTCGGTCGACGCCCGTTTGCTCGAGCGCGTCGAGAGCACCGGCGAGGAGCCGCGTAGTGATGCCCCCGTTGAAACGCGCACAGACCAGGGCGACGCGAAGTCCTCGCCCCTCACTCGATGGTTCCAGCGACTCTCCTACTCTCGAGCGCAACGTCTCGAGGACGCTGTCGTCGAAGGCCGTCTCGTCACTCGAGGTCATCGAGCCCCTCGAGCAAGTGGCCCATTCGTTCGCGCTTGGTCCGCAGATAGTCAATGTTGAACGACGTCGGTCGGCTCTCTAAAGGAACACGCTCGACGATGTTAAGACCGAAACCTTCGAGGCCACCACGCTTGGTGGGGTTATTCGTGAGTAGACGCATAGACGAAACGCCTAGCTCTACCAAGATCTGTGCGCCAATGCCGTACTCGCGCGAATCGACCGGTAGGCCCTGCAACAAGTTCGCGTCGACGGTGTCGTGTCCCTCTTGTTGAAGGGCGTAGGCCTGAATCTTATGAGCAAGACCAATTCCTCGACCTTCGTGATTACGCAGGTACACCACGACCCCCGATCCCTCCGCCGCCACCTTGGCCAGGGCGGTGCGTAACTGCTCACCACAGTCGCAACGAAGTGATCCGAGGGCGTCGCCGGTGAGACACTCCGAGTGCACGCGCACCAGAACCTCGGGTGCGTCACGAACCTCGCCGTAGACCATGGCAATATGTTGCTCCCCGTCCAGAAGACTCTCAAACACGTGAGCTTGGAACGTCCCCCACTCGGTGGGTAGTGACGCCTCGGCTACGTGCTTAACCAACATCTCGTTCTGTCGGCGATAGCGGATGAGATCGGCGATGGTCACGATTGGCAAACCGTGCTGTGCGGCGAACGTCTCTAGTTCGGGCAGTCGGGCCATGTCCGACTTGTCGGCCGTGACCACCTCGCACAGAACGCCCGCGGGAAACTTGTCCGCCAAACGACAGAGGTCCACGGTGGCTTCGGTGTGACCGGCCCGACGAAGGACTCCGCCGGGCCGGTAGCGCAGAGGAAAGATATGGCCGGGACGATTCAGGTCTGTGGCCAGCGTGGCGGGGTCGACCAACGCCCGTACGGTCGCCGCACGGTCGTTGGTGGAGATCCCCGTCGTCGTGCCGTGACGGTAGTCAACCGAGACGGTAAAGGCCGTCCGTTGGGACTCGGTGTTGGCCACGACCATCAAAGGAAGATTTAGCTGATCGGCGCGTGAACTCTCCAGGGGCACACAGAACACGCCCGAGGTGTACTCCAGAAAGAACGCCATCGACTCGGGCGTGACGTCCTCGGCGGCCATGATGAGGTCGCCTTCGTTCTCGCGGTCCTCGTCGTCCACGACGACGACCATGCCGCCGCGGCGTAGCTGTTCCACCGCTTCATCAATCGTCGACAGCGCCATCAGACCTCCACGTCAATGCGTATATCTTCGCCGACGCGCTGGACATCGACGATCCGACCGCGTCGTAAGGCTTCCATCGTAGGGGTCGAGAGACCGTGCAGTGCCGAGAGAGTTCCCTCGTCACCGGCGAAAGCCGGCGCCACGTACCAGACCACGTGGTTCGCCAAGCCCTCGCCGAGGAAGGCCGCGCTGGTCGTCGGCCCCCCTTCGACCAGCAGCTGCAAGACGTCGCGGCCGCCCAGATCGTCGAGGATCAGGCCGAGATCTCCCGATAGCTCCACGCACGGTCGAACGCGGGCGTTCTCGGGAGCGCGACCCAACACCACCCGAAGGGGCTCGAGCACGATGTCGTCGACTCGGGCGGTCAACGCCGGGTCGTCGCTGCGTACGGTGCCGGCGCCGACCAAAATGGCCTGGCTTTGGGCGCGCAGGACGTGCGCGTCGCGACGCGCCCCGGCCCCGGTGATCCATTGGCTCGTGCCGTCGCCCATCGCCACCACCCCGTCGAGCGTGCTGGCGATTTTCACCACCACGAAGGGACGACCGGTGACGCGGTGCCACACGTAGGGAGCGAGTTGGGCACGTACCGCGTCTCCCTCGACGCCCACTTCCACGTCCACCCCCGACGCTTTGAGAAGTTCGATACCTCGACCGCTGACGCGCGGATCGGGGTCTATCATGCCCACGACCACCCGGGCCACCCCGGCCTCGATGATGGCCTCCGCGCAGGGACCGGTTCGCCCGACGTGACAACATGGCTCCAAGGTCACGATCATGGTGGCGCCCCGCGCGTTCGCGCCGGCGCGGCGAAGGGCCTCCACTTCGGCGTGCGACTCGCCCGGCGCCTGGGTATGGCCCTCGCCCACGATCACGCCCCGCGGGTCAACCACGAGTGCCCCCACCCAGGGATTGGGTGGGGCGTGAAGTCGAGCCTTCTGGCCTTCGGCCATAGCCATTGACATGAGTTCAGAGAGTGAGAACTTCATTGGAGCCCGTCGTAGGCCGCGGCGCGAAGGGCGCTGGCGGCCAACAGGGGCTCGGACTGACCAAAGATCGCCGAGCCGGCCACCAGGACGTTGGCACCCGCGCGCACCGCTCGCGTCGCGGTGAGAACGTCGATTCCCCCATCGACCTCGAGGTCGAGCGAGAGGTCGTTACGCTCGATTTCACGCCGCGCGATCTCGACCTTCTCCAACACGTCTTCGATAAACGACTGACCAGCAAAGCCCGGGAACACCGTCATGAGCAACAAGAGATCGATGTCGCCGAGAAACGGTGCCACCTCGTGAAACGGGGTGTCGGGGTTAGCGGCCAAACCCACTCGAAGACCCAGCGACCTCATGTCGTCTATGAGCCCGGCGGTGTGGCCGACCTCGACATGCACGCTGCAGCCGTTCGCCCCCACCGTCCGAAAGTCCTCTAAATAGCGCCCGGGGTCAGTCATCATGAGATGGCAGTCAAAGAAGCGATCACTGTAGCGACGCAGCGACTTGACGACGGGTGGGCCGAGCGACACGTTCGGTACGAAGTGGCCATCCATGACGTCGACGTGAAGCCAGTCGGTTTCGGGGTCGACCTCTTTAACGTCCAGCCCTAGCTGGCCGAAGTCGGCCGAGAGAATGGATGGGGCGATGCGAATCTCGCCCGGAGGGCCAGCCTCTATCATCGTCACGACAGCAGCCTAGGTCCTCTCATTTGGCTCTACGACCACTCAACTTCGTTGGTCGGCGCGCGCAAGCCACGCCACCACGCCGTCGCGGTCATTGTCGTTGAGCCCTCGGGACGCACCGCTTCGAGTAGCCACGAACCTTGGTGCGACCCGACGACGACCTCGTCCTCACGCAGAGCCACCACGCCCTGGGGCACGTGATCGTCACTCGCGCGTGCCGACAAGACCACCACACGCTTGCCACCAACGAAGAAGTAGGCACCCCCGAGGCGAACGGTGCGAAGGGCCACTTGGGTCGACGCCTCCGGCGTCAAGTGCAACAACTCCTTGGTGATCTTCTCGGCGTAGGTGACCTCACCGACTTGGGCGTGGGGATGATCGAGTAAGGCGGGCGATCCTAGGACCTCCAGCAAAGCCACCGCACCCACCTGCGCGAGTTCGCCGGTCAACTCCTGGGCGGTCTTGTCATCGACACTCACTCGGCGCTCCAGGTGGACCGGACCCGTGTCGAGGGTCGCTTCGAGAGAGATGATGGACACGCCGGTGTCCTGGTCGCCCGCCAGGATGGCGCGCTGTACCGGCGCCGCCCCGCGCCAGCGCGGCAACAAAGAAAAGTGAACGTTCAGCATCGGCACCTTGTCGAGCAGGGGCTCGGGAACAATCACACCGTACGCCACGACCACGCCTCGCTCCACCTCGACGTCGTTGACGTCGCCCAGGCGATGACCGACCGGTACACCCAGGCGCGTGGCGGCGACCTTGACGGGACTCGCGCTCAACTCAGTGCCCCTCCCGCGGCGTCGATCGGGTCGGGTAATGACCAGAGCGACCTCGTGTCCGGCCTCCACGAGTGCTTCGAGTGACGGCACGGCGGCCTCGGGCGTACCGAGGAACACGAGACGCATCTACTCACCAAGCAGTTGCGTGAGTCCGTGGTGGTCGTCGCGCGAAAACGAGAGTTGTCGCTTTCGCAAAAACTTCTTCGCTGCCTTCTTCTGGTCGTCGCTGAGTCGCTCCACCAACAGCACGCCGTCGAGGTGGTCGACCTCGTGTTGAAAGATTCGGCCCTGGTACTCATCGGTCTCGATGTCCAGTTCGTTCCCGTCGAGGTCGTAGCCCGTGAGATGAACGGCGTTCGGTCGCACGATCTCCCAACTGAGTCCCGGTACTGACAGACAGCCCTCTTCGTAGGTCCACTCGCCCGAGGTCTCGACGATGACGGGGTTCACCACGACGTGCGGCCCGTTGCCTTGGTCGTACACGAACATCCGCTTCTGCACCCCGACCTGATTAGCCGCCAGGCCAACGCCGGGAGCCTCGTGCATCGTCTCGATCATCGACGCCGCCAAGGCCGCGATCTTCGCGTCGATGTTCTCCACGTTGGTCGTCGGCGTACCGAGAACGGGGTCCCCGTAGGTACGAATGGGTAAATTACTCACCCCACCACGTTATCGTGCGACAAAAATCTCCCACTTCGTTGGTCGGCGCTTTCGCCGTGTGTCAGTACACCGCCACGCGAAACTTCTGCGTCGGACGCGGAGCGTCTCGCAGCGCTCGTGAGAGAGTGGAGACGTCAAGAGCGCGAACCAAGAACCCCGACGCGCTCTCTTCTACTGTGACCGACGGCTCGTCGCGCAGCGTGGCCACAAAGTCCGCCGCACCCTCGCCCGAGACGTCCGCGCTCGCCCCGTACGGCGCGAGACCGAGAAGCCGGGCGGCGGCCACGTCCTCGTCAATGATCCCCTCGAAGCGAGCGTCCACGAGAGCACGGATCACCGCGTCCCCACCACGCCGCGTTTGCAGCACCACCCGACCACGACCCTCGCGGCGCGATCCCACCAGTCGAGCGGCTTTTCCCACCGCGTGAATGGCCGCGCGACGGGCCGACTCTCTTGGCGCTAAGAGATACTGATCGAAGTCGACAAAGATGACAACACCGCAGCGCCGTACCCGCTGCCAGGTGGCCTCGGTACCCACCACCACGCGCGAGAGGGTGGCCGAGGAATCGAGCGCCGCGGTGACCTCACTGACCGGCTGATGGAGTTGCGCGGATACGTCGCGGGCCAGGGTGGTCACGCCAACGCGAACGCGCTTGAGTTTGGTGGAGCCGCACGTTCGACAGAATCGGGCGCGCTGTTCGTGGCCCTCGGCGCAGGCTAGATGGTCCTCTTCTTCTTCTTCCGCTTGAGCGCAGGTCGCGCAACGCGCCAACTCGCCACAGCTCGAACAGGCGAGAAGGCGCCCGGTTCCCAGTCGCTGGAGTATCACCACCACGGCCACCGACTCGTCGCCCTCGAGAGCGCGCCGCGCCGCCACCAGCGCGTCGGCCGAGAGAACGCCGTCGTGGGGGTCCCTCGAACGTTGATCCACTACGTCGACGCGTGGCCAGCCCGCGACAAAATCGGGGCCGGTCTCGTACGCCCCGTCGTCCAGCAGCGACGGCGACGGCAGCATCGACGTGCACCACAAAGGCGCCCCCTCGCGGCGACACCGTTCGCGCAGCACCGACACCGCCTCCCAGGTGGGCGCGGCGCTCGAGCGATACGACTCGTCGTCGGCGTCAATCACGACCGCGCCCGCCATCAGGGGCACCGGCGCCAGAGCCGCGCCCCGGGAGCCAACCACCACCGGCCAGCCCGCACGAGCGCGGTCCCACTGCACATCGTGGGCCGCCACGGCGCAGCCGCGTTGCTCCAGTCGCCCGCGAAGACGTGTCGCCCAGCGCTCGTTCGGCACGAGGACCACTAAGGAACCCGGCGAGTCCCGCGTCGCGTCATAGGCGCCGAGCACCAGCGACAAGGGGTCGGTGGTGGGCGAGAGTTGAATGACCCCGGGCGCTGCGTTCCATGACGCGTGGCGTATGGCCTCGCTGAGCGGGGCCGCCACGGGGGCCACGGGAAGGTCGTGAACGAGACGGCTCGCCGAGGCGCTGAGGAGAAAACGCGACCACGATCCGTACCAGCGTTCGCTCGCCCACTTCAACAGGTCGAGCATCGAGGCCGGGGGTCCGAAGCCGAGCCATTTTTTAACCGTCTTTAACTCCGTTGAGAAGTCGGCCTCGTCGATCACCCATCCGCGCACCGAACGGTGGTTAAAGTCCACGCGCACTCGGTCTCCGACGGCGCTACGCGCGCTCGAGTCGTCGAGCGCGTAGTCGAAGGGTCGATCGACGGCCGCAACGTCGGTAATGATGCGAACCGCGCGCGCGGTCACTCGCTCAGTGACAGTTCCCGGCGAAGGTCATCGAGGCGCGGCGTCAGTTCCCACGTAAATCCGAGGTCAGTACGACCAAAGTGTCCGTAGGCCGCCGTCCGTTGATAGATCGGTCGACGCAGGTCCAGGTCACGAATGATGGCCGCGGGACGCAGATCAAAGAGGGCGTCGACGGCCTTGGCGATCTTTTGACGATCGACGCGCTCGGTACCGAACGTCTCGACCAGCAACGAGACCGGTCGCGCCACACCGATGGCGTAGGCCACTTGTACTTCGCATCGTTCGGCCGCGCCCGAGGCGACTACGTGCTTGGCCACCCAGCGAGCGGCGTAGGCCGCCGAACGGTCAACCTTGGACGGGTCTTTTCCGGAGAAGGCTCCGCCGCCGTGTCGGGCCATACCGCCGTAGGTGTCGACAATGATCTTTCGGCCCGTGAGGCCGGCGTCGGCGTGTGGTCCACCGAGAACGAAATTGCCTGACGGGTTGACGAAGACGCGCGTCGAGCTGGTGTCTAGATCGCTGGGCAACATCGGACGAATGACGTGCTCGAGTACGTCGCGATGAATCGTCTCGTGGTCGTAACCATTTTCGTGCTGGGTCGAGACCAACACCGTGTCAATACCCAGGGGTCGACCGTCCTCGTAGGTGACGGTCACCTGGGTCTTGCCGTCGGGACGAAGATAGGGCACCTGGCCGGAACGGCGCACCTGGGAGAGTCGCATCGACAGTCGGTGGGCCAGCCAAATCGGAAGGGGCATGAAGTCGTCGTTATCGCTGCAGGCGTAGCCGAACATCATGCCTTGGTCTCCAGCGCCCAGCGCGTTTAACTCGTCCTCGCCCGCGGACCCGCTGCGCATCTCGAGCGCCACGTCGACCCCGCCCGCGATGTCGGGGCTCTGCTTGTCGAGCGAGACCAAGACGGCGCAGTTCTTGCCGTCAAAACCCTTAGCGCCGTCGTCGTAGCCGATATCCAAAATGGTGCGCCGGGCGATGGAACTGATGTCGACCACCGCACTCGTGGTGATCTCACCCGCGACGACGCATAGCCCCGTCGTGAGCAGGGTCTCACAGGCCACCCGCGCGTAGGGATCCTGGGTCAAAATGGCGTCGAGCACACTGTCGGAGACCTGATCGGCGATCTTGTCCGGATGGCCTTCGGTCACCGACTCCGAGGTGAAGAGGGTCCGATCGCTCATGGGGCTCCTTGAGGTAACAATGCAGCAACCCTAGCCAAGATCTCGTAGGCGACGGCTTCTTTGGAACGCAGCGAGATGCGCTGGGGCTCTCCTTCGCGAGCGAAAATGACCACCTCATTCGTCTCGTGCCCGAAGCCCACACCGGGCGCGGCCACGTCGTTGGCGATCAGAAGATCGACACCCTTGTCCCTCATCTTCGCCGCGGCGTTCTTCAAGACGTCCGACGTTTCGGCGGCAAAACCGACGATCAGTTGACCCTCGTGACGGCGGGTCACGAGGTCGCTCACGATGTCGGCGACCGCCATGAGCTGCAACTGGGGCACGCCGTCGCGCTTTTTGAGCTTCACGTTTGAGGGCGTCAGCGTAAAGTCCGCGACCGCGGCCGCCATGATGACCACATCGCTATCCACTGAGCGCTTCTGCATCGCTTCGTGCATCTCGGCGGCGTTCTCGACGTGAATCACGTCAATCGCTTGGGCTACGTCAAGGGCGAGCGGCGTCGTGACCGTCGAGACCAGCGTGACCTGCGCCCCTAAGCGGACCGCCACTTCAGCGAGCGCCAGACCCTGGCGTCCCGAGGAACGATTAGAAATGACGCGTACGGGATCGATGGCCTCGCGGGTCCCTCCGGCACTCACGAGGACGCGCCGACCACTGAGGACGCCTCGGTAGCCGTCGACGATGTTGCTGACGAGCTCGGCGATCGTCTCGGGCTCGGGAAGCCGACCCGCACCCTCGTCGCCGCCGGCCAAGGGACCCGACTCCGGTTCGAGGATCATGACGCCCCGCCGTCGCAGCGTGGCCAGATTTTCCTGCACCGAGGGCTGTTCCCACATCTCGGTGTGCATAGCCGGGCAGAGTAGGACCGGCGCGCGCGTGGCCAGCAGGGTGGCCGTAAGAAGATCGTCGGCGAGGCCGGTGGCGTAGCGGGCAATGAGATGCGCCGTGGCCGGCGCCACGACCACCACGCTGGCGTGCGTGCCGAGGTAGGTGTGGGGAATGGGGGTCGTCGGGTCGTTGTACAGGCTGGTGCGCGTGGGCTCGCTAGCTAACGCCGAAAACGTCACGGCGCCAACGAATCGCGTGGCGTCGGGCGTGAGCACGCAGGCCACGTGATAGCCGCGGTCTCTTAGGAGACGAAGAAGCTCGACCGACTTGTAGGCGGCAATGCCGCCCGCGACGCCGAGGACAATGCGTGGGATCGACGAACTAGGCGTCGCGCAGGGCATCGGTGAAGGCGTCCAGGTCACTGTTGGCGTCCTGGCGAGCCTGCTCCGCCGCTTCGGCCTGCAGACGCTCCGTCTCCAGCTCGTCCACCGTGGGTCGGTGAAAGAGCAACTTACCCTCGTAGAGCTCTTCCATGGCTAGGGAGAGCGACTTGTTGGAGAGTGAGGTCACCTGGGGTGGGATCAGCGCGCCGTGACCCGAACCGAGGCCGTTGTAGTACTCGTTAATCTCGCGGGCGCGAATAGCAGTCACCGCCACCAGGGTGAATTTCGAGTCGCCGACCTTCCCGAGGAGGTTCTCGATGGGCGGATCGACGAGTGTTGGGCGTTCGGCCATGGTGTTTAGTCCTTTGACGAGGGGCCGCGCCGAGTTCGGCGAAGTCCCTCCAGTATAGAGAGGATTTCCTCGCTCGCTCGCTCCAGGTCGTCGTTCACTACGACGTAGGACGCCAGTTCCCGGCCCCTTTTGAGTTCCGCGGGGGCGCTCTGTAAGCGTTCGTCGACGTGTTGGTCGTCGTCGCCTCGCCCTCGTAGTCGTTCCTCTAGGCGCTCTAACGAGGGGGGAAGTATCAAGAACACGACGGCCGAGGGATCTTGCTTCAGCACCTGCTCCGCGCCCTGGACCTCAATCTCTAAAAGCACGTCGCACCCGTCGGGAGAGTTCGGCAGAGGCGTGCCGTACAGGTTGCCGTGGAACTCCGCCCACTCGAGAAACGTCCCCTTGGAGATGGCCTCTTCAAAGGTCGGCCGATCGACAAAGTGATACTCGTCACCGGATTCACTGGCGCGACGCGCGCGACTAGTCCAACTCTTACTCAGCCACAGTTGGCTGTCATTCTCCACGAGCCGACGGGCCAGCGTCCCCTTGCCCACTCCCCCGGGACCAATGAAGATGACGACTAACGGCTCAGCGGACAAGAGCTCGAAACAGTTCGGCGCGCTGCTTGGGGCCGAGCCCACGAATGCGGCGCGTCTTGGCGATCGAAGCGCTCTTCATGATGCGCTCAGCCTTTACTTCGCCAATGGCCGGCAGTGCGCTGATGAGGTCGTAGGCGCGCATCTGAGCAACGCACTCTTCGTGCGCCGCGAGGGCGAAGAGCTCTTCGAGAGAGAGTTCACCCGACTTGACCCTGCGCTTCACTTCGGCGCGTCGTCGACGATTCGCCACCGCCAGTCGTGACGCTTCGACTCGCTGCTCTTGCGACAAGGTCGGTGGTGTCGGTGTCACGTTGGTCAGACTACTCCGCTCACGTGGAATCGTCTAGAGACCACTTGGACTTATCTCACCGGGAGGGAGCGGGGCCCATCACGCCGCTTCTCTACCGTATTTTCCGCGCCAGTTTGTCCAGGACGACGCTGTCGCATATAGCGATACCGTCTACACCCGACGCTACGTCAAGTCCCATCACTGTCGCATCAACTCGAACTCCTTGAAGAGGTCGTGAAGGTGAATCCCTACTACGCGAGTCAACGTTGTGCCGAGGCACACCGAAGTCTCGATCCGCGTCCCCAGTGGAGTTTCGATGCTGAAGGTGTGGTGGGACCACCCCGATCGAAACATCCTCGGGGCCGGTAGAGCCCTGCGGGCTTCGGCCCGCGAAGCGTCTCTCTGAGCGACTACCCCTAGAGGGCCGAGCGCAAGTCGTCGCGCCAGCGTTGTGCGGCGTCACGCAAGCTGCGGCGTTCGGGCCCAGTGCGCAAGATATCTCGCGATACGCTCGCCAGCACCGTCCCTTCTTCGCACCGTTCGAACAGCCGTGCCACGTCGACCGCCCCCGCGCCCTGAGCGCCGACCCCGGGAACGAGGTAGGGGCCGGCCAAGGTCGTGAGATCGAAGCGCGGCGCCGAGCGGGTAGCACCCAGCACGATACCGAGGGACCCGAGACCACCGTCGCGGTGGTTCAACCGGGCGACCGTCTCCATCACCACGTCTTCTACACGTTCGCCGTCGGCCGTCGTGGCCTGTTGAATCACCCGGCCGTCGTCGTTGGACGTAGCGGCCAGCACGAACACCCCCCGTCCGTTCTCGCGTGCCGCCTCAAAGAGAGGTTCGAGCGCTCTGACGCCGAGGTAGGGACTGGCGGTCACGGCGTCAACGCACAGCGGCGAGTCCTCGCGCAACCAGGCCTGCGCGTACCCTTCGTTGGTAACAGTCACATCACCGCGCTTGGCGTCGGCGATGACCATGATCTGTGCGTCGTGAGCGTCGGCGATGAGTCGTTCCAGCACGCGAAATCCGGCCGAGCCGAAACGCTCGAAGAATGCCACTTGAGGCTTGATGACGCTCACCACGCCGCTCACCGCTTCGAGCACGGCGAGGGCGAAGAACTCCAGGCCGTCGGCGTTATCGGGGCGATCCCACGCGCTGAGCAGGGCGCTGCTCGGATCGACGCCCACGCAGAGCGGTCCGAACTCCTTGATGCGTTCTTGTAGTTGGACGCCAAACGAATCAGCCATGAGCGGCTCCTATCAGTTCACTAAGGCAAGTCACGCCGTGACTGGTCATCCACTTTCCCAGTTCACGCTGTACCCGCCAGGGCGCCCGGGGGTCGGCGAAGGTGGCGGTGCCCACTTCGACGGCGTTGGCGCCGGCCATCAGCAAGGCCACGACGTGCTCGCCGGCTCTCACCCCGCCGACTCCGACGATGGCCGTGTCGGGAAACGCCTCGCGGCACTCGTACACGGCGCGCAGGGCCACGGGCAGTAGGCCCGGGCCGCTCACTCCCCCTCCCACGTTGCCGAGCGTGGGACGCCGCGCCTCGATATCGATCACCAGTCCCAGCACCGTGTTCACCAGCACCAGCGCCTCCGCTCCCGCGTCAATCGCGGCGCGCGCCACTTCGAGTAGTAGTGGCGTGTTGGGACTGAGCTTCGCCCAGCGCGGCACGCCCGCGGCCTTCGACGCGTCGACGATCTCCGCGGTCGCTGCGGGCGAGTGAGCGAAGATCTCTCGTCGGCTCTCTAAGTTGGGACAGCTGGCGTTCACCTCGACGGCGACGACATCCGCCCCGCGCAACAACGCCGCGGCGTCGGCGAACTCTTGCACGTTGCGACCCCACAGAGAGGCCACCACCGTCGCGCCCACCCGCTGGAGCGCGGGCAGGTCGTTCTCGCGCCACGCCGAAACGCCGGGGCCCGAGAGGCCGACGGCGTTCACCATGTGCTCACCCGAGGAGGCCACCCGAGGCGCGGGGTTGCCCGGCCAGGCGAAGGCGGCTAGGGACTTCGTCACCACGGCGCCCAAGTCGCTGAGGTCTCCGTATGCGGCGAGTTCGTCGCCGTAGCCCGCCGTGCCCGACGCCGTCATCACCGGAGCGCGCAGAGGGACCGACGCCACCGACGTCGCAAGACTTCTCACTCGTGCAGCTCCTGAAGAGTGCGAACCCGCCATCCTCGAGCCCGCGTGTCGGCGATCCCTTTCGCGGCGGCGAATCCCGCGCTCAGCGTCGTGACGCAGGCCACACCGTGTCCGACGCAAGCCGTGCGAATTTCGGCGCCGTCGGAGTGCGCGCTCGATCCCGAGGGCGTGTTCACCACCATCTGCACGTCGCCCGAGGTAATCAGTTTGATCGCGTCGATGGCGAGATCACCTAGGCCGACCTTGCCCACCAAGGTGTCAACGACGACGTCGTGGGAGCGAAGGAAACCCGCCGTGCCCACGGTCGCCGCCAGTCGAAAGCCGAGTCGGGACAACTCGCGGGCCAACTCCAGTCCGGCGACCTTGTCACGATCGGCCAGGGAGAAAAAGATCTGCCCCGCATCGGGCAGTCGCGTGCCCGCGGCCAACTGCGCCTTGGCGAAGGCGATCCCGAAACTCTCGCCTATGCCCATCACCTCGCCGGTGGAACGCATCTCCGGCCCGAGAATGGTGTCGACGCCGGGGAAGCGGCTGAAGGGCAATACTGCTTCTTTGACCGAGACGTAGCTTGGCGAAGGAGTCGAGTCGGGCACCGTGCCGTCGTCACGCATCGAGGAGAGCGACTGGCCCATCATGACCCGCACCGCCACTTGCGCGACGGGTACTCCCGTAGCCTTGGCCACGAAGGGCACCGTTCTACTGGCCCGAGGGTTCGCTTCGAGGACGAAGACCTCCTCATTTTTCACCGCGTACTGCACGTTGATGAGTCCCACCACGCCCAGGGCCTGGGCGATCTTGACGGTGTGCTCGTGCAACGTGACGATGATTGCGTCACTGAGGGACTGGGGCGGCAAGGCGCAGGCCGAGTCGCCAGAGTGCACGCCCGCCTCTTCGACGTGTTCCATCACTCCCGCGACGAAGACGTCACCGTCCCCGTCGCGGATGGCGTCAACGTCCACTTCAATGGCGTCCTCTAAGAAGCTGTCAATCAGTATCGGTCGACTCTGAGATACGCCACCCTCTCGAGCGAGAGAACCGTGCACGCTGGTGAGATCCTTCATGACCCGTTCGAGCGAGGCATCGTCGTAGACGATCTCCATGGCCCGACCACCCAGCACGTAGCTCGGGCGAACCAAGACCGGAAAGCCGACGCGACGCGCGATGGCGCGCGCGTCGTCCAGGCTCATCGCCACGTCGCCCGGCGGCTGGGCCAGTCCTAATGACGAACAGATGGCCGACCACTGTTGACGGTCCTCGGCCGCGTCGATGGCCGCCACCGGGGTGCCCAGGACGAGGGCCGGGTCGAGCGAGTGCGAGAGCTTGAGGGGGGTCTGACCGCCGAGGGCCACGATGACGCCCTTCACAATGGCGCCGTCACGACAGGCCGCCTGCTCGGCGGCGATGACTTCGGCCAGGTCGTCGGCGGTGAGGGGCTCAAAATAGAGGCGATCGGACGTCGAGTAGTCGGTCGACACCGTCTCGGGATTGCAGTTCACCATGACCGTCTCGTAGCCGAGGTCGCGCAGGGCCATCGACGCGTGCACGCAGCAGTAATCGAACTCAATCCCCTGGCCAATGCGATTAGGGCCTGAACCCACAATGATGACCCGATCACGAGCGGAGGGCTCCACTTCACTGGTGTCCTCGTAGGTGCTGTAGTGATACGGCGTGGAGGCCTCAAACTCAGCGGCGCAGGTGTCGACCGTCTTGAAGGTGGTGGCGACTCCTCGAGCGAGGCGCGAGGCGCGCACCTGCGCGCGAGTCGCGCCGGTGTAGAGCGCGATCTGTTCATCAGAAAATCCCCACTGCTTGTAGCGACGCCAGGCGCGCGTATCAAAGGAGGCGGGGTCCGAGCCCACAAGCTCGCGCTCGCGCTCGACAATGCTCGAGAGTTGATGGACGAACCACGGATCAATACGCGTTCGCGCTGAGACCTCGTCCACGCTGGCGCCGCGGCGCAGCACTTCATAGAGCGCGAAGAGCCGCTCCGGAGTGGGCACGATGCACCGTTCCCAGAGGGTGACGTCGTCGAGGGCCGCGAACTCCGAGTTCTCCCCCAGGGCGAACCCCAGGCGACCCTGCTCGAGTGAACGCACGGCCTTTTGCAGGGACTCCGCAAAGTTTCGACCGATCGCCATCACTTCACCGACCGACTGCATCCTCGTGCCCAGGTACGGCGAGGATCCGGGAAGTTTCTCGAAGGCCCACCGGGGAATCTTGGTGACCACGTAGTCAATGACGGGTTCGAAGCTCGCGGGAGTCACCCGGGTGATGTCGTTTTGAATTTCGTTCAGCGTGTAGCCGACCGCCAAACGCGCGGCGATCTTGGCGATCGGAAAACCGGTGGCCTTCGACGCTAAGGCGCTGGAGCGAGAGACCCGGGGGTTCATCTCAATCACTAGGCGCTCGCCCGTCGCCGGGTTGACCGCGAACTGCACGTTCGAGCCCCCGGTTTCCACCCCCACGCGGCGCAGGATGCGAAACGCGTCGTCGCGCATCTCTTGGTACTCGACGTCGGAGAGAGTCTGTTGCGGCGCTACCGTGATGGAGTCACCGGTGTGCACTCCCATGGGATCAAAGTTCTCGATGCTGCAGATCACCACGCAGTTATCGGCCCGGTCGCGCATCACCTCTAACTCGAACTCTTTCCATCCGGCGATCGACTTTTCGACCAGGATTTCGCCGATGGGCGACGCGGCGATGCCTTCTTCGGCGAGTCGAAGAAACGCCTCCTCGTCGTGGGCGATCCCGGTTCCGGCGCCACCCAAGATGTAGCTGGGCCGAATAATGATGGGCCAGCCGATGCTGCGCGCAATGGAGAGGGCCTCATCGACGGCGTGCGCGAAGCCCGACTCCGGCACGGCCAGTCCGATCTCGGACATCGCCCCTTTGAACTGCTCGCGATCCTCGGCCGTGGCGATCGCCTCGGGTTTCGCGCCAATCACCTCGACGTGTAGTCGTTCTAACTCCCCGCGACGCACCAGCTCCATGGTCAAGTTGAGAGCGGTCTGTCCCCCCAGAGTCGGGAGTAGCGCGTCGGGGCGTTCGCGCTCGAGGATGTCAATCAGCACGTCCGCGTCGAGCGGCTCGACGTAGGTCGCGTCGGCCGTAGCGGGGTCCGTCATGATGGTGGCCGGATTGGAGTTGACCAACACCACGCGATAGCCCTCGGCCCGTAGTACCTGACAGGCCTGGGTGCCGGAGTAGTCGAACTCGCAAG
>JAOBWI010000051.1 GCA_025463285.1 Acidimicrobiaceae bacterium | reverse complement strand
ACAGTTGATCAGATGCTCGCAGCAATAGACGACGACAGCGTCGGGATCTTCTGGGGTTGAGCTAACAGACCCCCCTCAAATCCGAAGCGCCATGTAACTTCAATACGTGCCCGAACTGCCCGACGTTGAAGGGTTCCGACGCGTCCTTGAAACATATAGGGTCGGCCAACGCGTCATCTCCGTGAAGATTCGAGATAGCGGTGTCGTACGGGATCCCTCTGGCGCACAATTTGGGAGAAAACTCAAAGGGCACGTATTCGAAAGTCCGCAAAGGCGAGGAAAGTGGCTTATTACACCCACGGACGGACCGACACTTCTTCTGCACTATGGAATGACCGGCAGTTTGATTTGGCAAGAGTCGCACGAGGAGTTTCAGCGATTCGACAGGGTAGCGATATACGTCGAAAAGGGCCGACTCATCTTTCGCGACCAACGGAAACTCGGTGGACTCTGGCTGGCAAATGATGATGAAGGTATTCGCGAGATTATTGGCGAACAGGGACCTGATGCGCTCGGTCTCACCGGTAGGGATCTTACGGAGCGTCTCGGACTTCGACGTGGCGCGTTGAAGTCCACACTCATGGACCAGTCAGTGCTCGCGGGGCTCGGCAACATGCTCTCGGACGAGGTGCTTTGGCAAGCGAGAATTCATCCTGAGCGGCGCTTCGGCGATCTCGATCTCAAGGAGCGTCACCAGCTTGATCTTTGTCTCCAGCGAGTATTGCGAGCCTCGATAAAGTTGGGCGCGATTCCCAGACGGGCAACCTGGCTGAGTTCTCAACGTTCCGAGTCTGAGGCATTCTGTCCTCGCTGTCAGCGGCGACTGAGCACGGGCCACATTGGCGGCCGCACCTCCTATTGGTGTCCTAGTTGCCAGGCGAAATCATAATTTTCATGAACGAATGCGGAAATCAAACAACGGAGTTACCCTCACGATTATGACAAACGACGTGGGGCAGCACACCGTAATGCCTTACCCGTGTCACTAAATGATTCATCTGTGACGTTTTCTTAGAATGGTCGGCGGCTACTCGGCTCGAAGAACGAGGGTGGCGGACGTACGCGCGCAACCGCGTGGCGATCGTCAGGATTGGGAAGTTCGATTGTCGGAACGAGGGCTGGTGAAGCTGTTTACAGGCTTTGATCCCAGCGTCGAAGTTGCAAACAAATATCGGCAGCCGTCACTCTCGATACTTGGGCGGCGAACGCCGACGCAGCCGCGAATGGAGCTGGGGAACGTCGGAAAGAACGATGCTGACCAACAACCAAACCGCGGCCACGGCAGCTAGGAAAAATAGCGCGAGAGCGATGGCCGGGTAACCGAAAAGCTTTGGGCCCACGTTGATCGGCATAATCAGAGCGGCCCCTACGACCAAGGCTGCGACGACGACACCGGTAGTGACTCGATTGGCCAGCTTCTGAATCCCTCGCATCAACTCCTTCTCGTCAATGCCCTGGACGTTGAGGGTGAGCTGACCTTCAGCAAGGGCGTCCATCACTTTGTTGACCCGTCCTGGGAACTTTTCGGCGAACTCCTTGACCTCCATCGCGGAAGCCAGAATGTTGCCCGGCGAAGCGCTCCGAAGCATCTTTTTGTGCATCAGTTCTTCGACGTGCCGCTGAATCGTTGCGTTCGGTTCGAAAGAGGGATCGAGGATTCGAGCCACTTCGTCCAAATTGAGCATGGTCTTACCGATCATCGTCAGTTCGCCCGGAGGTCGCAAACCGGCTTCTCCGGCCGCCCGGAGAACCTGGCCGATGAGTGAGCCGGCCTGCAGGTCTCCCACGGCAAGAGTGAGGCTGCGACCGACCACCTCGTCAACAGATCGACGCAGCGTGTCGACATCAAAGTCCGGGAGTTGTTCGCCGAGTTCGGCGAGAACGTCGGCGGCGTCAGCGCCCCGCCCTTCGCTAAGAGCGAAGAGGAATTTGATGAGTGCGTCTTGAATTCCGGTCGACACCCGCGCGACCATCCCCATGTCGATAAGAGCGAGTCGTCCATCATCCATGAGCAGGATGTTGCCCGGGTGAGGATCGGCGTGAAAGATTCCATCGAGGAGAATTTGGTCGAGATAGGAGCGAAATAGATCTTCGGCGAGGTCGTGGCCATCGAGGTCCAAACGGGCAAGGGGTCCCAGCGATCCGAGCGCTCGCCCCGACACCCAGTCCATGGTGAGGACTAATGACGTCGAATAGTCGTCGATGGGCAGAGGAATTGCGATGCGTTGATAATGGGCCAAATTGTCATGGATCACCGTCAGGTTGCGCGCCTCGGCTCGGTAGTCCAGTTCGGCCATAAGCGACATCCGAAACTCCTTGACCATGGTTGCAAACTCATACCGGCGTCCCGTCTCAGTGTGCTTGTCGACAAAGGTCGCGATCTCATCTATGACTTCCATGTCCTCGACGATCTGTCCGCGAATATCCGGGCGCTGCACCTTGACGGCAACATCGCGGCCGTCGCGCAGCTTCGCTCGGTGCACTTGTCCGAGCGACGCGGCCGCGGCTGGCCGCTCGGAGAACTCAGAAAAGGCCTTCGAGATGCGCACCCCTAGCTCGGCGTTGACCACCCGCTCGATGTCGGCGTACGGCACCGCGACGACATGGTCCTGAAGTCGTCTGAGCGTGCGGAGGTAAATCGGCGGTAGCAGGTCGGCTCGAGTCGACAGCAATTGACCAAGTTTGACGAAAGTTGGTCCCATTGCCTCCAGATCGGATGCCAATTCTTGGGCGTCTTTCGAAGCGGCGTCTTCTTCGGGATTCTCGGCGACGGACTCAAATGCACCTCGGTGTTTGAGTAGGAGCTTGGCGATATCGGTGTATTGAGGGAGGTGCGACGGTTTCATTATCGATCAATCCAGAGGCTCATGACCAATTCCTCCCATGATGCTTTACTACCACATCAGGTTCCGGGTTCAACTCCGGGCTGGCGCACTGAACTTTTGAGCGACCGTCCGCGTAATCGATTCGCAACGGTCCCACCGCCAGGAAATATTGCGAGACGTTTTGCCGCGAATCGCTCTCAAGGGGCCCGCACGAGAAATTACGATGCAAGGATGCACGGGCTCATCAAATTTGTTGGCGATTATTTCATTTTCATAAGTCTCGCCATTCTCCTGGCGTACTGGCTTCGAGTCGGTAGCAAAGAAAAAATCAGCATTGTGTGGCAACTGCTCTTTGGAGGAGTGCTAGCTCTCATTTTCTCGACGATTGCGAGCCATCTCTTCTACGACACTCGTCCGTTCGTCACCGAGCACATTGCGCCGATCATCGCCCACGCGGCGGACAACGGTTTCCCCTCGGATCACACGCTGCTCACCGCGTTCATCGGATTCACGATTTATCTACATTCGCGCGTGGTCGGAATTGCGCTCTTGCTCATCGCGCTACTCGTAGGTGTCGCCCGCGTCGCTGCACACATCCACCACCCAATCGATATCGTGGCCTCTTTCTTCATTGCCGCTCTCTCCGTAGCGATTGTGCAAGTCATCTCGCGGCGGTGGTTTCCTGCCGGCGCTACGCGCCTGAAAAACTGACCCAACATTTCGGATGCCCTGCGGGTCCGTGTACATGGCCGGGAGCGTGGTCAGCGATCTCGCAACTGGCGCTCACTGGTGAAGGATTCTCAGGTGTCGACGAGAAGCCGGGCCCGTTGGGCCTAGGGCAGTTGACGTACGACCTCATCATCTGCTCGCGAATCCCGACGAGGTGCCGACACTCCGCAACCCAGTACTCCGGGGCGTTCAGCGGGGGCGATCAGTGAGAGACTTACGACGATGGACGAGGGACCCGAGGCGCCTAAGCGAGCACCCCGCCTGTACGCCGTTGCCTCAGAGCGTGTTCGACCACTACGCGCATGAGTGTCGCGTAGGCTCCGACGAATGGCGACGGCGCGACTTGGATTAACGGCGCTGGACTGCTCCGAGCCTTCCGTCCTCGCGGACTTTTGGGCGGCGCTCCTCGGCGGCGAAGTCACGCAGCGCAACGACGAGTTCCACGCAGTCAAGGCGGAGGGCGGCTTGCTGGTCGCGGTCAAGGTGCACGGCTACACGGCTCCCACGTGGCCGGACCCGACCGTTCCGAAACAGATGCATCTGCACTTGAAAGTCGACGACCTTGACACGGCGCAAACGGACGCGGTGCGATTGGGTGCTCGGTTCGCGACGGAGCAACCCAATCCGGAGCGTTGGCGAGTCCTTCTCGACCCGGCGGGTCACCCATTCTGCTTGGCAACACAGATCCTCGACTGATACGGACCAAGTTCTTCGAGACCTTGAAGCTCAGCAATTAGTAACGACTCGGAAGTTCAAAGTCGCGCGAACCCTGATGAGCATCACGGCACACGCACACTGCATCGATCAGAGATCCTCCACTGTCATCAACCATCGGCCTCGCGCGAGGGGAAAGACGATCGCCGCCGCGATATCTTTTGGGCATGAGTGGAAATGACGTGCGCTTGGAGGAGACGAGAGTCGGCTTCGAATCTGGCGTGATCCACGACTTACGACTGCGACTAAGCCGCCGGCGGAAGGCGCAGGACCTCGGGGAGGGATGGGAGCGTGGAACGCCCAACTCCTGGATCTCCGACTTGGTTGAAGACTGGATTCAGTTCGACGTTGAAGCGTTGCAAGCACAGCTTGACGCGCTCACCCACTACCAAGTGCAAGTCGACGATCAATGCCTCCATGTTGTAAGAGTCGTTGGTTCAGGGCCGCACCCTATGCCGTTGTTGCTCACGCACGGTTGGCCCGGATCTTTCCTCGAACACCTGAAGCTGATACCTCTGCTCTCTAAGCCTGAAGAGGGGGTAACCGACCCGACTGACACGTTCACGCTGATTATTCCTTCGCTGCCTGGTTTCGGATTCAGCGGTCCCCCACCCCACCCGGATCGCACGGCCCGCGACGTCGCTCGTCTCTGGCATCGACTTATGACCGAGGGATTTGGTTACGAACGCTACGGCGCACACGGCAGCGATCTCGGCAACGGGGTCACGAGCTGGCTCGCGCGTGAATATCCAGCGAACGTCGTGGGCATCCATCTCTCCACGCCCGGTCTGGCGGCCCCCACCGAGGGTCGCTCTCCAGCCGAAGAACGCTTTGTCGATACAGTCGCCAAGTGGACGACAGAGGAGGGTGGCTATATGCACGAGCACGCGACCAAACCTGCGACGCTGGCAGCATCCATCTCAGACAGTCCCGCCGGACTTGCCGCGTGGATCGGCGAAAAGGTGGTGGCCTGGAGCAGCGAGTGGCCCGACGGAACTCCAGCTTTTGATCGAGATCTTTTAATTTCCACGCTCACCCTTTATTGGGCGACCAACACCGCTGGAACGTCGTTCTTGCCATATTGGGCCAGCCAGCATGCCACAGCTCCATTACCACTCAACGATCCTTGTGCCGTGCCCACATCGGTCACGATCTTCGGTGGTGAGCGAGTACCGCTGCCTAAACCTCCTCGCGAGCTCGCCGAGCGTTACTACAACGTCACCGACTGGTCGGAGTATCCCATCGGTGGCCACTTTCCAGCCGTGGCGGAGCCGGAAATTCTCGCTACTGTGCTTCGCAAATTCTTTCGAAGGCTGCGTTAAATCAGAGGGCCTATCGCGCTGTGGAACTCACTCTTGATCAACAAGTTTCGAGCTAAAGACCCGCTGGCGCACTGCACAGACTGGTGGCCCTCTTTCTCTACGACATCGAGCCGTCAACTTTAACTAATGCCGACGGCGAGAGTTATCGCATGCTCAGCCATCGAGCTCGATCTGACGCGACGAGAAAGGCGGTGCACCTACCTCACACCCAGTAGTCTCAGCAGCATCCCACTGCCGCTCTCAAGTGGGGAATTTCGATGATCGAGAGTGGGGAATTTCCGGAATCGTCGTCAGCAAGGTAAACCTCGACCAGAGACTTCGGGCTAAGGGAGGATCGTCCAGATGAAACAGTCTCTACTGATCGAAACGATTATTGATCTCGCGGATACTTTGGTGGATGATTTCGACATCGTCGACGTGCTGACAATGCTTAGCTCGCGCTGCGCCGAGGTCCTTGACGCGAACGCCGTCGGGGTAGTTCTGCGCTCTCGCGAGGGAGAACTCCAGTACGTAGCCTCATCGAGTGAATCGATGCACGTCCTGGAACTCTTTCAACTCCAATCCAAAGAAGGTCCCTGCATCGATTGTTATCACTCCGGTGATCCAATAGTCAACGTGTCACTTAACTTGGCGCGCGAGCGCTGGCCGCGATTCGCACCCGAGGCACTGGCAGCAGGATTCCAGTCGGTGCACTGTTTGCCCCTACGCCTCCGAAAGCAAACCATTGGCGCTCTGAACCTTTTTCGATTTGAGGAAGGTCGCATGCAAGCTAATGACGTCCTCCTCGCTCAAGCTCTGGCTGATATCGCGACGATTTCAATCCTGCAAAATCGAGCGACTCTCGACTCTGAGCTGTTGAACACTCAACTCACGACAGCATTAGAGAGCCGGATAATCATTGAACAAGCTAAAGGTATCGTGGCGCAATCTGAGTCTTGCAACATGGAAATCGCATTTACGAGAATTCGTTCGCACGCGCGTAACCACAATCGTCGACTCTCAGAACTCGCTACGGACCTCATCGAGGGAACATTGCCCGCCCGTGATCTTGACCAGCTTTAGCCTCGTGGTCGGTCGAGCGCGCGACGAGCGGTTGTGATACTCTTCGTGCGGGACGTCCAGACTCCGCATCCTTGCCCCTAGCGCACCGCTAGGAATCAAGGTTTGGACTGCGAATGTATCAGAAACTCGATCAGACGAGTGAGTTAACGACTTCACGGCGTAGGCGAAGTGCACGGGCGCTCATCAATGATGAATCCATTCGTCGCGCCGCCGTGACGCTAATTTTGCGCAAGGGTATTGACTCCATATCATTCCGCGACGTTGGTCGAGCCGCTGGGTTGACCCACGGCGCTCTGTACGCACGATGCGAAGACGTAGAGGAGCTCTTAGTCGACGCGTGGGCCAACGAACTCCGCGAGCACGCGGAATCGATGATGGCCACGGCTTGCGCGGCTGCCAGTTGCCCTGATGGCCAGGCGATCCACGACGTCATCACGGGTATTCGCGAAGCCTCGCAGAGTGATGAGGCTTCAGTTCAAGTGCTACTCGCCTCTCGACGTTTCCCTGTGCTTCGCGAAGAGGTAGACGGTTTTGTTCGTAGCCACCTTGAGACGAGCGGAGATCTATCAGGTGCTCTCCACGCAAGGGCGCTCATGGTCTTTTCCTTGATGGCAACCACGATCCTCTACAACGCGCAGTTCGGCTCCGACGATCAGTATCTCGATTTTGTTGAGTTGATGCTGGGTAGGGCGCTCAAACTCGATCCTCAGGACGTGCCATCGTTAACCTTTCATGAAGCCTTGGATCGAATTATCCCGACGCCTCGAAATGACATCCGATCGCATCTAGCGTTTGAGACATTTCACGCCGTCGCGAAGAGCGGTTACACCGGCGCGACCATCTCGCGCATCTCGCGCAGAGCGAACTGCTCACCGGGAGCGATCTACAAGATCTATACCTCTAAAGATGAACTTGCTGTCGCCGCGATCCGATCGGTCATGAAGGCGCCCTGGATAACGACAGAGAACTTTTGCTCCATTTTAGACGAGGGCGCGTTGGCGCAACTGCTCTACGCGTCAGCGAGTCACCATAACGACGCTCGAAACTATTTCGTACTGGAAGTAAGTTTGTCGTCGGGCCAAAACGCACAACTCCGCGCCGCGCTGCAGAGTCAACTTCGCAATCTGGAGTTGTTGGTGCCCTTCGTTTCAGGGTTGGATGACGCTGAAAGTCTGCAGTTGAGTTACATGATTCGGCTGCTCACGAGTCTGTCTCTCGGCGCAGGATTCTTTTCTACAGTCACGAAAGCAATCTCGGGGATCGAATTTAATCAGTTCGCCGAGCCACTGCGACGCACATTGAAGCAACAGTTCCCATCCTGGGGTGAGATCAGGCGGCAATTGTTGGCACAGGTGATACCGCAGCAGACGGGTCAACGGCTGCGGGCGAGCCACGGTACTTTCGACCCGAGCGCACTCACCGCGGTGAAGACAGAAGACGCGCTGTCATGAGCCCCTCTCAATCAGGGTGCGCCTCGTAGCCGTACTTTCTCATTATCACCGACGCGGAGTCGTGGGTTCATGAGATCCGTGGCGAATTCGACTCGTGGCGCCTCTGCTCCCGGCCTTAACTGGCACTTCGGAAATTAGCGGGGTGTGATCGTGGCGAGTAGTGACCAGTTGGGTTTGCCGGCGTAGAGGAGAGCTCTGATTCGGTAGTTGCGGAAACTC
>JAOBWI010000094.1 GCA_025463285.1 Acidimicrobiaceae bacterium | reverse complement strand
GCCGCTACATGATTGGGATACACGGAGCTGGTCTTACCAACATCATCTACGCGCATGACCACGATCTGAGCCTTCTGCAACTACGTCAACCCGGCGAAGAGCATCTAGTGACCGACTTCGCCTTGATGTGCTACTCATTCGGATTTGATCACCGTGAAATCTTCGGAACCACCGAGTCAAGTCGACGTGGACGAAGGTGGTTCGGGCGAGTCAACAGGAATGGGCCGTTTCATATTGACGCCGATGTCCTTCGAGGCGCAATTGACGAGATGCTCGCAGGATCGCCTTCTTGATTCATAGAAGATGCGAATCGAATGACGAAACCATCAACGAAGATGCAGACGCCGGGGTCCTACGATGCGGTGACATTCACTTTTTGGCAACAGCGTTCGTAATAGCTTTGAGTGCTACGTGAACGGTGACGTGACTTAAGAGAAAGTGCGCGACGGATCTGGCGCGCTAGATCGAGCGGTGCACTTTTCATTTTCCGTCACGGTGAGAACGCTCGGCTGCGCGGTGAGAGGCTGCACGTACAACTGATCATCGAGTTGAGTGTCGACGAGTTCGCCGAAGTCGCCACCACCCACATTGGAGGGTGAGAGCGTGGGCTCGTTTGGATAGCAACCTGTGACGGGATTTGTGGGGCATCTGCGCTTGAGACGGATCGAGCGACGAGCGGGCTGATGGTGATCGCATCGACCGCCGTGACGACGAGTGCGCTCGTGGCCGGCGAATACTTAGAGCGCGTACCGCTCCGCGGGCATCACAGGCCACCTTCCTTCAGACCGCTTCCCCAACGCATAGCGAACACGGTACTCCGGGGATGCTCGCTATTTTTTCTTCTTCTTTTTCTTCTTTTTCTTGTGAGTGGAATCTTTGCGACGACTGTCGAACTTGGGGATGGTGATGACAAACGGCGACGGCTCATGTCCCGTCGATCCGGCCTCTGCCGTCTGGGAATCGCCTAGGAGCGTATTCGAGTCGACTAGCCCTATTTGCGATTCGGGAGGCTCGGACGAGGCGACGGATTCCTGCCCTATCTCCGTCTCTCGTATCGGATCCGCTAGTTCTGAGTTCTCGAACTCCACCAGGCTCTCAGGAGCAGATGTTGCCGCTACTTCTGGCAAGCTTTTCCGCTCTGGATCCTTCAAAACGTCCATCCACTCAAGTGACGACACTGGCGAACCTTCTAGATCGAACACCTCCGAGGCTTCGGACCACGTTCTCGACTCGACTGACTGGTTCTCCTCTAGCCACTCCTCCGCTCGCGTCACATGCACGTCCGACAACTCAGAGGGGCTGAGAACGTTCGGCTCGGTCTCGACCGGCACTCGTTCAGCGACTGCTCCAGATGGATCTTCGGCGAGGTGGCTCGAAAGAAGACGGTCCAGTGAGGGGCGGACGGCCGCGACACAGGTCGCGCCGTAAAGAACGAGGAGCTCTTCAATCGATATCTCGAGAAAACCGGCGAGGGCCGGAAATACGTCGACCGACGGTCGCTGGGCGTCTTGCTCATACGAGCTGTACGTGGTGCGACTCATGCCGATCTTGTCCGCCGCCTGACCCTTCTCAAGGCCGAGTTCCTGGCGCCTTTCCCGCAGGGCGCTTCCAATCGTCGCGATGCTCATACGTTCGAATCCTTTCGCCCATCTGGTAGGGGAATCGCATTCCTTGGCATCTCACTGGCGATACTAGATCGCGGTGTCATTCCTCGAAAGCAACCATCCTCGCGAGGCTCAGAGAGATTGGTGCGCGTCCCAAGCATCGCGAACAATCGTTTCAAGGTCCGAACGTTTCAACTGCCAACCCAAGACGTCGCGCGCGCGGTCGTTGCTCGCAATCGCCGCCGCCGGATCACCGGGCCGCCGATCGCTAAAACGAACCTCAAAATCGATTCCCGTCACCCGCTTCACCGTCTCCATCACTTCTAAGTTGGAATACCCGATTCCTGATCCAAGATTCAGCACAAGTTCGCCTTTAGAAACAAGCGCACCAATGGCGAGCGCGTGAGCCTGCGCCAGATCGCTCACGTGGATGTAGTCGCGGATGCACGTTCCATCAGGCGTCGGGTAATCCTTGCCGTAGATCTCCAGGAATGGCCGCTTCCCCGACGCGACGTCAAGGGCAATCGGAATGAGATGAATCTCAGGCCGGTGTCGTTCGGGGTGGGCCAACGTACCGCCCGCGGCGTTGAAGTAGCGCATGGTGGCGGCCTTGATACGTCCGCACGAAATCAGCCAACTGATACCCTCTTCGACCATTCGCTTCGATTGGCCGTACGGGCTCTCGGGGTGAATAGAGCGGCTCTCATCGATGGGCATCTCCACCTGATTGCCGTATACGGCGCACGACGATGAAAAGACAAATCGTTCGACGCCAGAGGCAACTAGAGCATCAAGCAGTCGAAACGTCGAGCCGACGTTGTTGGCAAAGAAAACCTCGGGGTACTTCATTGACTCGCCCGGCTCGATGCGTCCGGCGAAGTGAATGCAGGCGTCCAGGTGGCCGAGCGACCGCACCAACTCGACGTCACCACAATCGCCTTCCACAAAGTTGGCCCGCGCGGGCACGTTCTCTCGTCGACCCGAAATGAGGTTGTCGAGCGCTACGACGTCATGTCCTTGAGCTAGGAGGAGTTCGGCGGTGGTCGAACCAATGAATCCGGCGGCGCCGGTGACGAGAATCTTCACGCCGCGCCCTTCACCCTCTCCATGAAGGGTCTCACGACCCCTTTTGCGCGTTCTGCGCGCTTGTGAACATTGACCACTCGAGGAATGTAACACGACCATTGTTTTCTTCGAATTGGTGTCACACAACCGAAAATTGAGGACCAACTGGTAGCGTCGACACCGAGAAGCACTGATAACAGTGACTCTCGGCGGTGGGTCAGAACCACGAGAAAGCGGCACCATGGGCACGGATTCGACTGAGTCGAGCGACGACTCCGTTCACCGCGGCCTTGGGGACGAGCTCGCTGATGCTCTCGCCCAGGACCAGTTTTTCCTGGTCTACCAACCAACGATCGACCTCCAGACCAGCGCGTTCGCCGGCGTTGAGGCGTTAATTCGTTGGCGCCACCCCGTACGAGGAGTGCTCGCCCCCGACGCGTTCATCGACGAGCTCGAGGCCGACGGCCAGATTCTCCCCGTCGGGCGATGGGCACTGCACACGGCCTGCGCCCAAGGCGCCGCCTGGCACGATAAGGGATATCGCTTCGCGGTGTCCGTCAACGTGTCCCCGCGCCAATTGGAGTCCGAATCATTTCGAGACGACGTCGCCGACGCTCTCTCCTCGAGTCGATTCGACCCCGCCCTCTTGGTCTTGGAGTTCGCGCAGGGAACACTCGTCAGCAACGAAGGAATCTCGTCGATTCGTGTGAAGCAGTTGAAGTCTCTCGGCGTTCGCCTGGCGGTCGATGACTTCGAGCCCGGCGAGTCGGCCCTCGATGAACTAGAGAAGTTCAGCGTGGATATCGTCAAGCTCGACCGAACGTTCATCGCCGCGATCTCGACCTCTAGTGCCGCCGCGGGCCTGGTAAAGGGACTCGTGAAGTTAAGCGACACGCGTCACGTGCAGGTCATCGCCGCCGGTATTGAAGACTCCGATCAGCGCGAACGCCTCGCGAATGAAAAGGTTCACGTCGGACAGGGTTTTCTTTTCTCGGTGCCTCACGAAGCCGACGAGATTGATCGTTACTTAGAGGACTTCGCCATCTTCTCCGGAAAGCCCCTCTAAAATCGCGCGCGCGGCGACCCCCAAACGACGAGCGACCGACTCCCCAGAAGCTCAAGAGGCCAAGGCCCGCGAGGAAGCGCGAGCGGCGAAAGCGACCCTGGAGTCAAAAAACGCGCGCGAAGCGATTCGAAGCACCCAACGACTCGCCAGCCAACTTCACCAGGTCATCGCGGCCTCCATTACCCTGGCCGGGCTGCGAAGCGAGCACGACATCCTCGAGAGTCTGTCCGCCAGCTCGCGGCGCGCGTTCGACGCCGATGACGCCGTCCTCTCCCTAGAAGCTGGCTCCGCCGCGCCCCTTTTGGGCGTTGCTCTGCGGGGCCAGAGTGCGATCTGTCTGCCCCCCGAGGAGTACACGGGACGCGACGAGGTGCCCCGTGTTCGACCGGGCGCCACGACGCCGTGGATTGACGGCGAGTGGCTCGTAGCACCGGTGCTCGAACGCCGCGAGAAGGCCCGAGGCTTCTTGGCTCTTCGTCGAACGCGCGGAGGTTTTCTCGACGAAGAGAAGGAAGTTCTCACGTTGCTGGCCCAGATGGCCGCCACGGCTCTGGGCGCCACTGAACTCAGCCGAGAGATCGAAGCCAGCGAAACCCGGCTGCGCATTCTCGTAGACACTGCTCCCGCGGGCATCGTCGAGGTCGACGCGGACGGTCACGTTCGTTGGTGGAATCGAGCGGCCAGCAAGATCTTCGCCTGGCCCGTCTTTGAAAGCGCGGAGGGCGCGATACCTGGGTTTCCCGAGTCCGCCCGCAGCGGGCTGGAGAAACTGTGGTCAGACGTGTTGAATGGCGCGCCGGCGAGTGAGCACGATCTCATCGACGTCGAAATACGAGGTCGACGCCGCGATCTCACGTCGGCGGCGGCGCTCCTGCCGTCCCCCGACGATCACGCGCGCAGCATTTTGCTGCTGGTCGACGACGTCACCGATCATCGACAACTCAAGGCCGAGGTTCACCACGCTCAACAGATGGAGATGCGGGGTCGAGTAGCGAGCAGCGTGGCGCACGACTTTAATAACCTCCTCACCCTGATCTCGGGCTACGCCGAGATTCTCTCGAAGGATCTGGCCTCGGACGTTCGCTCGCTCGAGATGGTGAAGGACATTCAATCGACCACCTCGAGAGCGTCAATGCTCACCGCCCAGCTGCAGTCGATCGGTCGCTCACCGTCGCTTCAACCCACCGTTCTAGACCCCGTAGCCGTGCTGCAATCGAACGCAGAGGTCTTAGAGCGCATTGCGGGCAGCGACGTCGACGTTTCGCAGAACATCGCTCTCGACACCGCCGCGATACGTGTCGACCCCGGTCAGTTTGAACAGATGTTGCTGAATCTCACCATCAACGCCCGCGACGCGATGCCCGACGGTGGACAGCTGAGCTTCACCGTGGAGAGTGCCGTAGTGGAGGAGCAAGTGCGCGACGAACTCGGCCTCGAACCAGGTAGCTACGTCAAGATCTCGGTCACCGACTCGGGCGTCGGGATGAGCGAAGAGACACGAGGACGGTGCTTCGAACCTTTCTTCACCACGAAGGGGCCTCTCAAAGGAACTGGTCTTGGACTCGCAGCGGCACGGCGACTCGTGGAAGGAAGCGGCGGTTCGATCGCATGCGTGAGCACCCTGGGGGTTGGCACGTCG
>JAOBWI010000054.1 GCA_025463285.1 Acidimicrobiaceae bacterium | reverse complement strand
TCCGGGAGATCCGAGAAGTCGGCGCGGTAGACGGAGTCGTCGTTCTCTTCGTCGTCCCAGTCCTCGCACTCCTTAATCACGTGAGCCGGGAAGGTGTTGGTGCCGTCAGTACGCTCGGCCATCGGCTCAAGCGATACGAGGCGGTCCATGATGAGTCGCACGTGTTCGGGGCTCAGCGAAAATCGCGTGGCCAGTTCACTGACCGTGAGCCCGTCGTCACTGACGTAGACGGCGTGCAGTAGTTGCAGAGTCTGGCCCAACACGTCGTTGGCGGGTGCCGCGTCGAAGGAGTAGCCCGAAATGTCGGGGACGTCGCCCCGGTTCACCTCGCTCAACCAGGTGAGAAGTTCGTTTTTGATGGACTTAGGCGACTCCAAGCGAACGCGATCCGCGCCGTCCAACACGAAACGAAGAGCCCCTCGCGGGCTCTCAAAGCTGAGACCCACCTCGACCTTACCGTTGCTTTTGGTCGCGGCGATGGCCTGGGGGTACTGACGCACCAGAAGGTCGGCGTAGTTCTCGTTGGTGGACACGACAACGTCCACCGGTCGCGGCGACTTCGCGTACTCCGGGCGCCACGCCCGAGCGATCGCGACCACTTCGTCACTCGCCTCAAAAGTGTCCGGTAGCACCACCGGCATGGAGGTCATTCGCGAAAAGCGGTAGCCCTTGATCTCATCGGTGTCCTTCACGCGCGCGACGAGATAGCTCGCCCCATTAAACACGTCAATGACGAGCGGTTCCACCAGGCGCGCCTTGCTGGTGGTGGAGAGATAGTCAAAGGCCAGAGCTCGTCGGAGATTGAGAGCACGAAGAACGGGGGTGTAGTAGTTCGTCGCCTCTAGTCCCCCGTCGCTCGCGGGCACCTCGTTGAAGACGCTGAAGGCGCCCGACGTGCCAAAACCGCAGAACGCCAAGGCCAATTTGACGACCCGTTCTTCGGCGGGAGTGAAGTACAGCCGGGGCGCGTAGCCACTTTTGGGATCAATCCGGTACCCCACCGAGCCGTCGTCGTTGGCGACCGTCTCGATATCGAAACCCAGGTCGCGAATGCGAGCCTTGTCCCGTTCGAACTTTTGTCGCACCGTGGCGTCGGCTCCTTCGTAGGCGCGAATCTTCTTAGGGCCCTTGGCCGACACGGGGTACTCGTCGATTTTGAGGTCGCGCAAGATCTCTTCTTGGGTCAGCGCCCCGTACTGCCACGCCCGCTGAAGCAGCAAGACCAGCGCGACGAGTCGTTCACGGCTCTGCTCGACGCCTCCTCTAATCGTGCTCACTGCTCTTCTCGTTCGTACATGTCACGAGGGTAGCGGGCAGAGGGCGTGGGTTGGCGACGACGCAACGCGCTCGACATGCCACGTCCTAGAGCTCGGGCGTTTCCTCGCGACGCCACGTACCCGATCGCCCACCCGACTTCTCCCAGAGCGCCACACGCTCGACGGTCATAGTGCGGTCACTGGACTTGCACATGTCATAGATCGTGAGGGCGGCCACGGTCGCGGCCACGAGAGCTTCCATCTCCACGCCGGTGCGATCGACGGTGTCGACTTCGGCCTCGATGTCGATGTGCATATCGGCAATCGTGAAGTTCACGTACACGTTTCCTACCAGGACCGGGTGCGCCAGGGGCAGCAGCACCGACGCCTGCTTGGCCGCCTGGATGCCCGCCACCCGAGCGGTGGCTAACACGTCGCCCTTGGTAAAGGTGTTCGCGGCCACGGCCTCCGTGGTCGAGGCGAGCATGGTGACCCGACACCGGGCCAGTGCGCGCCGGGCGCTGACCTCAGAAGGTCCGACGTCATGAGGAAAGGCCGCACCGCTCGGCCCACCTCGTCGTAGTTGGTGGAAGTCGTCCACTGCGTAATGCTACGCCAGGACGGATATCCTCCCCTGCCCGGTAAGATGCTCTAACCACATTTCACCCGGAGTTGCCCATGCCCACCTACGAATATGAGTGCCAGCAGTGCCACGAACGCGTGGAAGCGGTCCAGAAATTCACCGACCCCTCGCTGACCCTCTGTCCACTCTGTGGGGGCGAACTTCGTAAGGTCTTCTCCGCCGTGGGCATCGTCTTTAAGGGCAGCGGCTTCTATAAGAACGACAGCCGAGGGTCGAAATCGACCGCGAAAGAGTCCTCAAGCGCGACGAGTGACGCCAGTTCCTCGAGTGACGCCAGCACGACTAAGACCGAAGTCACCCCAGCGCCTGCCGCGACGCCAGCGACAACGTCATCATCTTCCACGACTGACTAACAAAGTCCGCAGAAATCCGCCTCGCGACGTCCACACGACGTTCTACGATCCGGCGGCGCAAGAAGGCCAACGGTAGGCTGGGAAACGTGATTCTCCCCTCCATCGAGACCCCCGATGACCTTCAGCCACTCTCCTACGAGGAGTTGAATCAACTCAGCCAAGAGATTAGAGAGTTCATTATCTCGAACGTCACCAAGACGGGCGGGCACCTGGGCTCGAACCTCGGGGTGGTGGAGCTGACCCTGGCCCTTCACCGCGTGTTCGAATCACCCAAGGACATCATCCTCTGGGACACCGGACACCAGACCTACGTGCACAAACTTCTCACCGGTCGTCGCTACGGTTTCAAGAATCTCCGCCAACGAGGCGGACTTTCCGGCTACCCCAATCGCTCCGAAAGCCAGCACGACTGGATCGAGTCAAGTCACGCCTCGACCGCGCTCTCCTACGCGCACGGCCTTTCCGTGGCACTTGAGCAGCGCAAAGAACTCATTGGGCACGGCGGCAAGCGCCACGTCGTGGCGGTGGTGGGCGACGGATCCCTGACCGGCGGTATGGCCTTTGAGGCGCTCAATAACTTGGGGCACTCGAATCAGCGTGTGCTGGTCGTCTTGAACGACAACGGACGCAGTTACGCGCCAACCATCTCGAAACTCTCGGAGTCCCTCACCTCGTTACGTCTCAACCGCACGTACTTAACGGTGCGCGAACGAATTCGCGGATTCTTGCCCCGACTACCGCGCGTGGGCCAGGCGGCTTACCTGGGCATTCACGGAGTGACGTCCGTCGCGCGCGAAATCGTGACCCCGCATGCCTTCTTTGAGAATCTCGGCGTGCGCTACGTCGGTCCCATCGACGGCCACAACATCGAAGCCCTCGAGAGCGCCATCCGGAGTGCCGCTGAGTGGGATGGACCCATTGTCGTGCATGCGCTCACCCAAAAGGGCCGGGGATATGAACCGGCCATGACCGACGACCTCAAGATGCACGACTACAAGCTCCCCGCTTTCAGCGAAGGTCACGCCAACGCGACGTCGTTCACTCAGGCCTTCTCCGAGTCACTCATCGCCCTCGCCGACCGCGACGAACGCATCGTCGCCATCACGGCCGCGATGGCCGGGCCCACCGGGCTACTGGACTTTCAAACTAAGTTTCCCAATCGATTCTTCGACGTCGGCATCGCCGAGCAACACGCGGTAACCGCCGCGGCCGGGATGGCCATGGGTGGGCTCAAGCCCGTCTTTGCCGTGTACTCCACCTTCTTCTCACGCGCATTCGACCAGGCCAATCTGGACGTCGGACTGTTGAACCTGCCCGTGGTCTTCGTCTTCAAGAGTTCGGGGATTACCGGCGACGACGGGCCCAGTCACCACGGACTCCTCGACATGGCGCTCTGCCTGGCCATTCCGAATCTCACGATCTTCGCTCCCTCGAGCGCCGAGGAGATCGCGGTGATGCTCGAGACGGCGCTCTCCATGAGCTCCCCCACGGCCATCCGCTATCCCAAGACTGATCCGAAGCCTTTCGACGGCCACGTCGGCTCCGGTTTGGATGCGCGCGAGATTGTGCGGGGCGACGGATCACTGTGTGTTCTGGCCGTCGGCAAAATGGCCCCCACTGCCTACGCGGCGTTGGAACTGCTCGGCGAGGAGGCCAAGCGCGTCACGCTCTACGACGTGCGGGTTTTGCCACCGGACGCGCGCATGATCGATGACGCCGTCACTCACGAGCGCGTGATTACCGTCGAAGACGGCACTCGCCAGGGCGGTGCGGGCACCTTCATGGTCTCGGCGGTACGTTCGCGCGCCCAGGAGTTAGAGCGGCCCTTCCCCACCACTCGCATCATGGGTGTGCCACGGGCGTACCTCCAGCACAACAAGCCCGACGACCTGCTGGCCGAGCTCGGCCTCGACGCCGAGGGACTCGCAAGCGCTTTCGCTCGGCTCCTCGCCAATCAGCCGGAGTTCCCTCCCGCGATTCACGAGTCACCGCGGCCCCACTACTTCTAGGTTTCGATACGATCATCACTTCGATCTGCGGCGTCAATTTACGTCGTGCTCGCTGCGCTTTCGACACACCCCTTCGATCTCTAATATGGCATCGACTCAGAGTCGTACTGTGTTCACAAGTTTGAGCGCTTGTGGGCTCATGAAGTCCGCTACGAATACTTCGATCAGCGACTGTTGACCACGGTTCTCCGACACGGATCCAATGCGATCTAGGTAAACGCACCGTCGCAGGCCGTGGCTGTAGCTGAAACTGATTTGCTCGATGACGGCGCAGATACGTGTTCCTTACCATCGATGATGCTGATGCTGTAGAAAGGGGCGTGGCTGGGATTTCCGTTCAGATAT
>JAOBWI010000039.1 GCA_025463285.1 Acidimicrobiaceae bacterium | reverse complement strand
CAAGCGCAATGTTGCGATCAGGCCGTAGTGGTGGCTGCACCGGGCCATCGTACTCCGCCCTTCGTTTGGTTCGAATTAACCGGCTTTGCGATTCGTCTCAAACGGCAATACTTGGAGGGTGAGTTCTCTCGTCGTAAAGCCCGCCGGACCCCTGGAGGGCGAAGTGAGAGCGTACGGCGCGAAGAACGCTGTCCTTAAAGAGATGGCGGCCTGCCTTCTCGCGACGGGCGAACACCACCTCACCAACGTGCCTCGAATCAGTGACGTGGCGGTGATGAGCGAGTTGCTCGTGGCGCTCGGTTGTCGCGTCGATCAACCGAGCGCTCACGAACTTCGCGTGGTAGTACCGGAGGCGAAGGACCTTCACCCCGTGGCGCCGTCGCATCTCTTTGAGACCATGCGCGCGTCGATTGTCATCCTCGGTCCGCTCCTCGCGCGTTGCGGCGAAGCCAACATGGCCCTCCCGGGCGGCGACGATTTCGGTCAGCGACCGATCAACTTTCACACGGAAGGACTGAGCGCCATGGGCGCCACCTTTCACAACGATCGGACCTCGATCCACGCCACCCGGTCGTCACCGCGACTGCACGCCACGCGCGTCACGCTCGAGTACCCCAGTCACACCGCGACGGACAACCTCCTCATGGCCGCGGTCTTGGCCGAAGGTCGCACCATTATTGACAACGCCGCGCGCGAGCCCGAAGTGGCGGACCTCGGCGCGCAGCTCCTCGCCATGGGGGCCCGCATCGAGGGACTCGGTACGTCGCTACTCACCATTGATGGCGTCGAAATCCTGCAACCGACGCACCACGAGGTTGTCACTGACCGCGTGGTCTCGGCGACGTACTTGGCCTCGGGACTCATCACCGGGGGTCACGTGCGAGTGCTCGACGCGCGGGCTGAACACATGGTGATGCTGCTACGAAAACTCGAAGCCATGGGCGCGGTGGTGGAGGGAGGCGGCGACGGCGTGGCGGTTCGAGCCACCGGACGACCCCAAGCGGTCGACATCGCGACCTTGCCCTACCCCGGGGTGGCGACCGACTACAAACCGCTGCTGACCACGATGTTGAGCGTTGCCGGGGGAGTCTCGGTGGTCACGGAGAATCTCTTCGCGGGTCGGTTTCGCTACGTCGACCAGCTTGTTCGTCTGGGCGCGAACATCACCACCGAAGGCCATCACGCCATGATTCGCGGTGTCGAGCGACTGACGGGAACCTCGGTACGCGCCAGCGACATCCGGGCCGCCGCGGCGTTAACGCTCGCGGGCCTGGTGGCCGAGGGAGAGACGGAACTGGAGGGCTTAGAACACGTGGATCGCGGCTACGACGACTTCGTCGCACGACTTCACTCACTCGGTGCGAACGTGGAGCGGTTCGAATGATCTCGCGCGAACCATCCGATCTGCTCGTCGCGGCCCGCGAGGGATCGCGCACGGCGCTGGCGCGACTGCTCACGTACGTGGAGTCCGGCGGCGCCCATCACCGTGACACCGTGACCCTGGCCTACGGCGCACCGGCGCCGTACGTGGTGGGACTCACGGGCCCACCCGGGAGCGGCAAGTCGACGTTGACCGATCGCCTCATCACTCTCGCTCTGGAGCGTGGACGCGTGGATGACGCGGAGTCGTTCGATCAGATTGCGGTGTTGTGTGTAGACCCCAGCTCGCCCTTCACGGGGGGAGCGATTCTTGGTGACCGTATTCGAATGCAAGACCACGCGACGAACGAACACGTCTTCATTCGTTCGATGGCTACTCGCGGACACTTGGGCGGTCTCTCGCTCGCCGTGCCCGAAGCCCTGCGGGTTCTCGGCGCCGTGTTGTTCCCCGTCGTGCTCGTGGAAACCGTCGGGGTGGGTCAGATGGAAGTGGAGATCGCCTCCGAGGCGGACACCACCGTGGTCGTGACCAATCCCGGGTGGGGTGACTCGATGCAAGCCAATAAGGCCGGCCTCTTGGAAGTAGCGGACATCTTCGTCATCAATAAAGCCGATCGACCCGGGGTGCGAGAGACCCGTCGCGATCTCGAGCAGATGTTGGACCTGGGGGCGGCGAGGTCGTGGCGTCCCCTCATCGTCGAAACCAGTGCCGCGAACAACGACGGGACCGAGGCCTTGTTCGAAGCGATCGACGCGCACCGTCACTTCTTGGGCCGGGAGAATCTCTTCGCCGCCCGTCGTCGGCGCACGCAAGGCGAGCTCGACAAAGTTGTCGCCACGATGTTGCGATCGCGAGTCATTGACCTCGCGCGAGGGAGCGCTTACGAGCGCGAGATCGAAGCCGTGCTCGAAGGTCGCACCGATCCGTACATGGCCGCGGAGAGGTTGCTGTTAGAGCCGTGATCGCCACGTCATCGACATCGGTTACGTACGACATAATCTTCGTGGTGCACATCATGGCGGCCGTCGCCACGATCATCGTCTTTGTCGCTATGCGCTTTTCTGCACTCGCGGTCGCCCGAGGCGCCGACGCCGCCACGCAGGCCTCGCGTTTTCCCTCACGACGTAACTGGGCCGCTCGAGTGCTCCACGTCATGCCGGTGACGGGTTTCATCATGTCCTCCAGCGGAGGGAGCTCGGTCACTCTGGGTCACGCCTGGATCATTGTGGGACTGCTCTGCTACCTCGCCGCCGCGGGTCACCTGGAGGCAAAGACGCTGCCCGAAGAGCGAACTCTCTCCCAGACGATCGCTCGTGACGGTGTCGCGCCGCCGAGAGCCGGCACGAAGCTGGTCCGCTCGGTCGATGTGCTATTGATGCTGGTCGCCATCGCCTTCGTGTCAATGCTGGTGCAGTTTTAATTGTCGTCGATTCGTTCCGAATAATCGCAGACGCAGTCCGCCACTGGAAGTCCCCCGACGGCCACAATTGACGTATGAGCCGAGACTGGTCGAAGAGCGATGTCTATTTCCTTGAAGCGGTCGGTGTGGCCGAGTTTCGAGGCGAGAGCGGTCTCGCGTCGGTTATTGAAACAGTGGAGTCCATCGTCCACGAGGTCCTCGGTCGCGAAGAGATTGAGCGCAGTGTGGCGCGCCTGGTGTCGGCCAACTTGGTTGAAGTTGATGACTCCGGCGTCTTTAGCCTGACCGGTAAGGCCAAGTTCTTATTGAAGGAATCACCGACTCGCAACTCGATCGAGCGCATTCGCTGGATGCAGACCGCGCTAAAGATGAGGGTTGAGTTTGGTAACGACCTCGCACCTTGGCCGCTCGTCGACGCGACGTACAACGAGGCGTCCAAGAACTAGTCACTCTTCGAGCGAGTCGAGTTAGTTCCCCCCACCGACCTCGCGAAAGCGAAGGGACGGATGGTGACGTCGGTGAATGGCGAGTTGCTGGGACGAGGTCTCGGATTCCACGGGCTGCATCAACGCGAGGGGTGTCTAGGGGTGCGGCCTGCCGCTGTCTTGGGGCACCTCCATGGCTGTGACCGGCCCGACAATCCCGGCCTCGCCAGGATTCGTCATCTGTCGTCACCACCGCGTCAGGGGTGATGTCATACTCGTCGAAAACGAGAGCGTTCCGCTCAAGGGGATGATCCCACCAATACGCTTCACGGGTGTACGAAATGTCCAACGAGCGCTTCGAAGAACTCGCGGCGGAAGCCCTCGCGTCGTTGCCGCCGGAACTCTCCTCGCAGATTGAGAATCTCGCCATCATGGTGACCGATGAGGCTGCCGAACGAAATCTGTACGGTCTCTACGAGGGTATTCCTCTGACCAAGCGCGGTCCCATGAGCTACAGCGGCGTGATGCCTGATCGCATTACGCTCTATCAAAAGACCATCTGTCAGCACTGCAACAGCGCGGAGGAGGTCGAAGCGCAGATTCGCAAAACCGTGATTCACGAGGTGGCCCACCATTTCGGCATCAGTGACCCTCGCTTGGTCGAGTTGGGATGGGCGTAAGTCGCATGACGACTCGGAGCCAACTGATATTTTCGGACAACCGCCTTGAGGCGCTGTCGGCACTCGAGTCGATCGGCTCCGGGCGGGGGTGGTGCAACGTGGTTCCCGTCACGGTCGAGGACATTCCTGATCTCCGGGTCAATGTGTTGGGCCTGTGGTTGAACTCGGGTGTTCCGGTGGCGTCCTACGTGACGACCGCTCCGCGAAACGGTGAGCCTCAGCCGTCCTCACTCGGATTGTTGCACTCGCATCGGCGCCTCGGTCGTGAGCGCATTTCGCTACTCCTGGGCGGCGCACCGTTTGTGGTTCGTCAGGATCTCAATCAGCGCGGTCTGCTCTTCGACGTACCCGAGGGCACCGCGCCGACACTGGTCCTCGACCGGATGTGCTCGATGAGTGATGAGCTCTGCGACTACGACAAGACGGGAGACTGGCGCCTCGACCTCTTCGTGCGCTAGCGACCGCCCCCGAGCACTGATCTTGGCCAATCGACCGGGTAGCCACGGCGGGCTCTTGAGTTCGACGCTGACTCCGAAGAACTCACCCTGTCCGCCCACATCGCCCGCTCCGGCGCCTAGTTCTCGGTCACTCTTGCGGCGGCTGCCGCGTCGGATGAAGGTGATACCGTCGCCGTATGAGAACTTCACTTTCCGACGCACTAACCAACTCTTTGGCCGATCGACAGTTGCTGAGTCACCCTTTCTACCAGCGGTGGGAAGCGGGTGATCTGTCGCGCGAGGAGCTTCGTTCCTACGCCGAGCAGTACCGCTACTTCGAGACGATGTTGCCCGCGTTCCTAGAGTCACTGACCGAACAGCTACCCGAGGGAACGTCGCGCGACGCCGTACGCGACAACTTGCGCGACGAGACTGCTCCGCCGAGTCACCTCGAGCTCTTCGAGATGTTCGCGACCTTTTACGGGGCGAGGGCCGTGACCATCTCTCCGGCGATGGCTGAGTTGCTCACGGCGTACGAGGTCGTACTCGAGCGCGGCTGCGCCTCGGCCCTGGCGGGACTGTGGGCCTACGAGAGCCAGGGCGCGGCGATTGCCAAGTCGAAGTCCGAAGGTCTGCGGGTTCACTACGGCGTGGAAAACGACGCCGCGACCTTCTGGGACGCCCACTGGCTCGTCGAGGGCGACCACGCGGCCTGGACGCTCGACGCGCTCCGGGCCCTGGACGCTGAACACGACGACGAGGAGGTCGCCCAGTCGGCTCGCCTCATTGGCGACGCCTGGTGGTCGTTCCTCGACGAACGAGAGCTCGCCGTCGCTTCGGCTCACTAGATCTACTGAGAGAAGATCACTGTTCGATTGCCCACCAGGGCGACGCGGTCTTCGGCGACCAGTTTTACCGCACGGGCCAGAACGTTTCGTTCAACGTCGCGGCCGAGGGATACGAGCTCTGAGGGTACGCGCGCGTGGCTGACACGGACCACGTCTTGATCGATGATGGGGCCTTCGTCGAGGTCGGCGGTCACGAAGTGGGCCGTGGCCCCAATTAGCTTGACGCCCTTTTCGTAGGCCTGGTGATAGGGGCGAGCCCCTTTGAATCCCGGAAGAAACGAGTGGTGAATATTGATAACTTGTCCGTTCAGATCTCTGCACAGTTCCGGGGAGAGAATCTGCATGTACCGCGCGAGGACCACGAAATCGACCTGGTACCGAGAGAGCAAGCGACGCAGCTCACTCTCCGCCGCCGCCCGGCTCTCATTCGTGACCGCGATTTCGTAGAAAGGGACGTGGTAGCGGGTCACCAACGGTTCTACGTCGGGATGGTTACTGACGACGGCGACGACGTCAACGGGAAGGTCACCTTGCTCTCGTCGGTAGAGGAGTTCGGCGAGGCAGTGGTCGTAAGTCGAGACCATGACGAGGGCGCGACGCAGCACGTCTTCTTGACGAACCCCGAGGGTCGCGGTGAACTCGGTGAGTTCGCTCTCGAGAGTCGAACGCACGTGATCCACCTCGGCCGTCTCTGACTCGAATCGGGTTCGCATACAGAACTGACCGGTGACCGGATCGGTGAACTGGTCGTTCTCTAGAATGTTGCCGTCCAACGCGACAATGGCGGTACTGGTCGCTCGAACGATGCCGGGTCGATCGGCGCAGCGCAGTGTGACGACGAACCTTTTCACTTTCCTCCTCCCGCTTTCTTAAAACGGCGGAGACCCGAAGGTACTAGAGAAACGATGCGTGCCCGACCATGCCGGCCGCGACGGTGGCGTTGGTGACCTCGTCAACCAGGACGAAACTCCCGGTGACGCGATCCTCGCGATAGTCGTCCACGACGAGGGCGTCCGAGGTGATCAGCGTAGCCAAGCCGATTTCGTTGGTCGAGAGTGACGAGGCGTCGGTGATCGTGAGAGACGCGATGTCGATCACGCCCTTGATGTCCCTCACCCGCACCGGGGTGGACTTGGTGGTGTGCTTCAGTCGCAGGCGCTGGCCGTTCACGCTGAGAGGTTTGTCACCAAACCAGCAGATGGTGGCCTCCATCTCTTTGGTGATGGTCGGTAGCGGAGCGCTAGCGATGAGGTCACCGCGTCCGGCGTCGAGCTCGTCCGCCAGGTCGAGGTCCGCCGCGAGTCCCACCACCGCCTCCAGTCGAGACTCGCCCCCAAAGTTGATGGCCTTGATGGTCGTCTCGACGTTGGCGGGCAAGAGCGTGACGCGGTCGCCGACGTGGAACGCCTCGCCGCTCACCATGCCGGCGTAGGTGCGACCCCCGCCGGGTTGGCGAAGCACCCATTGGACCGGCAAGCGAGCACCCCGGGCCACCTCCCACGATCCAGCCTCGGACGCTTCCAGGGCCTCGAGCACCGTCGGTCCGACGTACCAGGGCGTGCGGGCGGAGCTTTCGACGACGTTGTCACCCAGCAGCGCCGACACGGGAATGAGGACTTTTGAGGTGAAGCCCAGCTCCCGCGACACCGTTTCAATTTGGTCGACGACGGACTGGAAGGAGATCTCGGACCACGACACCGTGTCCATCTTGTTCACGGCCACGATGATGGATCGCACCCCCAGCAGGGCGGCGATGCAGAGGTGTCGACGGGTCTGTTCCTTGAGCCCCGAGGCGACGTCCAAGACGACGAGGGCGAGATCGGCGGTGGAGGCGCCGGTCGCCATATTCCGCGTGTACTGCACGTGGCCCGGACAGTCGGCGATGATGAACTTTCGCGTCGGCGTGGTGGCGTAGCGATAGGCCACGTCGATAGTGATGCCCTGCTCGCGTTCGGCGCGAAGACCGTCGGTGATGAAGCTCAAATCGAGGTCGCCCACGCCGCGCTTCTCCGAGGCGCTCACCACGGCGTCGAGCTGATCGTCGAACAGTTGACGAGTATCGACGAGAAGACGACCGATCAACGTGGACTTGCCATCATCGACCGAGCCAATGGTGGCGAGTCGCAGTAGATCTTTCGTCGCGAGTTCCATTAGAAGTAGCCCTCGCGCTTGCGGTCTTCCATGGCCGTCTCGGAGAACTTGTCGTCGCCGCGCGTGGCGCCTCGTTCGGAGACGTTGGCGATCGCTACTTCGTCGATGATCGATTCGATGGTGTCGGCGCGCGAGAGAACCGCACCCGTGCAGTTAGCGTCACCGACCGTGCGGAAACGAACCGTCTGTCGCACGACCTCTTCTTTCGGACCCGGCTCGACGAACTCCCCGACGGCCAGCCACATCCCGTCGCGCAGGACGACGTCGCGTTCATGCGCGAAGTAGATCGAAGGAAGATCCATCTTCTCTCGTCCGATGTACTGCCACACGTCCAGCTCGGTCCAGTCCGAGAGAGGGAAGGCCCGCACGTGTTCGCCGGGATTCACCTTGCCCTGATAGAGCTGCCACAGTTCGGGTCGCTGTTGGCGAGGATCCCACTGGCCGAAGGCGTCGCGAAAACTGAGAATTCTTTCCTTGGCTCGCGCCTTGTCTTCGTCGCGGCGCGCTCCGCCAAAGGCCGCGTCGAACTTGTTCTCGGTGATGGCATCTAACAACGTGACCGTTTGGAGGCGATTTCGTGAACCGAGCGGACCGGGATCGACCACCTTGCCCTCGTTGATGGAGTCTTGAACCTTGGCGACGATCAGGCGGGCCCCTACGGCGTCCACCGTGCGATCACGGAAGTCCAGCACTTCGGCAAAGTTCTGACCCGTGTCGATGTGGAGCACGGGGAAGGGGAGTTGCTGGGGCGCGAAGGCTTTTGCCGCCAGGTGAAGCAGGACGGCCGAGTCTTTGCCCCCCGAAAATAAAAGGACCGGTCGTTCACACTCAGCCACCACTTCTCGCAAGATAAAGAGGGCGTGGGACTCCAGAACGTCAAGATGGTCGGTTGAGTGGGGGGTGTGCAAGGTCGTCGACATGGTTTTGGTGGGCTCATTGTATTCTAGTTAGGCACTAGAGAAACCTAGACAGTGATGAGAATGCCTCCGATAGCCCCCACTTCCGATCTACTCGATGAGTTAGATGAGGTCAACGTTCGCTTCGAACGTTCAACGCCCCTGGAGATCCTCTCGTGGACCTTCGAGCGCTTCGGTGACGACGTGGCGATGGCCTGCTCCTTTGAGGACGTGGCGCTGTTGCACATGGTGCACGAACTAAAACCCACGACCGAGATCATCTTTCTTGACACTGGGGGACATTTCCCCGAGACCTTGAGTTTCGCCGCAGAGATCGAATCAGCGTGGAACTTGAACATGACTCGAACGACCCCGGGCCCCGATGCCGCTGCGTCGCCCTGTGGTACAGCGAACTGCTGTGAGCTACGAAAAGTGGAGCCCCTCGGTCGAGCTCTCGCCAATCACCCCGCGTGGATCACCTCGGTGAAGCGGGTCGACGCTGCCACGCGCACACACATGAAAATCCTGATGTGGGATGAGAAATTCGAGTTGGCTAAGGTGAATCCCCTGGCCACGTGGAGCGACGACGACGTGGCGTACTACCTCAAGAGCCACGGCTTGCCCGAGCACCCGTTGTGGGCGCAGGGGTACGCCTCGATTGGATGTGCGGCGATGACAATGAAGCCTCTCGTTCCCGGTGATCGACGCTCGGGGCGCTGGGTCGGACTCGATAAGGATGAGTGCGGGCTGCACGAAGCTTAAATAACGCTGCACATCCACCAAAAATTCAGGCACCAACAGTACATTTGTCTTCAATGTCAGCGCCATGCGTCCTGAAGCAGGTCCGATGCTGCTAATTGTCCTCGCTCTCATCTGGGTGGCGTTGCTGGCCCCCATCGTGATTCGACGCTTTCGAGAGGGTGGAACCGAAAAGTCCATCGTGTCGTTTCACGCCGAACACGAGGTGTTGAGCCAACAGGACTACCTGGTAGCGCCGGTCCATCGCCTTGATCGCCCGGATGTGCCAGCGACCCCCGCTCCGGAACGTCGGCCGCACCTACGTGTGGTGCAGCCGGACGACACCTTCAGCACATTGGAGTCAAAATCGTCCTGGGATGAGTGGGACAAAGACTACGAGTACGACGAGTCGTCACACGAGGCGCCGATCACCAATCGATACGCGCGCGCGTACTCGTCACGTCCCAGCGAATCACTCGACACCTCACACTATGAGCCGCCAATTCGTCGACGATCCATGAAGGCCCAACGTCAAGTGATGTTCTTGCGAATACTTGGCGGGGCGCTCCTGCTCACGCTGGTCGCGTACCTCACCGGTTCGTCTCTCGTATTAGATCTGGCCGCGCTCGCGTGGTTTAGCGTCGTGTGCTTCGTCGCGCTGGCACTGTTTGCCGTTGGTGAGGGGTATCTAAGCGAGGAATCGCTACCGGTGCGCCTGCCACAGCGCCGCCCACTCGCCAGCGTCGCACCACTCTATGGGCGAGACGAGGAGTACGCTCCACAGTATGAGCCAGTGTTTGTCTCTGAGTACTACAACCCCGACGAAGAGGACTGGCAGCGCGAGTCGCCTCGACGGGCCTTGGGGTAAAGTAGAAACCTCTTCGGGGGTGTAGCTCAATTGGTAGAGCGCTACGTTCGCAATGTAGAGGCAGTGGGTTCGAATCCCATCACCTCCACCAAAGACCCTTTCCTCTTACGCGTTTCGACGTGGCTTCCATGAGCGACCGCGAGCGGGCGTCGCACGAGGACGCGAGCGAAGCCGTGCCGTCGCCCGCCACCAGCGCAGACGCCAAGCGTCAGCGTGAAGGTCACGCCAAACACCACGAGGAGGGCTTTCGTCATACCCGCACCTCGGCGGCGTGGGTGGCGATCAGCGTGGCGGTGCTCTTTGGCGTCGCGCTGATTGATTTCATTGCGCAAAACACCCGTGACGTGCGCATCGAGTTCTTTTCGACCAACGGCCACATACCGATCGCCGTGGCCCTTCTGGCGGCCGCGTTGGCGGGGGCTGTTGTCGTTCTGGCTATCGGCGTCGGCCGCGTGGCGCAGTTGCGACTCACCATGCGGCGCCAACGTCGCGGCGCCGTCACGAGCGATCGGGGCGACGCGGAATCGAGGACCAGCGAAGGTTTCAGCGAGCCCTCGTAACGTTCTGGGGACCTCGTGGACTCCCGTGCCAATGTTGTTGGCGAATTGGAATCGAAATGAGTAAAATTGCAGTTATCCCTCGTCGCGATAACTGCACGCGACGCAACTCGAACGCTCCACTACCCGAGATAGCGCGGAAGTTCCTTGAGAAAAGGGCTTAGGTAGTTTTTGTCCCTCAACTCGAGGGCCGCCGCCGTCAGTGAACGGTGTAAAAAAACAACTCAACTTGTATGATTCTTAATAAGGGAGCGGTTTTCATTCTCTTTGATTCTGAACTATTTCGCTCCGAGAGTTGTGTGTCGTATGCGCCCCACCGTCGTCCCCCTTGCCCGCAGTTCCGCCCGTTCGGTTGCCTCCAAGTTCCGAGCTTCTCCCAGCGCCCGTCAGCGCCTTCGTCGCCGTAACGTTGGCGTGCTCGGAGTTAGTGCGCTGGCGGTTCTCACGCTGCTCAGCGTCTCCCAGGGCGAGGCCTTTGCCGCCACCACCGTCAACCTGGGCTCGGCGACGCCGTACGCGGTGCTCGCTGGTTCCACCGTGACCAACACGGGGCCCAGCGTTATCACCGGGGACGTGGGTCTGTCGCCGGGAACCTCGATCACCGGATTTCCGCCGGGTCTCGCGTCGGGCACGACCGACGCGGCGGACGCCGCATCCTTGGCCGCGCAGAACTCCTCGACCGCGGCCTTCGGGGTCGCTTCGAGCGATACTCCCTTTACCACCGTCGCCGCGGGCACCCTCGGGGGTACGACCTTGGTGCCCGGCGTCTATCAGTCTGCCAGCGCTCTCTCCCTCACGGGAACCTTGACGCTCAACGCGGGTGGAGACGCCAACGCCGTATTCATCTTTCAAGCTGGCTCCACGCTGACGACCGACGCGGCGAGTTCGGTCGTTCTCGAAGGCGGAGCCCAGGCCTGCAACGTCTTTTGGACGGTAGGTAGTTCCGCGACCCTGGGCACCTCGACGAGTTTCGTCGGGACAATTCTCGCGTTGACCTCGATCACCATGAACACGGGCGCGAGTCTCGCCGGGCGCGCCCTGGCTCAGACCGGTGCGGTGACGCTGGACGACAACACGATCACGGCGCCCACTTGTCTCGCGACCACGGCGACGACGACCACCACGACTACCTCGACTACCACGACGACGCCGGGGACAGGCGGGACCACGACGAAGACGCCCACGACTCCCACCACCACACCCACAACGAGTCACCCGGTGACGGCGTCGGGTGCCGGTACGTCAACGAAGCCGGCGTCCTCTTCGGGCACAGGGACGATCATTCCGCTCGGCGCACCGCAGACCGGCGAAGGCGGCACCGCGGGGTCGAGCTTCTCACCTCTCGGTTTGATCGGCCTGGTCGCGGTGGCTAGTTCTGTGATTGCCGGAACCCTCGCCGTGCGCACTCGCCGTCGCCGTCATTAGTCGCACCAGTCTCTCCACGCGAAACGTAGGCGGCCATGTCGATACGTAAGGGACGCTCTCGTCGCGAGTGGATGTGGTGGGGTGCCGCCGCGATCGCTCTGAGCGTGGGTGTGGTCGCCTTACTGAGCAGCTTGCCGCAGCGCGTACCGACCTCGATCGTTCTCTCCCAGTCACCTGTCCAGCCGCACGACGTCGTAAACGTGTCACCCCGCGTGGCCCAACTCCCTAGCTCACGGCCGGTGCGATTAGAGATTCCGGCCGTCAGCATCAACATCGCGGTCGGCACGCTGGGACTCCAACCCGATCATCAGATCATGGTGCCGACCAGCGCGCACGTGGTCGACTGGTACGTCGACGGTCCGACACCCGGGCGCGTCGGCTCGGCCGTCATTCTCGGTCACGCCGACTCTTATCTCGGACCGGGCACGTTCTTCAATCTCAAACGGCTGAAGGCCGGTAACACCATCGCCGTCGCCCTCGCCGACGGCACGGTTACCCACTTCATCGTGACCCGCGTTATGGAGTTCGCCAAGACGTCCTTTCCCGACCGTCTGGTGTACGGCTCGCACGGCTTTGCGTCGCTCGAACTCGTCACCTGCGGCGGTGCCTTTGACCACCACACCGGTCACTACGAGTCAAACATCGTGGTCTTCAGCCGCTTGGTGCGCGCCGTCGCGCCGGTGAAGGCCGTCTCGACGTAACGACTTTCAGCGGTCGCCGTGAGAGTGAGGCGCCGTAGGCTGGGGTACCTTGAGTGACTCGCTCGATCTCACCGACGCACGTAAGCGCTATCACTTCGCGTTCGCTCCCGAGGACCACGACGAGCTGCCCTTCTATAGCGCTCTCGTCACTACGTTCGAGGACGACGAAGTGGCTCTCTCGCTCTTGGCCAGTGTGCGCGTCGAACAGCGCAATCCCATGCTCATCCTCGCGGCCCTGCAGCTGGCGGGGCTGCGGGGCCACCCCGTGCTCGGACCTCTCTACGAGCACGTGCGCCACGGGCGACTCGACGACCCTCGGGGCGCGGCCGAGCGAGTACTCGAGGTTCTGCACCACACCCCCGACGTCGTGGCCAAGGAACTCTGGCGTTCGACCCAGACCAACGAACCCGGTCGCAGCGCAGTTCTGCAGGCGGTGATTAGGGATCTCGCGGGTGATCGGTCATCGATCAACGTTGTAGAAGTCGGCACGTCCGCGGGAATTAACCTCTGTTTCGATCAGTTTCCGGTTCGCCCACGAGATGACGGCAATCCCTTGACGTTGGTCTGCGATGACCTGACCCCCGTAGACCGCTCCCGTCCGCTGCCCCACGTACATCAACGCGTGGGCGTCGATCCCTACCCACTGGATCTCGGGAACGACGACGACCGACTGTGGCTGAAGGCGTGCCTTTGGCCCGAACAGCGCCGACGTCACGACCGCTTCGACGCCGTCGTGGCGGCCCGGCCCACTTGGCCCCGCGCCACGATGTTGCGAGGAACGGCCAAGGAACGACTCGGGGAGGCCCTGTCGTTGTGCGACGACGGTGCTCTCACCATCGTCGTCAATACGTGGGTGGCCTTTTATCTTTCGACCGATGAACGCCTCGAGTACTTTTCAGAGCTCGCGCGTCGCTGTCGAGACGACAACGTCGCGTGGGTCTCCATCGAGTCATCGCGGATACACATTCCCGGCGTCGACGTGGACGAAGCGGCGCATCATCGGGCGGCGTCGCAGGTGGTTGTGACCGGTCCCGACTCCCCGTCGCGGCGTTGGGGGTGGTGCCACGCGCACGGACGCTGGCTGGAGCGAACTACAGAGTCGTAGTTCGTCCGACGCCGTCCCGACGCCACCCGGGCGGTACGAAATGTCACCCAACCACGCCCTCGCGATACGCGATTCTGTGGAAAAAGGTGCGACTAAGTGGTTGGTATGTGATCACCGAGAAACGAAAATGGTGGATAAGTATCCCAATGCTGGGCATAAGTGTTTGATTTCCCCCGGAGGCCTTGGTGGGGGAGAGAATCTCTGGCACAGTATCACTCGTAGTCCACGTAGTACCTGCCAACGAATCTTCAAACCGCAAGGAGCGAAGAGGTGGAAGGATGAGGGGCCTCGCAAGAGGAACGGAGATCTTCCAACGGGTAGCGGAGTTCGGTCCGCTGGTCGGCACGGGCAAATGACGTGGAGTGCCTGCCATCAAAGATGTTCTGTCCGACACGGAACATAGTTGGTGTGCCTCGGAAACCCCGAGGGGCGGGTGAGTTTCGGCTCACTGGTCACTCGGGGTTTTCGGCCGTCCGGGCACTAGTTCACTGATCGCAACGAATTAGAACAGTGACTGACGCTCCACGGGTTCGGTGAGCTGTGGCCCGTCATTCTTCACTGAACCAACAGCCTTGCCTACTTCGTGGTGCCTCAACGTTCCCGCGCGCGCGGGTCGCACGAGGGCCAGGCGCTGCGCGGGTTCGTAGTCGGCCACGTTCAGCCACGTCTCAACCTCGTCGAGACCCAAGACCACGGGCATGCGATCGTGAAGTTCCTCTACGTCCGCGTTCGCCGTGGTGGTGACGACGGTGCAGGTCGCGATCCACTCACCGTCGTTCGGGTTGCGCCAGTGTTCGTAGAGTCCGGCGAGGAGTAGGAGGTCCTCGTCGCTACGGGTGAAGTAGTACGGCTCGCGATGACGTCCGAGACGGTGGTCCCACTCGTAAAAACCGTTGACCGGTATCACGCAGGGACGCTGGGCGAAGGCGGTGCGAAAGGATGGTTTTTCGCCGATCGTCTCACCGCGCGCGTTAAAGAGTTTGTTGCCGATGGTGGGATCCTTGGCCCAACTCGGTACGAGTCCCCATCGGTAGCTGTCTAGTACGCGCGCCCCGGCGTACTCATGCGCGGCGAAGAGGGTGCGTTGGGGTCCCACGTTCCAGCTGGGCGGGGCATCGGGGTCAAGACCCGCGGCGAGGGCCGCGTCCAGGAACCGGGCCAGGTGAGCTGGGGGAGTAAAGAGGGCGATGCGACCGCACATAGCCAACAGTTTGGCGGGAAATTGGTGCCATTGGCGCGTGTGACGCGGAGTAACTACGCTACGAACATATGTTCGCTTTTTCGCCACCTCGACCCTCCCTCTCCCCCGAACTCCTCGCTCACGTGCGCCCGGTGTCGCTGGCGAAGAGCCGTACCGTGCCCCTCGGTGAGCCGTGGCGCTCGTTCGTTCCGGGCGGCGCACTTCGCCGTGGCTCGACCGTCGTAGTGCAAGCGCCGGTCGGCCTCGGGGGACTGAGTCTCGCTTTAAGTCTTTTGAGTGAGGCCAGCGCGCTCGGTCACTGGGCGGCCGTTGTCGGCGTCGACGATCCCGGCGTGGTGGCGATGGCCGAGCTCGGGGTCGATCTTCGACGTGTGCTCTTCGTTCCTCGTCCGCGCGGTGCGTGGGCCGAGTCGGCGGCCGATCTGCTCGACGGCGTTGATCTTCTTCTGGTGCGGCCACCCTCGCGGGCCGCTCACGGGGCCGCACGACGACTGATGGACCGCGTGCGTGAACGCGGCACTGTGTTGATTGCTCTCAGTGAGCCCCGCGCTCCGTGGCCGCTGCCGGCTGATCTCTTTTTCCGCGTGACCCAGGCCGAGTGGGTCGCCTCTTCACGACTGGACGCGCGCTATCTCACGGTGCACGTCAGTGGTCGAGGCGAAGCGGCGCGCGGGACCGAGCACGTCGTCGTCGTGCCCAATCGTCGCGGCCGCGCTGAGGCGAACTAGATGGAGCAGTTACTCGCCGTGTGGGTGGAGTCCCTCGCGCTGGAGCAGCCTGACGGCTCGACGTTGCGCAACACGCTGAGCGTGCTTGACGCGCTCGATGCTCTCTGTCCCTTTAGTGAGGTGGTACGTCTCGGTCTCTACGCCCTACCGCTTCGCGGACCGAGTCGGTTCTTCGGTGGTGACGAGGCCGTGATGCGACTCGTGCGTGAGTGCGTCCTCGAGGTGGTGGGCATCGAGCCCAAACTCGGCGTGGCCGAAGGGCTCTTCTGTGCGGAACTCGCGGCCCAACGTGAGCTCGTGGTGCCGCTCGGCTCCAGTGACGCCTTTCGTCGCGCGCAACCGCTCGACGTCTTAGGACGTAAAGATCTCACGACCACGTGCCAGCGTTTAGGGCTGCACACCGTGGGCGCTTTCGCCGACGTAGATCCCGCGCGTGTGGGGGAGCGCTTCAACCGCCACGCGCTCTACCTCCATCGCGTCGCGCGCGGCGAACTCTCGGAGATGGAAGGTCAACGTGACCCCCGTCTCGCGCGTCGTCTCGCGCTGTTGCGCGGGGAAGAGGAGTTCTTCGAAGAGCAGCAGGGCTTCTTCGGTCAACGCGGGGCCAGCGACGACCGCGCTGACGCCGCGGCACACCGCGTGCGACGACGCCTCGGGGCCCAGGCCGTGGTGGTGGCGTCGCTTCGAGGGGGCCGCGGACCCGAGGACCGCGCCACCCTCGTGCCCTGGGGATCACCCCAGGCGAACGTGCGCGACGTGGCTCCTTGGCCCGGTCAACTCGCGGCCCCCTCGCCCGCCACGACGTTGGCCCATCCGGTGCCGTTGCAACTACGTGACGCCGTGAATCGACCGGTGGTCTTGAGTACGCGGGGCACCTTGAGCGCCGAACCGACGACGGTGATCTTCTCCTCGCCGCTACGTCGCGAGATCATCTGGCACGCCGGACCCTGGCCGCTCGTGGAGCGTTGGTGGTCGCGTCATCGCCGCCGCGCGCACCTCCAGATGGTGCTCGCGAGCGGCGAGGCGTTGTTGGTGGTGGCGGAGTCGCACCGGTGGTGGCTCGTTGGAATCTATGACTGATGGCGACGTATGGAGAACTACACGCGCACTCGGGCTTTAGCTTCTTAGACGGCGCCAGCGACCCGGAGGAGCTCGTGGTTGAAGCGACGCGTCTGGGGCTCTGCGGTCTCGCGCTCTGTGATCACGATGGCCTCTACGGGGTGGTGCGTTTCTCCGAGGCCGCACGCGCCCTCGGATTACGCACCGTCTTTGGCGCGGAGGTGGCGCTGGGGGCGAAGGATGATCGTGTGGGGGTCTCGGATCCCTCGGGTGAGCACCTGGTGCTCTTAGCCCGCTCGCCCTCGGGCTACGCGGCGCTCTCACGGATGCTCTCCCTGGCCCACTTAGAGCGAGGGGAGAAAGGTTCCCCCCGTTTCTCGCTCGAGCAGGTATCGAGTGCCGCGAACGAGTGGCTGGTGTTGACGGGGTGTCGTAAAGGGCCCCTCACCAGAGCGCTGATGGCCGAGGGGCCGAGCGCCGCACGTCGGGCGCTGGCACGACTCAGTGAACGCTTCGGACGCGACAACGTGGCCGTGGAGATCTGGGATCACGGGGCACCCGACGACATCGCGCGCAACGACGCGCTGGCCGAGATTGCGGTGCAGGCTCACGTGACGGTCGTGGCGACCAACAACGTGCACTACGCCTCGCCGCGCGATTTCCCCCGAGCCAACGTGCTCTCGGCGATCCGGGCTCGTCAGAGCTTGGAAGAGATGGAGGGCTGGCTGAGCGCCTCGCCGCTCGCGCACCTGCGAAGTGACGCCGAGCAACGCCGCCGTTTCGCGCGCTGGCCGGGGGTCGTGGACGTGGCCGGGGAACTGGTCAACGACCTGGCCTTCGATCTGCGGCTGGTGGCGCCGAATCTTCCGGCGTTCGTGACGCCCCCCGGTCACGACGAGCAGTCCTACTTAGAAGAGATCGTGGCCGCCGGCGCGACGCAGCGCTACGGGCCGCGCGAGAGCGAACGGGTGCTGGGCGCATGGCGCCAGATTGACCACGAACTCTCGGTCATCAAGACCCTCGGTTTCGCCGGGTACTTTCTCACCGTCTGGGACATCACCGAGTTCTGTCGCACCCACAACATCTACTGTCAGGGGCGAGGTTCGGCCGCCAACTCGGCGGTCTGTTACTCACTCGGTATCACCAACGCCGACGCCGTGGCGCTCAACCTTTTTTTCGAGCGTTTTCTTTCGCCAGCCCGTGACGGTCCGCCCGACATCGACGTCGACATCGAGTCGGGACGACGCGAAGAAGTGATCCAGTACGTGTTCGAGCGCTACGGGCGCCACCACGCCGCCCAGGTAGCGGCCGTCATCACGTACCGCTCGAAGTCGGCGCTGCGTGACGTGGCCCGAGCGCTCGGACACAGCGAGGAAGAGGCCAACTACATTCGCGACCACGTTGATCGCTCGACCATGACCAGTTCGGACCCCGCGGTGTCGGAGATACTCACCACCATGGCCGGGGAACTGAGAGATCGCCCGCGTCATCTCGGCATCCACTCAGCCGGTATGGTGCTCTGCGATCGACCGGTCTTGGAGGTCTGTCCCGTCGAGTGGGGACGTATGCCCGGACGCAGCGTCTTGCAGTGGGATAAGGACGACTGCGCCGCCATTGGTTTGGTGAAGTTCGATCTCTTGGGACTGGGCATGCTCGAGGCGCTGCACCGAGCGGTCGAGAGCGTCGAGGCCTTTCACGACGTCACCATTGACCTGGCCGCGTTGCCCCAAGAGAGTGCGGTCTATGACATGTTGTGTGAGGCCGACACGGTGGGGATCTTTCAAGTGGAGTCGCGCGCGCAGATGGCGACGCTGCCGCGCGTGCAGCCGCGCTGCTTTTACGACATCGTCATTGAGGTGGCCCTGATTCGCCCCGGTCCCATTCAGGGTCACGCGGTCAACCCCTACATTCGCCGCCGTCGCGGGGACGAACCGGTGAGCTACCTGCACCCTCGACTCGAACCGATCCTGCAGCGCACCTTGGGCGTTCCGCTCTTCCAAGAGCAACTCATGGAGATGGCCGTCGCCGTCGGGGGCTTCTCGCCCGCCGAGGCCGACGAGTTACGTCAGGCCATGGCCTCGAAGCGCTCGGAGCTTCGCATGATGAAACTCAAAGGTCGTCTCTACGCCGGCATGGCCGAGAACGGCATTATCGGGGCCGCGGCCGATCAACTCTTCGAGGCGTTGGCGGCCTTCGCCAACTTCGGCTTTCCCGAGTCGCACTCGGTCTCCTTCGCTCACCTGGTGTACTGCTCGGCCTGGATCAAGGTGCACTACCCGGCCGCGTTCTTAGTCTCACTGTTGAACGCTCAGCCCATGGGCTTTTGGTCGCCCCAGAGCCTCGTCGCCGACGCCAAGCGTCACGGGGTCACGGTGCTGCGCCCGTGCGTGAATGTGTCACAAGCGCGAGCCGCCCTCGAAGGCTCACCGGAGTGGCCGGCGGTGCGCTTGGGGCTCGGGGACGTTCGCTCCATCGGCCCCGACGTGGCCGAACGTATCGTCGCGGGCGCGCCCTGGGCCGACAGCACCGACCTGGTTCGCCGCGCTGGTCTCCAACAGCACCACCTGGAGTCACTCGCCGCGGCCGGGGCCCTGGACGGCTTTGGAGCGAGTCGACGAGCGCTCACCTGGTCGGCCGGGGCCGCGGCCCAGGCCCTACCCGGTCGACTGCCCGGCGTGGTGACCGGTCTCGTGGCGCCGCCGCTGCCCGTCACCAGTGAGTTAGAGCGCGTCGCGGACGACCTGTGGTCGATGGGCCTCACCACCGAAGCGACGGCGATGGCGCTGGTGCGTGAGGAGCTGAACGCTCGCGGGGTGACGCGCGCGAGTGCGCTCCTGTCGGTCGAGAGCACGCGGGTGGCGGTGGCCGGCGTGGTCACGCACCGTCAGCACCCCGAGACGGCTAACGGAGCGGTCTTCGTGAACCTAGAAGACGAGACCGGCCACGTGAACGTGATCTTCTCTAAGGGGGCGTGGGCCCGTTGGGAACGCATCGCGGGGTACGCGCCGGCCATGGTGATTCGAGGATCACTCGAACGAGGACAGGGCGTCGTGACGTTGAGTGCGGAGTTTGTCGAGCCGCTCACCATCGGTGCCGCCGCGCCCTCGCGCGACTGGCACTGAGCTAATCAACGAAAGCGAACTCGGGCCGTTCGCCCGCTTCGATCTCTTCGCGCACCAGAATCTGCGCTAACGGCAAGTCGTCGGCGTGGGTAACCCCGATGCAACGAGACGACGTCTTGATGACGTCGAAACGGTACGGGGTGCGATGAAGGATCTGGCCCACGAAGGTGGAGAGCTGAATCTCCTTCTCCTGAGCGAAGTCGTGCTCGACGATCGCCTGGTGCATGTGAGGAACGATCGACGGCTGAAAACCCCAGAGGTTCATGGAGACCGTGGTTTGGGGGTGGAGTATGGCCGGCTCGAGTCCGTCCTCGGCGAGGTAGCCCTCGAGGGTGGCCGATACGTTTCGCCTTTCGACAATGTCGGTCAGATGACCGTTCACGACCACGCACGTTCCCCGCGACACCGCCAGCTCACCGACCAGAGCGCGCTCCAACTCAAAACCGATGAGGCAGTTGTTCGAACTCGTGGCCAGGTGGTTGCCGAGCTTCAAAAATGACTCGCGACCGTAGAGATCATCAGCGTTCGACACCGCGAAAGGCCGGGTGAGATCGAGGCTGTCTTTAGCCGCCAACACGGCGTCGACGGTTCCGCGAAGATTGAGTTGGCGGGTGAAGGTGACGCGATGGTCCTTCGGCCAGTTCCTGGCCACGTGCTCTTGAATTTCGGGTCCGGTGTCGGGGTTGATGACGATGACGATGTCGTCAAAGCCCGCGGCGTAGGCGTCCGAGGCGATGAGGTCGATAACTCCTTCACCGTGAAGGCCGACGGGGGCCAACTGCTTGACTCCGCCGTATCGACGGGCTCGGCCGGCGGCCAAAATGACGAGAGAGGGACCGCTCATTTCGACCACCTTATGACCGCCGAGGCCCACGTCATGCCCGCCCCGAAGCCGGTCAGCAGGGCGTAATCGCCCTTGTGAATACGATCGTTGGCCCGCGCGTCGGCAAAAGCCAAGGGAATAGAGGCACTGGAGGTGTTGCCGTAGCGGTCGATCACTACGACCGCGCGGTCCATCTCCACGTTCAGCCGCTGGCAGGCGGCCTGGATGATACGGATGTTGGCCTGGTGGGGGATCACCAGGCTCAGCTCGTCTGCGGTGATGCCGGCCGTGGCCAGGGCCCTCTCTGAGGAGTCGACGACCACCCGCACGGCGCGGCGGAAGACCTCGGCGCCGTCCATCTGGAAGAAGCCATTGTGCTCGCAGGTCAACAACTCCGCGGCCGCGCCGTCGGAGCCCAAGACGAAGGAGAGGATGTCGTTTTCGGTGGGGTCGTACTCCAACACGGCGGCGCCCGCGCCGTCGGCTAACAACACCGCCATGTTGCGGTCGCTCCAGTCGACAAAGCGTGACAGGTGCTCGGCGCCGATGACCAGAACTCGCTTGTTGCCCGTTTCGAGGAGTCCCTGCGCCGTACGCACGGCGTACATGAAGCCGCTGCAGGCCGCGTTCACGTCCATGGCGGCACAGCTGAGGCCCATGGCGTGCGCGATCATCGGCGCGTTGGGCGTGAGGCGATCAGCGGCGCTGGTCGCTAGGACTAAGAAGTCAATGTCGCTTGGTTCAATGCCGGCGTCTTCTAACGCCCGCGTGCCCGCCTCAACGCCCAAGCCGATAACGGTGCCACCGATGCGGCGCTCTTTGATGCCGGTACGTTCTTGAATCCACTCATCGGAGGTCGGCAGTGTCTGGGAGAGTTCTACGTTGGTGACGATTCGATCGGGAACAGCGGTTCCCCAACCAATAAAGCGTGCGCCCATGTCAGCCCCTTCGACGGCTCGTGGTGGCTTAAGTCTACGTGAACCCCCTAGTTGGCCCCCGGTGTCGAGATGACTTGCAACGTGCAGCGCGCGACGCAGATGAGCCGATCATCATCATCGCGCAGTTCAATGCCCCAAACCTGCACCGTTCGGCCCTTACGGATCGGTAAGGCCGTCGCGGTGAGCATGCCCGAGCTCATGGCTCGAAGGTGCGAGCAGTTGAGTTCCGTCCCGACGGCCATCTGACCGGGTCCGATACTCACGGCAGCACCCACCGAGGCGGCACCTTCGGCCAAGAGTGCGGAGACCCCGCCGTGCAAGATACCGAAGGGTTGGAGAACCTTCGGTCCGACCTCGACCCGCATGACTACTTTTTCCGGGGACAGCGATACCAGTTCGATGCCCAGTTGATCGTTCACGCTGGGATGTGCCAGCCGCTTGAGGATGTTGTCGATATTGTCACTCATGACGGCAGTTTATGAACCGGTAGCCTTCGACCATGGCTCGACGGGTTGACCTACGTAGTGACACCGTGACCCAGCCCACCGAGGCCATGCGCGCGGCGATGGCCTCGGCCGTCGTCGGCGACGACGGGTACGGCGAGGACCCCACCGTGAACGAACTCGAGACCCGCTTCGCTCAGTTGGTGGGCAAAGAAGCCGCCGTGTTTGTCGCCTCGGGCATCATGGCCAACCAGATCGCGCTGCGCGTACTGTCCCGGCCCGGAGATCTGGTGGTGGCCGGTCGCCACCAACACGTGGTGAGCTTCGAGATGGGTGCGGCCGCGCGGAACTCCGCCACCCAGTTCGCCACGGTCGATGACACCAACGGCGCGCTCGACCTCGCGGACGTCGTGGAGATCATTGAGTCCGAAGGTGATCATCAGCCCCACGTGGAAGTGGTGTCGGTGGAGAACACCCACATGTTCTCCGGCGGCGTGCCCTGGGAGGTCGAGGACCTGGAGCGACTCTCGGGCGCGATCGGAGATCGTTCGTTGCATCTTGACGGTGCGCGACTCTTTAACGCCGTCGTCGCCACCGGAGCGAGCGCCGCGCGCTACGCCGCGAGCGCCACCACGGTGATGACGTGTCTGTCCAAGGGGCTCTGCGCTCCCGTGGGTTCAGTCTTGGCCGGACCGGCGGAGTTGATGGAACGCGCCCGGATCGAGCGGAAACGTCTGGGCGGGGCCCTGCGCCAAGCGGGTTTTTTGGCGGCGGCCGGACTCGTCGCCCTCGACACGATGATCGAACGACTGCACGACGATCACCGGCGCGCGCGACAACTCGCGGAACTCTTTGCGTTCGCCTTTCCCGAGTCGAACTACGACCCGACGACCTGTCGAACCAACATCGTCGCCTTTGATCACCCTCAGGCGCGCCGAATGGTCGAGGAGTTGTCACACCTGGGCGTCGAGGGCGGTACCCTCGCGCCCCAGCGAGCGCGCTTCGTGACGCACGCGGGCGTGAGTGACGACGACGTCGACTTTGTCGCCGAGGTGATGGCGCGCTTCACTCACGCCCCACGCCGAACGCCCCTAGGAATCCCTCCGACGAGGGGCTAGCCTTATGGGGCTGTTAAGGCTTGCCGTGGCTGACATTCTTCACCTCTCTACGTTCCTGCACCGCCCGATCTTCGACTCTCGCGGTGACCGGATTGGGCGCGTCCAGGACCTGGTCGCGCGCCTCGGCGACGATCCGCACCCGCCGATCGTAGGAGTGGTCGTGCGCATCGAGGGCCGGGACCTCTTCGTGTCGATCAAGAAAATTGGGGGGCTGGCCCAAGGGCGGATGACCTTCGAAGGTCGACGAGTTGACCTTCGCCGTTTCGAGCGACGCCCCGGCGAGATGTTGTTGGCCGAGGACCTCCTCGCGCGACACTTGATCAACCTGGTCCGGGGTCGCATCATCATCGCCAGCGAGATCGAGATCGCCCAGGTTGAGGGGCGCTGGGAGGTCGTGGGCGTGGACCCGGGACGGCGGTCCTTCCTTCGACGAGTACTCGGACACCGGATCGGTTCGCACGTGCAAGCCGACACCATTGTCGACTTCGCCTCCATCGAACCCTTCGTCTCGCACGTGCCGAGCGCGCGTCTTCGCATTCCCTATCGCAAACTCGCCAAGCTTCACCCGGCCCAGATCGCCGATTTAGTGGAACAGGCCAGTCACGAAGAGGGCGAGGAGATCATTGAAGCCGTGGGGCTCGACCGTGAACTCGAAGCCGACGTCTTCGAAGAACTTGACACCACCCATCAGCTGGAGTTCTTGGAGTCGCGCACTAACGCCGAGGCGTCGCGACTTCTCTCGCGCATGGAGCCCGACAACGCGGCCGACCTCATCTCCGAGATCGATCAAGAGCGGCGACTTCCGATCTTGGAGCTGCTGCCGAGCGAGCAGCAGGCCAAGGTGCGACAGCTCCTCTCCTACAACGCCGACACCGCCGGTGGCCTCATGAATCCGGACTTCGTGTCCGTCCCCCCGACGGCCACGGTGGCCGACGCGCTGGAGGCAATCCGCACGACCCGCGTCCCCGCCGAGTCGCTCCAGGCCGTTTTCATTGTGAACGAGGAGGGTCAACCCATCGGCGCCGCGTCCATCGCGCCCCTGGTGCGCGCGCGGCCCACGGAGCTGGCCCTCAGCGTCGCTCGCACGCAGCTGGCCCACGTGCATCCCCACTGGGACGTCCTTCGCGTGTCGAGAAAAATGAGTGACTTCAACTTGACGGTCTTGCCGGTGCTGGACGATGAGCACAACAAGATGATCGGGGTGGTGACGGTCGACGACCTACTCGAAGAGCTCCTGCCCCAGGGTTGGCGCGCCGAGTTTGGCATGAGCGCGGTGGAGGAGTAATGAACCGCGCCGTGTTCGGTCACGTTCTAAGGGGGTCTCTCTGAAACCCCCTAGTACCAGCCGCGAGGCAACGAACGTACCGACACAACTTCGCTTGTATCTAAAGGAGAGCGCCCCGCCCCTTTGATCTGTGCGTGGTTGTTGCGCCTAACGACCACGACAGACGAAAGGAGGTGGAGTGCAGCGCGAACACTCGAAAGAGACAACCGCCATTACCGGTGCCTTCGGCACCATCACATCGCACGACGACGGCGGTCGTCGCGGATTGCGGGCGCGTCTTCTCACCCTCATCGCCATCATTGGGCCCGGGCTCATCGTCATGGTCGGCGACAACGACGCCGGCGGAGTGTCGACCTACGCGCAGGCGGGGCAGAACTTTGGCTACACCCTGCTGTGGACCTTGCCGCTCCTGGTCCCCGTTCTCATCATCATTCAAGAGATGGTCGCGCGGCTGGGCGCCGTGACCGGCGTCGGACACGGTCGACTGATTCGAGAGCGCTTCGGACGCTACTGGGGCAACCTGTCCATTTTCTCGATCCTCTTTTTGAACTTCCTCATTATCGTGACGGAGTTCATCGGGATCTCTCTCGCCATGGAGTACTTCGGCGTGAGCCCCTACTTCTCCGTGCCGGTGGCGGTCGTCCTCCTCTTCTCGGTCACGGCCTCGGGCTCGTTTCGTCGCTGGGAACGATTCATGATGCTCTTCATCGCGATCAACTTCATCATCGTGCCCCTGGTGATCCTGACGCACCCGTCGTTCTCGGCGGTGGCCGTTCACTCGTTCGTGCCCAAGATTCGAGGCGGCGCGTCCTCGGGCGCGGTCCTCTTGATTATCTCGATTATCGGCACGACCGTGGCGCCGTGGCAGCTGTTCTTCCAAGAGTCCAACATCGTCGACAAGCGCATCACGCCGCGGTGGCTGAACTACGAGCGAGTCGATACGATCATCGGCTCGTTCGTCGTGGTGATCGTGGCGGGCGCGTTGGTGGCCGCCTGTGCCGTCGGACTGGCCGGTCACGCTGACACGACCTCGTATACGAACGCGCTGGGCGTGGCGCGAGGGCTCGGTCGCTACGTGGGCCACGACACCGGTGCCCTCTTCGCGTTACTGCTACTGAACGCCTCGATCATCGGGGCGGCCGTGGTGACGTTGGCGAGTTCGTACGCCCTGGGCGATCTCTCCTCCACGCACCAAGGGCTGAACGCGCGTCTGTGGGAGGCCAAGGGATTCTACGGAGGGTTCGCCGCGCTCTTGGTGCTGGCCGGCACCGTCGCGGTGGTACCCGGCGCGCCCCTGGGCGTGATCACTCTGGCGGTGCAAGCGCTCTGCGGGTTGATGTTGCCGAGCACGACCATCATCGTCTTGATGTTGGCCAACGATCGCGAACTGATGGGGCCGTGGAAGAACGGTCGCCTGCTCAATGTGGCCGCCGTTTTCATGGTGGTCGTCTTGGTGGTGCTGTCGTTGACCTTGATGATCTCGACCCTTTTTACGTCCCTGCCGGTGCTGGGACTCTTAGAGACGCTCGCCGCCGTGGGCGCGCTGGGTCTCGTGATCGGGCTGCCCGTGGCGTGGCGACGCTGGCGGCCGCCGGCTTACTACGACATCGACAAGCGAGACTGGCGAACGCCGCGGCTCGCCTTGCTGGCGCCCATGCCCAAGTCAAAAGCTCGCACCATTCTCATGCGATCTCAAAGTGTCTATCTCTTTGCCGCGGGGATTTTGCTGATCGTGCGCTTCGTTCAACTACTCACCTCCTAATCTCTCGTCATGAGTTCTCTCGCCGCGCTGGCCTTCGTGCACGCGCACCCCGACGACGAAGCCTTTTTCGGCGGCGGGGCGGCGGCGCACTACGGCGCCCTCGGGCACCGGGTGATCCTCATTACGTGCACCAGCGGTCAACTGGGCTTTGACGCACAAGGTCGTGCCGGAAACGAGGACGGCCACGACGACCTGCACACGACGATGACGCGCGCCGGCGAGCTCCAGCACTCCGCGGCGATACTCGGCTTCGCCCGGGTGGTCACTCTGGGCTATCACGACTCCGGCATGATGGGCTGGCCCCAAAACGACAGCCCCGAGGCGTTCATGACGACGGACCCCGACGCCGTGGCGCGCACCATCGCCTCGATTCTCGACGCGGAGAACGTCAAGGTCGTGGTGACCTACGACGAAAAGGGCTTCTACGGTCACCCCGACCACATTCAGGCCAACGTGGTCGCGCGCAAGGCGGTCGCGCTGTCATCCGGCGTCGAACGGCTGTACTACTCGGTGGTGCCTAAGGGCAACATCGAAAAGCTGATCGCCGCCGCCGAGCCACAGGGTCTGTCACTGCCCGCCTTCGTCCTGGACGCCGGCGTGCACGTGGACGACGACCTCATCGCCACGACGCTCGACACCAGCGCTCTCGTTTCGCTCAAGCACGACTCCATGGCCGCCCACGCGTCCCAGATCGACAACGAGGACCTCGTCCAGATGCCCGGGGCGCTATTTGCGCTCCTCTTCTCTAGCGAGTACTACCAACGCGCTTGGAGTCGTCACGAGACGAGTGACGACCGCATCGATCTAATGGGAGGACTCTGATGGCCTTAACGTTTCTTGCGGTACACGCTCACCCCGACGACGAGGCCAGCTCAACCGGCGGTCTCTATCGCGTCCTAGCCGACCAGAAGGTGCGCACGGTACTGGTGACGTGCACCAACGGCGAGTTCGGCGACGCCCCGGGGGGCATCAAGCCCGACGAGGACGGACACGACGCCGACGACGTGGCGCAACTTCGCGAAAGCGAACTCGACAAGGCGGTCGAGATTCTCGGCATCAGTCGACTGGTGCGACTCGGTTACCGCGACTCGGGCATGATGGGCTGGCCGCAGAACAACGACCCCCACTCGTTCTGGGCTACGCCGATCAGTGACGCCGCCGAACGCGTGGCCGCAATTCTCATGGAGGAGCGTCCTCAAGTCATCGTGACCTACAACGAGCACGGTTTCTACGGACACCCCGACCACATTCAAGCTCACCGCGTCACCATGTCCGCCCTGGCGCTGATCGACTACGAACCGACGCTCTACTTCAACGCGATTCCGAACTCGATTTTCGCAATCATGCGCGAACGCTGGGAACGCGAAGAGCGCGAGCAGGCCGAGGCTGACGCCGCCAAGGGCATCGTGCGTCCCCCTGAACCCGAAGTCGCGCAGGAGGATCGCTTCGAGATGGGCACGCCCGACGACGACATCAGTGCCGCCATCGACGTGAGTTCCGCCACCGACGCCAAGTACGACGCGCTGGCCGCTCACCACTCCCAAGTCGGCGAGTCGTTCTGGATGAAGATGAGCCGCGACGAGTTTCGTCGAGCCATGGGCACCGAGTACTTCGTGCGCGTCACCAATCCCGAGGGGCTGAGCGGCAAAGTGACCGACATCTTCGCCGGCTACCGGTAGCTCCGACTCGGTGTCGCCGGGTGAAGGCGATTACAGCGTTCGGCTGGGACCGGGTAGGGCCAGTCGAGGAAGCGTGAGGTGGACCAGAGGTCCGATGCACACGGCGTAGACCACCGTTCCCACCCCGACCGAACCGCCCAGCAGATAGCCAATCACCAGCACCGATACCTCCAGACTGAATCGAACAACACGAATCGAGTGACCCCGAGCCGCGATGCCCGTCATGAGCCCGTCGCGCGGACCAGGGCCGAGACCCGCACCGATGTAGCCGCCGGTGGCCACGGCGACGAGAAGGACCGCCGACACCATCAACGCCACGCGCCACGCGAGACCAGGGACAAAGGGCACGAGGTCCAAGGTTGCGTTGGCGGCCAGTCCCACCACGACAATGTTGAGCAGCGTCCCGAGTCCCGGACGTTGTCGCAGCGGAATCCAGGCCAGGAGAACCACGGCACCGAGCACGTCGACCACCCAGCCGATCTGGAGGCCAAGATGTCGAGAGAGGCCCTGACTCAGCACATCCCACGGGTCGAGCCCGAGGCGAGCGCGAACGAGAAGCCCGAGGCCGACCCCGAAGCCCACCAGACCGGTGTTCAGCCACACCAGTCGATAGAGGAGTCCCGGGGGTTTCATCGCTCCACGGACGCGGTGCCCGGATGTCGCCGACATGTCGATTACTGAGGAGGTCGCGTCAGTGCGAGCGGCTAGTAGCGATAGGTGTCGGGCTTGAAGGGTCCCTCCACGGGCACGCCAATGTAGGCGGCTTGCTCCTTGGTCAGTGTCGTCAACTTGACTCCCAACGCGTCGAGGTGCAGTCGCGCTACCTTCTCGTCTAAGTGCTTGGGCAAGACGTAGACCTTCTTCTCGTACTGGTCGTTGTTGACGAAGAGTTCCATCTGGGCCATGGTCTGGTTGGTGAAGGAGTTACTCATCACGAAGCTGGGGTGTCCCGTGGCGTTGCCGAGGTTGAGCAGGCGACCTTCGGAGAGAACGATGATGGAGCGACCGTTAGAGAAGGTCCACTTGTCCACTTGGGGCTTGATGTTGTCGCGCGTCACGCCCTCGGCGCTGGCCAAGCCCGCCATATCGATCTCGTTATCGAAGTGGCCGATGTTGCCGAGGACCGCCAAGTGCTTCATCGAGCGCATGTGATCGACCGTGACGATATCGCGGTTGCCGGTCGCGGTGATGACGAAGTCGGCCATCGGCAAGGCCTCCTCGAGGGTGGTGACCTCAAAGCCGTCCATCGCCGCTTGCAGGGCGCAGATCGGGTCGACCTCGGTGACGATGACGCGCGCGCCCTGTCCGCGGAAGGACTCGGCCGAGCCCTTACCGACGTCGCCGTAGCCACAGACCACGGCCACCTTGCCGCCGATGAGTATGTCGGTGCCGCGGTTGATGCCGTCGA
>JAOBWI010000027.1 GCA_025463285.1 Acidimicrobiaceae bacterium | reverse complement strand
ATTGCGCCTCGTCGTGGCAGAGGGGATGGGCACCGCCCGCCGACGCGACTCGATCGAGCACCACGCTCGCCGAGTCGTGAACTATCTGACGGGTGACGAGCGCGTGGAATCGAGCGCGACGTTGCCGATCCGTCCGATCGTCGTCAAAGCAATCTGCCGCGCTCTTGAGGGCGTGCCTCATGGCCTCGAGTGCGCTTATCGCGACGCCGAGATCTAGCAGCACGAAGTCGCTCGGCTCAGGACTGATCCATTCGGCAAGTCCGTTGACGAGACCCACGGCACCGCCGTACCAGCACGCGGCCACCCCGGTCGCTCCGAACCAAAAGCCGGGTCGGTTCACGTAGAAGTCGACTGGCCCGACGACGTACTCGTCCGGGATCGGAGGTCCGGTAAACTCCAATGTCTCGCTGATCGAAGCAGCCATGCCGACCGACGGCCACGACGTCGGCACAACAGAGGAGACTTGTTCAGCGACCGAGATGTCGAACATCCGCTGACCTTCGTTGGTCGTCGCTACGACGAGCGCCCGATCGATGATTCCGCTGCCCGAGCAGAACTCCTTGGTGCCACTGAGGAGCCACCCGTTCTCGCTTCGTTCGGCTGTCGTGCCCACATGTTTGCTTCGTGAGGCCCACACGCCGTACGTCGCTCCACTGATCGGTCGCATTCCTGCTTCAGCCAAGATGGCCAGAGAGTCCGCGTGCCCCTCACAGAGTCGGCCCAGAGAAAGATCTCGGGAGGCCCACTCGGCGAGCACCGCAAAGCGACGCCACGTGGCGCCGGAACCTGGAAGCGGCAGGTCGGCGCCCGCTGTCTGAACGAACTCATCCAACGAACTTCTGATCTGTGACATGTCCCTGAACTCAGTTTTTCCTTAATGTCCCGCCTCTCCCGGTCAACGCTGCAAGGGGCCTATAGCGGCCGGGAGAGGCGGGCGAACTTGACTAGTAGTTGATGCCGGACAGGAGATCGAGCATGTCTTCCGCGTGCTCCTCTTCCACCGCCAGGATCTCTTCCAGCATTCGGCGGGAGGTGGGATCACCGTCGCCGAGCCAGTTGATGATTTCGGTATACGAACTGATGGCGATGCGTTCGGCCACTAGGTCTTCTCGAATCATCGCTTCCAGTTCTTCTGAGGAGTCGTACTCGGCGTGGCTGCGACTGGTAAGGGTCTCGGGATTGAAGTCTGGCTTACCGCCGAGTTGCTGGATGCGCGCCGCAATCCGGTCCGAGTGATCTGCCTCCTCGGCCGCGTGTTCTAAAAACTCGTCTGCTGCGGACGCTGCGTTCAATCCATCGGCCGTGTAGTAATGACGCTTGTATCGGAGCACACACACCAACTCCGTAGCGAGGGCTTGATTGAGGACCTCGATCACTCGTTTCAGGTCAGCGCCATACGCATCGGTCACGGGCCCTTTATCCATATTCTTTCGAGCACGCTCACGCAGGGTCTTGACATCGGTCAGGAACTCGCCCTCCAGACCGTTGACGGTCTCGTCGCGGGTGGTCGTCATGAGCGTTCCGACTCGGTGTCGTCGTCCTCAGCCTCTTCGTCGGCCTCGTCGTCCTCTTCTTCGTCCCCTGTTTCGTCGTCGTCACCATCGTCCTTAGCCTCGTCGCCAGGGTCTCGTTTGCCTGGCTCGGTTTCATCCGTGGCCTCATCACCACCGATCTTGACGAAGTTTTGGTCCAACAGCCCTAAGACATCGACGTAACCGAGTCGATCGTCAACGATGATGAGATCGCCTACCTCTCGCGCTGACGGGTCCTCTGTGAGAACGGTAAATGCCATGGTGCTCCTCCATTGGTAACTCGAGCCAATTTGTTAAGGCCGAGGTGACTTCCTGAAAGAGAGTTCCAGGTTTGTGCGGTCGAAGTCAAGATCCATTTCGTATCAGGAGCACTCATTACATGAGCGCGAATCGACGACATGCATAAGTCGGCGCAGAACGGAAATTGACCGCAACCTCGCGCCAAGTCATTGAATCGTTCGCGTTCGCCTCCATCCGTAACGTACATTTCGCCGATCGGACACAGTGAAGTGCTCCGCACACAATTCGCGATACTCACGAACTCACAGCTACTTGTAAGCGACTGCTCGATCACGAAAGCATGTCGTTTCTCGTCATCGAATTTCACAAGTTAGTGACACCATGATCACCGCATTCTTCGCTCATATTTTCCCTGATTCCAGGCTATTTCTAGCAGCCGTAGCATTCGCGAAGTTCCGTTGAGCTCGAAGTAAAACACAAGGTCGACGTCGAGTCTCGTCACTCGCGAGCGCCAACCCGCGGCCGAGTAACGACACGTCGGCACCATTCACTATTCACCTTTTCGCGTTCCATTATTCGCGCCATCACTAGTGAATGTGCGATTGCAATGAGAAGTGAGCTCCACGATTGCTTGAGCGATTTTTGTTTATCGCCGCTCAGACTTTCACTCGTAGAATTAGGAACGTCATCGACATCTCGTGGATGGTGAAATAACTCACGGAGGGACAATGCTTACACTTGGTGTGATACTCATGTTGATCGGATTCCTTCTTGGTATTCCGTTCCTATGGACAATCGGCGTTGTGTTGGCCGTTATTGGTGCGGTTCTATGGATTCTCGGAGCGGCGGGACGTGAAATCGGCGGGCGCAGACACTATTACTAAAGGTTTCAGATCGCAGTGCCTCCACTCTTGGAAAGAAGCGATTTTGGTCCTCTGGAAGGAGACGAAAATGGTTGTAGCGAATAACAGTGCAAAGAAGACAGCGACCAATGCCCAAGCTCACGCAAAGAACGCCGCGGAGATCGCCAAAGGCAAAGTGAAGACCGCTGCGGGCAAGGCCACCGGCAACAAGAAACTGGAAGTCAAAGGCCAACTCGACAAGGTCAAGGGCAAGACAAAGCAAGCTGGCCAGCGCATAAAAGAATCAATCGAAGACTGACTTGGCCTGATCCAATTCGCGTCCCGCCAACTTCACCCGACCACCGACCCGGGCGGTCCGGTGAAGTTGGCGGGACGGGGCCGTTTCTACGCAGAAACAAGGAAACGGCTAGTTCTCCGATCGACGCCATCAGAACGGTGGGTGCGGCTTTCGAGGCTCGTTCCGAGTTACCGGGAGGGCAATTTCATTCCACTCACGACGGCAGCTCGTCGACCGAGTGCGTTGCGCACGCTTTGGCAAGAAGCAATGGATCGTTTCTTTCGGCGCATTGCGTGGCGAACCGACACCCGGTGCCAATCACGCCCGACGACGTGTTCATTCAAACTTGCGCCGACCCCACGACCAAGAGTGAATCGTCCGCCACTGATGGCGGCCACCGTCGCCGCTGCTTGGGCCGCGATCGCTTGGTGGTATCGAAAAGTAGGAGGTCACATACCGACCAACCGCGCGCGCAATGTGGCCTGGGCTACGCACCGAGAATGCTCCACGCAAACTCCGCGCGCTCTTGTACATCTAACTACGGGTAGTAGAGGTCAGAGATGACGAGGAATTCGAAGCCCGCCACTTCGGCCATAACTGCTTGATCGATCAACGACCTGGATCCGTTGCCTTCGCATGGAGCTAGTGCAGCGATAAAGCTTCGTCATCACGAGCCGTTGAACAACGTTTCAACGCAAGAAGTAAGTGCTACGCACTCGAAGACATGGGAAGCGCCGGCGAATTGTGCGAGTGCGTTGCACACGAAGAAGTTCGAAGTCTTCAAGAGAGAGGACGCGGCGCCGAACATATGATCTGCATGCGATGCACCACTCGAGCGAAGGATTGACCAATGCCACCACGTAAGAAGGGTCCCTCAAGCCTTGCGTCGAAGAAGACGGGCCAACCAGTCATCGACGCGCAATCTCCGCAGTGGGCCCAGGGGGGCGACTCTCTCACAACGTCCACCGGTGTCCCCGTTGAGACCACCGACAACAGCCTGAAGGTGGGCGCACGAGGTTCTACCGTTCTAAACGATGTGCACCTTCGGGAGAAGATTATGCACTTTGATCACGAGAGGATCCCTGAACGCGTCGTGCACGCGCGTGGTGCTGGAGCCCACGGAGTCTTTCGTCTGACGCAATCCCTAGAGAACTTCACCTGCGCCAAAGTTCTTTCGGACACCACCGTCGAGACTCCCGTCTTTGTTCGATTTTCGACAGTCTTTGGTTCGCGAGGGTCGGCCGATACCGCGCGTGACGCACGGGGATTCGCGACGAAGTTCTACACATCGGAAGGTAACTGGGACCTCGTCGGAAACAA
>JAOBWI010000087.1 GCA_025463285.1 Acidimicrobiaceae bacterium | reverse complement strand
GGTAACCCTCTCGCCAACGGCGACGTCAACGTCACCGCCACCGCTCCCTCGGGCCCGCTCAGCATCGACTCCGTTGAGGGCTCGTCCTCGAGCCCCGGCGAGGACTCCGGAACTATCACCAGTAGCGCGAGTGGCCTCGTGAGCTTCACCGTCGGATCGTCCGTCGCACAAAACGTCCTCGTCACCATTACCTACAACGGTCAAACGATCTATTCGACCACGCTGGCGTTTAAGACCACCGCTGTGCTGAGCGTGCCCAGCGCGCCGTCGATCGCGAAACTCTCGCCCCTCAAGGGTGGATTCACCCTCGTCGTGAAGCCGCCGAGCTCAACCGGGGGAAGCGCCATCACCTTCTATCAATACTCCTTTAACGGTGGCGCCACGTGGAAGGCCTTCGCCAAGGGATCGCGTTCCATCAACGTCGTGAAACTAGCACTAGGTCACAGCTATCGCGTCTACACGCGAGCACTCAATGCCGCCGGCGCGTCACCCGCGTCCCTCTCACGAGTGATTGTCACACGTTCGTAAAGCGTGAGGACGACCGAAGAGACCCAAAACGGGCTGTTGATCGCGCCGCACGCTCGTTCTTGGGCACCTGGCGCAAGAACGCGACCCCTTTACACGTTCTAGTTACTTATTGACCTCTGTTGTACGAGGACCCACACCTAAACTTTTGAGAGATGGGCTCGCTTCGAGGTAAGTCCGTCGCCCCCCTAAGGACACGTGTGAAGCTTCGACGACTTGCGTTGGTTGGCTTGGTGTTGACGGCGAGCACTCTGTTCGCCGAAAGCTCCTCGCGCGCAGTGACGACGGCCCCGACGACCCCCGTCGGACTGCCGCTCTTCCAGTTCGCCCAAACCGGAGCCCCACCTCTGCCGTGGAATGCTGTCTCCCTTGAGAACAAACTCAACGCCACCAAGATGCTCGGTGGTCCTCACGGAGCGACCGACGCCAGCGAGGGGGTGCTGGCGTACCGCACGAACGAGAATCAATTGGCCACTCTCACTCAGAGCGCCGCGGGCACCACCGCCTGGCTCAATTACATGACCCACAACAACGTGCCGACGCCCGGGTCGGATCCCGTTCCCTTCTTTGATCCGTCGGGCAAGGTTGATCTTCTCTACGTCGATCAATCCGGCCACCTGATTCTGGTCTCGCCCAACGAACCCGACAGCGCGATCTGGGCGCGACTTCACTTCGGTACGCCGTGGCGCCCTTACGTTGCGACCGACCTCACGGCCTTGACCGGTGTGGTCGCGGCACCGGGTGTGGCGAGCGTGCAAGTCCTCGGCACGAGCGCCACGATTGCGTACCTCACCATTCACGAGGAGGTCGAGGTCTTCACCCTCCGTTGGCAGGGCGGTCAGCCGATTCCGATCTATGGCCAAAACGCAGCCACGGTCGACAACGTCGGCGGCGCGACTCTGACGGCTGCGGCCACGTCCACGACCTCCACAACGACCACCACCACGACCACCACCACCACACTGCCCATACCAGCCGCGGCCTTTGGCAGTGATCCCGTGGTGCTGCCCGGCGCCACGCCGACGTTCGCCTCGACCATCAGCAACGGCGATCTCGTTGTGCTGACCAGCGCCAGTGCGGCGCTCAACTCGTGGAGTGATCTGAACTTGACCGCCTTAACGGGCTCCACTCCCGTCACGGGAGCGCTCGCCCTCGGCATCAGCAGTAACAACATCGACCTGGCGGCGCTCACGAGCGCTGGGGCCGTGGAGCTCTTCACTACGCAGTACGTGGCGCCCGTGCCCGCGGCCAGGGTCAAGTCGAAGCCCGTCTCTTACGGGGCGTGGAATGTCTCAAACGTCACCTCGCTCGCTTCCGGGGCACCTCCCTTGAGCGGAACGCTCGCGGTGGAGGTCACGCCGACGCAGGTGGCCATCGCCGGACAGGCGGCCAACTGGGGCGACCTCTTTGTCCTATCGAGCTCGAACGGCGCGTCGCCCTGGACGGCGACCAACGTCTCGGTGACGGCCGGCAGCTCCGCGCGCACGGTGGGCAACGTCGTGACGGGACTGTCCCTCGGTGGACAGCTCACCCTGTACGCGGCGGGCGTCAACTCTCCACCACGCCAAGGGGTGGGCGTCTACGCCATCCCGAGCGCCAAGTGGACCCAGGCCATCACGGACGGGTGGCCAATCATCTCCGAGACCGGGGGGCTCGGCACCCGCAGCGCGCCCTGGGTGGGCTTCACCGGGAGCACCACCCCGGTGAATCAGTCACCAGATTTTCTCCTCGGCCAGGCGATCTACAACTCTCACAAGCGTGTCACTTGGCTGTCCTTTTGGACGGTGAGCGGACCGCTGGCCGGGCAGCCCTTAACCATCGCCAACTTCTACTCCCACGGATTCGCCGCGGGCCAGTGGGTGGCCACGCAGATCGACTCCTATCGCGCTCTCGGGGTGGGACTCACGCCGGACTGGGTGATCCTCGACCCGGAGGGATATCCCGATAACCACTCCGGCCTCGACGCTCCGGGGGGAGCGAGCACCGCCACGCTCGCCACCTACGCCACCTACTGGACGGCGATGCTCCAAGGTTGGCAACAGGGCCTCGACTCGATTGATCCGTCACTGAACGCCGCGGTCTACGCCGCGCAGTCCGAGTACCGCAACTACCAGCTCTCCACGCTGGCCATGCCGGTATTCGTGGCCCTCGCCTTTGGCGGGAACGGCCCGGTGCCGGTCAGTGGAGCGACGGGCACCAACGTTCGGGGCTTTATCTCCTTCGGCGCGGCCTGTACGCCGGCGACCACCCTGGCCAATGAGGCCACTACTTTGAAGAACCCGCCCTGGGGCGGCCAATTCAATACGCTGCAGTTCAACTCCGGCGTGTACTGCTCGCCACCCTCCACGTAGTCTTGGGCCATGAGCGACGACACGTCAGAATCCAGTAACGCCAAGCCTCAAGACCTTCTCGCACGTCTGAAACAGATGGCCGAGCCCATCGTGACAACGATCGACAATCGCCTCAGTGGCCAGGTCGACAAGCGAGTCGACAAGCGCGTGGAAGAGTCCTTCAAGGATCGCCTGTCGGTCATCGAACGGGCCATCGCCGACCTCGGTCGCGAGATCAAAGAACTGCGAGAACTCATCCGCGAGGGTGACACGAGCGAAGAAGCAAAAGAGGGCTAGTTCGTTAATCCTTTTTCGTCGGCCTTCGCCACGCCGCACGATCACTTCGAAGAGCCCAGCGAAGCGTGATCACGATCAGCACTAACAAGGCGAGGATGAAGATCGAAAAGACGGCGACAAACACGCCCGTCACGCTACGTCGTGTCACAGGGTGACGCAAAACTCTTCCCATGAGTTCCTTGCTTGACGCGTCGCCTCTCAGTGTGCTGGACGTGTTGCGAGGGGAACGAACGAGTCGTCCTCCGGCCAACGACATGGCCGCGCCAGGACTGCGAGCCCTCGTAGAAGACTCGATCTACGAGGTACTGGGACCTACGTTACGCAACACTCCCCTCGTCGTTCGGGCCTCGTCGTTTCGCGAGGCCACCGCTTCGCCCGCGACGTCGTACTCGTCCCTCGCGCGCGTGCGCGGCGTCTTGATCAATCAACTGCTTCGACTCCTCAGCGTGGGTCTCAACGTCGAGGACGCCGTGGGTGAGTCGATGCTCGCGTGGCGCGCCGAGGTGGGAACGAATGATCTGACCGACTTCGTCGATCAACTCAGCGACGACGAGCGGGCGCGTCTGGCTACGGACGTCACGGCGCACGGCGTGACCTTGCAGCGTTCTCTCGGCTCGCTCTCTAGTCGATGGATGCCGCGTACCTCACTGCGGGCTTACCAACGACTGGCCGGCGGCAACGTGGTGTTGCGCGACGTGACCGATCTGATGGTCGGCACCACCACGAGCGACGAAGCGTCGGTAGCGTTGTTGGATGTCACGACGTCGCCCCTTGGAGAGTCGCACGAGCGCGTCATGCGATACCACGCCCTCGTCCAAACTCTTCGCACCGGCGTGGTACCTCTTCGCACCGCGACGTTTTCTACGGCCACCGGCGAACTGTGGTGCGTGGACGTCGACGAGGAGCTGCTCGTGCGATCCGTCCGTGACGTCATCGACGTCGTGGCGTCATGGAGTCTCTGAGTGACGACCCTGACGCATCGTCGTCACTCGACGAGGATTCTCAATCGACTCATCGAGGAGGCTCCCCTAGAGCCCGCCGCGTTAAGCGACGATCACCGACTCTCGCTGAGTGCCCGCCTTCGCGCCGTGGCCGGCCAGGGCCACCGTCGCCTCGACGCCTGGATGGTCGAACGCGCGGGACAACCCTCAGGAAATTTTCGATGGACGCCCGCCACGGCTCGGCGCGTCCTCGGCAACGCCGCGCTGCGACGGACCGTGAGTGATCCTTCGATGTCGGGAGTCACCGCGGTGCAAGAGGAGATGGACGATCAGCTACTGCGCGCCGTCTCGGGGTACGCACGCGCGGGCTCGCTGGCGCACTACCTCGCGCTGTCCTCACCCTCGGTCCTGGCGCTCGTCAGCGCGGAAGCCACCAACTGGGCGACGCAGCTTCGCGAGGCCGCCGAGAGTCTGTCGCACCCGTGGTCGGTCTGTTCGAGCGACGCCTACTACGACGTGGCTCGCGCGCGCACCACCCTGCGTGGTCGGCGCGATCTGGTGGTTAATCGTGGGTCCTCGCGCATTCTCCTTCGCGTTCGAAGCGGCGCACCGGGTAAGAGCGCCGGACCGGGACTGCGCGCCGATCTCACCATCGACGCACTCGCCGACCCCCAGGGCGTGGCCGCTACGCGTCTAGTGGGGCTGTGGCC
>JAOBWI010000081.1 GCA_025463285.1 Acidimicrobiaceae bacterium | reverse complement strand
ACCATCGCAGTGGACCAGGCGAGCACTAAGTTCTCAGCGCCAGCGGATCAGACGACGGCGCAATCCGGTGACGGTGCCGCTCAGGTGACGGTGCCGCTCAGGTGACGAAACCGCGCCGGAAACCACAGGCCACGGCCTGCGCGCGATCGGAGACCCCGAGCTTGCGAAACAGCCGGCGGGCATGTGTCTTGACGGTGTCCTCGGACAGGAAGAGCGAACGTCCGATCTCCGCGTTGGACTTGCCCTGCGACATGCCGCGCAGTACCTGAAGCTCACGCTCGGTCAATCCGCCGCCGGGGTCAGCCACGCGGGCTCCCACACCCTTCTCAGACATTGCGCGTCGAAGGGACGGCTCGAGCAGGTCGTGTCCGTTCAATGCGTTGGCCACGGCCGCGCACAGTTCCTCCCGGCTGACATCGGTTCGCTAGGTCGTCGGGCGTATGCGCGACGTTCAAGTCACCACAAAAGATGACGGGCTTGCTTCCTTCTAGCTCTTTCACGTAGTGCAGAAAGGCGGGATCCCACTGCGTGTGGCGAAGAGGCAGCCTCTCAAGGTCATTCTTGGCGTTTGGCGTGTATACGGTCACCACGTAGAACTCGGGAAACTCGGCCGTGAGAACCCGACCTTCACTACGCGGATCGCCAAAGGCGTCGGCGATCACTCCAAACCGGTCGCTCGACTCTAGGGGCAGGCCCGGCGTCACGAGGAGTGGTTCGGTCTTCGAGAAGATCGCCGTACCGGAGTACCCCTTCTTTTCGGCCGAGTTCCAGTGTTCGATGTAGCCGGGTGCCTCCACATCAGACTGGGACTGATCGGCTTTGGTCTCTTGCAGGCAGAGGATGTCGGGCTGAAGTTTTTCAACGAAGGGCGTGAACAGACCCTTTTTCGAGACCGCTCGGATACCGTTCACGTTCCATGAGACCAGTCGCACGTAGGGAAATGTAGCAAACGAATGATCGAGCACGACGAAATCGGCGAGCGCCGCGCCCACTAGTGGCACGATTACCTTGAGCGGTCACTTCTTTAAGGGGAGAATGGGTTCGTGACGCACCAACGCGGTAGTTGGTACGTTCAACGCTCCTGCATCCGCGCAACGACTTCGAAGCTACCGCTGACGCAGTGGTAGATCAACGACCTTTTAGTCGGTCAGGTCCATCTCTGAGCAACGGAGCTCACTGCGCGGGATCGGTCGAACGGGTGCGCGCCGTGGCGGAGTCTGGTGCTAGCTGAAGTTCACGCGCTGCCACCGAGATTTGACGCGCCAGGGCGACATCTAGATCGCTCAATCCATGAATCTCGTGCGTCGACAGCCGTATCACAACGACGGAATAGCGAAGATCTACGTCCGGGTGATGATTGGCCGCGTCTGCGAGAACTCCTATAACGTCAACGAGTTCGACTCCGCGGGCAAAGGAACCGGTGGCAAACGAAGCGCTCGCCACATTCTCGGCGACGTCCCAATCGCCCACTCCCGGCGACTCGAGGAACTGCTCAGACGTCAGCGCCTCTGCCATCCCCTCAGCTTAGAGGCACGCCGTCGAACTCGCTGAGCCTGCGTGACAGCCGCCAACGAGGCGACGAAAGCTCGCTGTCGACGGCTCGAACGGTGTTCTTCGACGACAAGGGCGCCGAATGTGACGCCAATTCAACGATCGTCTTATCATTTTTACGCTTGAGAGACACTCGGCCACTGGAAGCCCTGCGGACTAGGTGAGGGTGTCCATTTTGAAGTGAGCTGAATCCCCACCACGAAAAAGAGGGCGTCTACGAGTGCTGCGGCCCGAGAGACGACGCGCCGACGGGAGGCTCAACGTCAGAGACCAAGACGTGAGGTCAGCAACAGCGATGAGTTCATGAGTTAGTCGGAACCCCAAACGGGTGTCGCCGGCCGGAACACTTGAGTGACTGCGAAGGACCCGCGACTCGGCACGACGCTGAATCCAGGAAAACTCCTGGCTAACGCCGGTTGGCGCAACTAGCGATGTAGTTGTTCCTCGGAGTAGATTCTCGTCGGGGGGTTACATGGACGGTGCGGTCACGGGCGACGTTCTTCCAAGCGCGCCGACACGTCAGAAGATTCAAGTCGTGCCGTTGGCAGCGTTGCCGGTTGTCGGTGCCGCTGTACTCTTCGTTGCATTCTCGATCGGCTTCAACTGGCGATGGGGCTTGATGTTCAATCACGTGGTTGGGGGCGGATTGTGGACGGGAATCGACCTCTTCGTGGGACTCGTCATTGGTCCGATCCTCGGTCGACTTTCCGTACCGACCCGCGCTGAGTTCTCTGCCCGTTTCATGCCCAAGATGGTCGTCATTATGCCCACCGTCGTCATGATGACGCTCGCCACGGGGTTTCAGGTAGCTCGCAACGCCGGAAACCTGGCGTCATCCAGCCCCAATCATGCTTGGCTCATCGTCTCATTCTGCGTGGTGGGCATTATGGCGGTGATCGCACTAGGTGTACTCGAGCCGGCGAACATCGCGGTCCTGTACGAAATGAATAAGACAGCGCCGAATGGCGAGAGAATTGGGCGGCTAATGAAGCGGTTCATTTTCACGGCGGGCATTACCGGCGTGATGCAAGTCGCCACGCTCATCATCATGACTCGATTGTCTTCGCGATGAGTACGACGAGTCCCCCCTCTCACCCACTCGATGCGGATCGCCCGTATCCCCCCATCGGTTGGTTATCCTCAGGAGCGCTCGCGTGCGTCGTAGTGGGAGGTATCGTCCTCGCCTCGTACGCGCCACGTAAGGCACCGCTTCCGCTGGCGACCGCACTCCTCTGCGTTGCGGCCGTTTTGCTGGCGACGTCCGGCGCACTACTCGCCCGTCTTCGCGCGTTTTCGTGGAAGACATTTGGGAACGTCTTTAAGTGGGCATTGCTGGCCTACGTCATTACTTCGGGGATGATTGAATTTGCCTTTGTCCGCGATCACACACGGGGGGCGTCACTCGCGCTTGTGACACTCATGCTCGTCATCTTCGCCCTGAGTGTCCCCACGACAATTGCCTTTACCGTGGCGCGGTTTGCCGATCTCGACTAGGACCCTTCGAAGGGAACGCGATGCAGATGTTGGGGGCGCAGCAACAGATCAGCAACCAAGCCCTGAACATTTCCAGCTTGGGCCTTGAGTCTTGCATCGTGCGATTCGGATAGGCCCGACGGACTCAACTGGTTGGCGGACGCGGTGTCCGACCTACAGACCTGAGCACCAAGGAGACACTCGTAGATGGTCGAGCGCCTTACGGTCACGGGTCGCAAATGACTAGTAGCCAAGGGAATCGGTGCGCGCCGCCATCACGTCCCACGCGTTTCAACAATCGTTGGACGTCGCGATGCTGCTGGTACGTTGGCTCGTGATGCGTCCTGACGACTGGTTTCTGACCTCCGAAGAGCGGGGCAACCCCATGACCGAGATCGACTCAGGCCGCTCCGAAGGAGTCGCGTGGACCGAGTGCAACCACGTCTCGTTCCATATCGATGGGGCCAGTTATTTCGCCAGACTGGCTGAGGCCATCTCGGGCCTCGAACGTCACGACGAGATTCGCTTCACCGATTGGCGAGGGGACGGGAGCGAACGCATGGCCAGCGATGGGACATCGATCGCGACCCTTTTGGCCGACTCGTGCCGACGCGGCGTCGACGTTCGAGGGTTGCTGTGGCGTTCGCACAGCGACCGATTCGCGTTTAGTTCGAAGGAAAATCGGCGCCTCGCCCTCGAGGTGACCGAGGCTGGTGGCGAAGCACTACTCGACGAGCGAGTGCGCCGGGGCGGATCTCACCACCAAAAGATGGTCCTCATTCGCCATCCCACCAGTCTTGAGCGTGACGTTACGTTCATAGGGGGAATCGACCTCAGTCATGGTCGCCGTGATGACACCAATCACCGAGGAGATGACCAAGTGATCAAGTTAGACCCTCGTTACGGTCGCCGACCTCCCTGGCACGACGTCCAACTGGAGATTCGTGGACCAGCCGTAAGCCAACTCGATCTCACGTTTCGGGAACGTTGGGAAGATCCGACCCCGCTTAATCACGCGGGCCGGTTGAGAGCGGTACTCTCTCGAGCGATGTCGCGGGATCGTGTCGCTCGCCCTCTCCCCGCGCGCCTGGGTGACCCCCCGCCGCAGGGCGGACATGCCGTTCAAGTTCTTCGAACGTATCCTTCGAAACGTCCCAAGTATCTGTTCGCGCCCGAAGGCGAGCGCAGCGTCGCGCGCGGATTTGCCAAGGCGATTTTGAGAGCGCGAACCCTGATATACATCGAGGACCAATACTTCTGGTCCGTCGAAATCGCGCGACTTCTCGCGAAGGCGCTGCGTCAACAGCCGGGCTTGCAAGTCATCTGCGTCATTCCGCGTTACCCGGACAAAGATGGGAAATGCTCGGGGCCTCCGAGCAGGCTCGCTCAAGCGCGAGCCATGGCAATCGTTCAGAATGCCGGCGGCGAGCGCGTAGGGATCTACGATGTCGAAAACGAACTCGGCACTCCCATCTACGTGCACGCCAAGGTATGCGTTATTGATGACGTCTGGGCCGCCGTCGGGTCCGACAATCTGAATCGCCGCTCGTGGACCCACGACTCCGAACTTTCCTGCGCCGTGATTGACAGCGAACTTGACGACCGGATTCCCGTCGATCCCGGCGGCCTCGGTGACGGGAGCCGCAAGTTCGCGCGCGGACTGCGGACGTCGCTTTGGGCCGAACACCTCGGACGATCGCCCGCTGATCCGTCGCTCTTGGATCTGGCCCACGGTTCCGAACTCTGGCGAGAGGCCGCCCGCGAACTCGAAGGCTGGCAGTCGAGTATCGGCAAAAGGCA
>JAOBWI010000071.1 GCA_025463285.1 Acidimicrobiaceae bacterium | reverse complement strand
CCAGCACCCCCGGTAGCAATACCACCGCCAGCTACCACGACCACGACCACGACCGCGACCACGACCACGATCACGACGACAACCGTTCCAAGTGGCGGTGGTGGTGGCGGGGGCGGGGGCGGCTCTCCTCCCCCGACGAGTTACACCGTCACCTTCAACGCCAACGGCGGCAGCGGCACCATGGCCTCGCAGACCGAGAGCTCGCCAACCGCTCTCACCACCAACTCCTTCGCGAACGCGGGCTACACCTTTACGGGCTGGAACACCAGCGCCAACGGCTCGGGCAGGCCGTACGCCGATGACGCCACCTATCCCTTCGCTGCGTCGGCCACGCTCTACGCTCAGTGGTCGGCGGGTAGCTCGCCAATGATTACGCAGCAGCCCTCCAGTCAAGCGGTTGAGACGGGCGTCACGGCGACCTTCAGTGCTGGCGCGTCTGGAACTCCCACCCCCACAGTCCAATGGTTCGAATCCACCAATGGAGGATCGACTTGGTCGTCGATAAGCGGAGCTACTTCACCGACGTACTCAATCGAGTCCACGGCGTCTGTCAACGACTACGAGTTCGAGGCGACGTTCTCTAACGTTCACGGTTCGGTGACATCGCATTCCGCGCAACTTACTTCGGTGACGACATCGTCAAACTGGTCGGGTTATGCCGACACCGGTGGGGTCTTCAGTGCGGTCAGCGCGCAATGGACGGTCCCGACCGTTACCTGCAGCGGCATGGGTTATACAAGCGCGGTGCAGTGGATTGGGATCGACGGCTACGGAAGTTCCACCGTGGAGCAGGACGGAACTGACACAGACTGTGACGGAACGACGCCATCGTATGGCGCATGGTATGAGATGTACGGCGACGCGAGCGTTAACGACGGTTACTCGGTCGAGCTCTCCACCACGAGTTACCCGGTGGCGCCGGGCAATGTTATTGATGCCTCCGTGAGTTTCGCCAGCGACGTGTGGACGCTCAGACTCGAGGACGCCACCGCAGGATGGACGTTCTCAACACTCATCACTAGCCCAACACCGGCCCCCGGACAGACGTCGGCCGAATGGATTGTCGAAGACCCTGAGGTCTGCTTGAGTTCGTGTTCGGCGGCCACGCTGAGCGATTACGGCTCGGTCACTTTTACCAACGCCTCGGTAACGGATAACGGCGCGACCGGTTCAATCGCGTCGGTTCCCGACACAGCCATCGAGATAACGGACGGCTCAGGCAACGTGATGAGCTCCCCTGGAGTGTTAAGTAGCGGAGCAACGACCTTCACCGACACCTGGGAGTCGAGTTCATGACTATCAGGACGTCAACGCTCGGGTCTGGAGTGAACGAGACCTTCGACTTGCGCAGTCGTTACCACGGGTCGCTCTGGCGACCTCTTCATCAATATCGAGCTAGCACGAACGATCGGTGTCATGGCTCTGCTCGCGACCCTCCGGGAACATTTCCTGGAGCAGAAACTGAACCCTCGGGAGAATCAGATGCTCTGGATAGTACGACGAGAGAAGATCAAGACCTTCTTCGACCGACGTCAGACCGCAGAGCCTGTACAACTCGCGAATGTCGTCTTGATCCCGCTCCACGCGCGAGGCCATGAGCTTCATCGCCAGCAAGTATTGAGGCGACGCTGCCGCCACGCTGAGGTTTCGGCCCTCGTAAACTCCAATTCGGTTCTCGTCCTCGCCCGGGAGGAATGCTTTCGCACCGTCGTTCAACCACTCTGGTTCAAGATGGAGCCGGTCGGCTACGCGAGAAGCCGCGATCCTCACCTCGCTTGAGGGGACGAAGACCGCGTCAACATCAGCGGTTGCTCTGCGCGTGTCATAGGCAATTGCCATCGCCGCGCCGCCGACGATGAACACTTCACCACGTACGCCAAGGATTTTCAACTCGTCGTCTAGTTCTGCAAGAGCATCGAGTAGTTCTCGCCGACCGAGAAGTGCCACTATGCGTATTCCAATGCGCCTTGTGTTACGAATACTCCCCTGCGGGCGAGAGAAATTGGACTATGCACCAGGGCGTCGGCGTGAAGAGACGCTATTCCCGATACAAACCACCACCGGTTGAGAAAGAATGATTCATCATTCACCCACAGTGGGGCAACCACGCCATGTGAGGCGCACGCAAATTCAACCATTCCAGCAAGGAGCGCGTCGTAACGATCACTGCCAGTAGTCAAAGGCGCATCGGCCGTAATACGTCGGCGAGCCTCCCAGCCTGATCTGTCATATCGCTCTAGAAAGCGAAACGCGAGCCGGGTGGCCGCATTGGAATCTCCCTTAGCGAGGCAGCTGGCTATTTCATCTGCCAGATCACCGATGGAATTTTCCCGCCACATCATGGCTACATCGTACGGCTCGTCGACAGCAGCCGTCATTGTGCCGCCAGACGCGACTGAGAGGGTTGCACTGGGCTGATGGGTTTGGGATCGGGCTCGCTCACGTGGAGCCGTACGTTATAGCAAATGTGCAGGCTGCACGAATATCAAAACATTCGTTCGATGTGACAACTTATCCGCATATTCGTGCAAGTGCTACTCGTTAGACACAACCTATGAAGGGTGGAATTGGTTGCAGAAAAGCGATTTGGACAACTAACGACCTTACGCCACTGACGTCTTCTGTCGGGCCATCGTGGGGTGGCAGTGCTCCCACCTCACTGCGCAGCGATCTCGTTATCGACGCGCTTGATGAACATCTACAACTAGTTCAACAACAAGTGTTGCGTCCATTGATTGAAGTCGGACGTATACAGAAACCAGTTTCACCAGGAAATATTCGCACCCCCAACGGTATCTGCCTTCACTACATAGTGAACGGATCTGTCGAGACATAGTGAACACCTCGGTGGAGGTGGGTCGTGGTCAAGAACCAGATCATTGTGGAATCGGTGGTGTCCCAGGGACTGGGGGTGCGAGCAACCGCCACAAAATACGGCGTCTCGCCGGCCTGGGTGTCAACGCTCGTCGCGCGTTACCGCTCAGAGGGTCCGTCGGCCTTCGAGCCGCGCTCCAAGCGACCGCATTCGAACAAGCTCGCTACCCCGCCCGCGACCGAGGATCGCATCATCGAACTGCGCAAGGAGCTGCTCGAGTTCGGCACGGACGCCGGGGCCGACACGATCCACACGCACTTAGAGCGCGAGGGCTTCGTCGCGCCGTCGATCTCGACGATCCAGCGCATCTTGACGCGTCGAGGCTTCGTCACGCCCGCCCCGAAGAAGCGCCCCAAGTCCTCCTACGTGCGCTTCTGCGCGGAACTGCCCAACGAGTGCTGGCAGACCGACATGACCCACTGGCACCTGACGGACGGCACCGGGGTCGAGATCCTCACCTTTCTCGACGACCATTCGCGAAAGGCGCTCAAGGTGCGGGCCTATCCCACGGTGACCATGACGAACGTCCGACGACTCTTTCGCCAGAGCTGTGACTGCTTTGGCACGCCGGCCTCGCTGTTGAGCGACAATGGCGCCATCTACAACGCGGCCTCTCGGGGCGGTCGCAGCGGTTTCGAGAGCGACCTCATCGCGGCGGGCGTCCTCTACAAGCACTCGCGTCCCTACCATCCTCAGACCTGCGGGAAGGTCGAACGCTGGCACCGCACGTTGAAGAAGTTCCTCGCCAAACATCCCGCGGCGACGCTCGGTGAGCTCCAAGTGGTCTTAGACGAGTTTGTTCGCTACTACAACGAGGTGCGACCGCACCGCGGGATCAATCGTCGCACGCCGAGTGTCGCCTATAACGCGCGCGCCAAAGCCCAGCCCAACACGCTTATCCACCAGCCCCACTGGCGCATTCGCACCGACACGGTCGACGTGCGTGGTCACGTGACGCTGCGTCACTTAGGCAAGCTGCGACACCTCAACGTCGGCTGGGCTTACCGCGGTCACTCGATCCGCCTCTACGTCCTCGATGACGTGGTGACCTTCGCCACCGAAGACGGTGAGTTCATCGGCGAAACGAAGATCGACCCCAATCGCGACTATCAACCGAAGGGTGACGGCTTTCGATAGCCTGCACGGGTTCAGCTGTTCACGATGTCCCGACCGATTTCAATCGCACCCCCAACGGGATTCGAACCCGTGCCGCCACCTTGAAAGGGTGGTGTCCTAGGCCGCTAGACGATGGGGGCCTATGTTTCATTCAC
>JAOBWI010000055.1 GCA_025463285.1 Acidimicrobiaceae bacterium | reverse complement strand
CACCGTGACTAAGACAGGGACGCTAAACGTGGCGCCCTGACACCCGCTATCGGAAGTCGCGTCCATGGACACGCCGTCGGACACGACAACGGAGACCGGATTATTCGGAGGGTTGGCGTCGGAAGCGACGGGGATGCTCACTCCACTCTGAGTGACCACAGCGACCCCGGTGGTGTTGCAGGTCCCGATACCCGCCGAAGAGACCGCCACCGGTCCGTTCCCTTGAATGGCCACGATGGTGACTGGATAGCTGTTGGGGTTGTCTAGCGTCACCTTCAGGTCCCCACTGGCGCCGGGATAAAGCAGGTTGGTGACGGTGCCCGTGGCTTGCTCGACGGTGACCGAAAGGGGGGTACCGACCGATGCCGTCCCCGACCCGGTGCCCAAAGTCGTGAAGAAGGCAAAGGCAGTGCCCGTCCCGAGACCGACCACCAAGGCGACGACTGCGCCGAAAGTCAGGGGCTTACGCGCCCAGCGACGCGGTGAGAGGGCGCGGCGAAGGCGGGCGGAGAGAGAGAGCTTCATGAGATGGTGTCCGTGCCGCTCGTGAGAGACGTGTAATTCGCGTCGCCGCCATACGTCTCGTAGACGGCGTAAGTGCCGGAATGAGAAATCGTGATGCTGCAGTTGGCCGTGCCGCCGCTCGAAAGGTTTGTCGTAGAGCTGTTGCACGAGGTCGCGCCCGCGGTGCCCGATACCTTCCAGACAATCGAACCAGTCGGCGTGACGCCCAAGCCCGCGACCGTAGCGGTAAAGGTGACCGTCTTTCCAATCGTGGTCGGCGAAGAGTTGGTGACCTTGTTGGTCGGCGCAGTCTTGTTGAGCGTCTCACTGACCGTGTTCGAGTTCGCAGAGTTGTAGCTGCCATCACCGCCGTAGGAAGCGGTGATTTGGCGCGGGGAGCCAGCAGTCGAGGTGTAGGTGACCGTGCAGGTGGCGACGCCGCTCGCGAGATCAACGACACCTTTCTTTCCACAAGAGGTGATGGCACTCCCGCCGTCCTCGAAGGTCACCGAGCCGGTTGGGGTCACTCCGGCACCGGTCAGGCTGGCGGTGTAGGTAACCGCGGTGCCAACGGTCGTCGGGTTAAGCGAGGACTTCAACGCGTCGGTTGGCGTGGCCTTGATGACGGTCACCGTGTCGGTGTTGCTGCTCGCAGAGTTGTAGTTGGCGTCGCCGCTGTAGGAATCGGAAGCTGAGTAGGTCCCAGCCTGGGTGGCCGTGATGGTGCAGGTCGCCGCTCCGCTCGCGAGCACAGTCGTGGTGACACACGAAGTCGCGCCAGCGCTGCCCGAGACCTTCCAGGTGACCGAGCCGGTCGGGGTAATGCCGCTCACTCCAGTGACAGTGGCGGTGAACTTCACCGTTCCGCCGAGACCCGGCGTGGTCGAGTTTGTCACGACGTTGGGCGGGGTGGCCTTGGCGATGTTCACGGTGTCGGTGTTGCTCGACGCGGAGGCGTAGTTGCCGTCGCCGCCGTACGAATCAGAAACGGCATAACTACCCTGCTTGCTCGCAGTGATGCTGCACGTCGCCACACCCCCGCTAAGCGTTCCCGTCGAAGCGCAGGCAGTGACGCCGGACGGCGTCGAGACGTGCCAGGTGACGGTGCCGGCTGGGGTGGCGCCAGCACCCGAAACCGTGGCGGTGAACTTCAGCGTCGAGCCGAGGGTCGATGGCGTGGAGTTCGTAACCCCGTTTGTCGGCGTGGCCTTGCCGACGGTCTCACTGATCGTGTTCGAGGTGCCCGCAGCGTGCTTCGCGTCACCGCTGTAGTTGCCAGTGATGAGGTGCGGCGAGTTCGCAGTCGTCTGGTAAGTGACGCTGCAGATGGCGAGGCCAAAGGCGACGGGAACGTTGACACAGGAAGGAATTACCACCCCGTTGTCCTTGAAAGTGATGGTGCCCGTGTTGAACGGGGGGCCCGGCGGGAACAGGCCGAGCACATCAGCCACGAAGGCAACTGGGAAACTGACAGTGGTCGGATTGTTGAGCGACCTCAAGACGACCGTTGAGCCGACGACAGCGGAGTTCACCGTCTGAGTGAGGACATTCGAGGTGCTCGCGGCGAAATTCGTCGAGTCAGCTGGGGTGTAGACCGCCTCGTAGTAGTAGGTGCCCGCCGTTGTCGGTGACACGAGCATCGTCGCGACGCCGGAGCCGTTGAGCGCCACGGCGGCACCAAGGGCCGTCGAGGAGCAACTCGCGGCGCTAGTGCTGGTGCATGAGTAGAAGAGGGCGCTGCCAGCGGGAGTGTTGCCGTCAGTCGGCGTAGTGACGGCGTCGGTCAGGGTGACCAACTGGCCGGCGTTGGAGGGATTCGGGCTCGCGCTGAGTACCGAGGTGGTCACGTCCGTGTACTGCGCGGTACCTGTGAACGTGAAGTCGAAGGTCTTATTGGCGCAGTCCTCGGTGGGCGAACTGGGATTGTTCTGTGAGGTGCTCGGGTCGTACAGTGAGATGGGCTCCGACACTGAGTTACTCCCCAACGCCGGAACCAAAAGAGTCCCGGCGAAAGTGGTGCTCCCGTAGTTGAGGTTGGAGATAGCGCAACCGGACGGCGCCGTGGCGGCCGAGATGCTGAGTGAGGTGACCGTTATCGGAACCGTCAGCGAGTTGGTTACGGTGTACCAGATGTAGCGCTGGACTCCTGGATAGAGGAGGGCGGCGGACTGGCTGGTTGGTGAGCTGCTGATCGTGTTGGTGATGGTGAAGTCGTTGTTCGGGACAGCGGACGCCGGCGCCTGTGCGAGGCTGATGGCGGCGAGAGTGGCTCCGGCAAGCAACGCGGCAGCGACCAGCGTCATCACGCTGGTCCTAACCTTCGTCCTCATTCGCCCTGCCTTCGACACTTCTTCAACTCCTTCGCGTAATTAGGGGTGAAATCACCGACCAACCTCAGAGAAACTCTGCGGCTCGTCGCTGGCGCCACCTCAGCCGGGCGGGCGGGCCACGGTGTCATCACCGTGGCCCGGCCTTCCGGTCGAGCTGAGACGGAGGCGTGAGCTAGAAGCTCAGCCGACCGCCCCCGTGTACTAATTGCTGCTGAAGCCCAAGACGAGGGTCGCACCTTCACAAGCGTCCTGGTTCTGAGTCAGGCTGTCCTTGAACGCGATGGTGCCGAAGCTGAAGTCGCCTGTGCCCTCCGTGGGAGACGTAGAAGTACTTGAACCAGATGCCTCTTCGGCGCCTGGCGTACTCCCCGTCAACGTGTAGTCGGCCGCAGTGCAGTAGTAGGTCCCACTCGTCCCATTGGCGTTGCCGCTGTCCGTGGCAAAGTTCGGGTCGCCCCAAGCAGTGATCGCCGCCGGAGTTTCCGTGACGCTCGTGATGCTGGGTGTGACGCTCGTAACGAACTCGGGCGTACCAGCGCTGTTGTACTGGTGACCCGTGATTGTCTGAGCGCCGACACCAGGTGCCACAGCCTTGAGGGCCGTGTCCTGCAAGAGGGTCATGGCGGTTGACGAGCCCGTGCTCGCCGAGCCAGTACCGGTACCACTCGCGGTGAAGTACGCGTACGCCCCACCCGCAATTCCCAGTGTCAGGGCAACGGCAGTGCCGATGACCACAACCTTCTTTGTTGCAAACTTCTTAATTGACATACTCATTAATCATTTCTCCTTGGTTCGGTTTCTGCTTTTGTTGTTTTTGGATTTCACTTCTTGAGACTTGAGACTCCTTGAAAACACATCCTTTGGGTACTTCGACTTAGCTATTCGTCACGGTGACCCTCCGCTCGTACGCGGCCGGTGAGGTGGAGGTCGACTCCCGATCCATCTGATGGCGCCAAGAGAGAGACCGTCGGTCGCGCAGACCGCGTCGAAAGAGCACGACTGGTCGTTGAAGGCACTCGGCCGTTCTTCTCGATCGCTTTCGACTGACCGCTCACGAACGTCTCGCAACTCAGGGGCGGCCAAGGGTGATGTTGGTGCGGCTGCGCGAAGACCCTTGAACGCCTCGTGCAACACAGCGAACGGGGATGCGCTGACAGCGGCCCTCGACTCCAGCAGCGAAGTTCCTCGGCGTGCAACGCACGCGGGCCACGACGGGACTAAGTAGTCCGCTCGATTCGCTAGGGCACTGTTCGTCAAAACCTTCTCCGACAACTGCCCTTGCGGAAGGTTTGACTATTACATTTTGTTCGGGATTTGTCAAATGGTGGATTTAGCGTTGTGATTCAACCACTGAAGAAACGCTCAGGAATTATCCGACGACTCGGCCGAAAGTCCTGCAATTACTGGGGTTCTCGCCCGGCGATTAGTGGAAAATCACCAGAGAGTCGCGGCAGTCCTCGCGAAGTACCTCAACCAGATGCGCAGGATCTCATAGTTCTCCTTCGCTGATGTAGGCAACTCGAATCAAGAAGTGTTTCGTGGATTCTGTTCCTTCGTGGTCCGACGAGCGCTTCATCCCAAGATGATTTACACCACGGCCACTCGCCCGCAACCGCCAAGGGTCGTTAGGGATTCGTTCGGCGCCACACTTGGAAGAGAAACGAGATGCCGCTCTCGACATGAGGACCGAGCTGGCTCACTAACTCAAAGGCGTCCCTGAAGTACGGAAAGAACTTGGTGCAGTGAAAGCCTCGGTCGAGTTGGGTGATGTACAACTCATCCGCCTGATCAAGGGACTGGGCAAAGAGGCCCGCTCCTCCAATAACCCATACGAGGTCTAGAGCGTGACCCTCTAGAAACGCCGAAAGATCGTCGACGCCCGTAAATTCCGGTCGCAACTCCCCCGAGTCGGGTCGTGTCACGACGTAGTTCTCTCGGCCGTGGAGAGGCTTGTCGAACTCCTGGTACGTGCGAAAACCCATGACGATGATGCCCTCAGTGGTCTCGTCGTTGAAGTACTTCGCATCTAACGGGATCTTGCCCTGCCACGGGATGCCGTGGTCATCGGCCAGGCCCAACTCACTGTCCACCGCGGCGATCAGTCTGATCATGCCATCTCCTAACTCCTTCGCACTCCCCCGTGTAGGTCTAACAACTTTTGGATGACCGCCGAAAGCGTTGCTGGACCTTCCTCGGCTCGAAGCACCAGTGCCGCCGACGTGCGAGCGGCGCTACGTCCGGGGCCGCACGGTCAATCAAATTCGTACAGAGCAGCGTGCCGACTCCCACGAGCACGACCGCCACGACGGGGACGGTGGAGTCCGGTGCGGCGTTGATATTCCGGGCAAAGAGTGGCTACGACTCTCCTCCGACCGTGGATGGCGGCGTCGCCTAGGGAGTTCGGCGTAGATCGCGCAGGGCCGCGCGTGCCGCGCCGACGCCGCACATCCCGTGCACACCACCCCCGGGCGGCGTCGAGG
>JAOBWI010000040.1 GCA_025463285.1 Acidimicrobiaceae bacterium | reverse complement strand
GGCCTCGCTCTGTCGCGGGGCCTACTGGAGTCGCCCACCCTCCTCGATGAGGCCCTTAGCGCCGCGCCGTGGAGCAGTTAGAACGAGACGCCGGGGTTCAAGATGTGCTGGGGGGTCGAAGAGACGTCGAGGCCACTCGCGCGTGGTGCCAACAGCAACTCCTCCGACCCGGCCGGGGAGCGTTGAAGGACGACGGTGAACTCGTGGTGCAGGAGCGGGCAACTCGTTGCCTTAGGGCTCGAGGCCGGCGCTCGAGAGTTCGTGCTCGACGAGGGCACGATACTCGTCCACCTGAGCCGCCGCCTGTTCGTCGTTCCAGCCCAGTGTCGCGGCCACCAGGCGAGCGATGGACGGCGCCGCCTTGAGGGTGGCGCGCGCGTCGTGCAAATGAGCTCGGGTGCGGCGCGTCAGCAGATCCACCAGTGAGGTGGCCATCTCCTCACGGGCACTAAAGAGGAGTTCCGCCCCGACGTAGGGTTGGTGCTCGATCAGTGCATCGCCCAGTGAGGGATTGTCGCGAATCATCTCCAACAGTGACGGCGCGTCCGATCCGAAGCGCTGATACAGGTGCGTCTCCAGTTCTCCCCGCGGGCGCCACGCGCTGACTCCGTGGAGGGGAAGTGACTTGGTCTGAACGCGCGCCAGTCCTTCGACGTAGGGCGACAGGGCGTCCACGGCGTCTTGGGCCATCTGTCGGTAGGTGGTCCACTTTCCGCCCGTGACGTGCACGACGCCGTCGCCGCTGTCACTCACCTTGTGTCGTCGAGACAGGTCGGAGGTTCTCTCTTTGAGGGCCTTACCTTTCACGGGCGCGAGCAGGGGTCGCAGCCCCGCCCACACCGCGGTGACGTCGCTGGCGCGAAGGTCCGAGGTGGTGGAGGCGTTCACGGCATTCAGTAAATACGTCACGTCGTCGGAACTACAGGTGGGATCGTCCAGCGAGCCAACGTAGGCGGTGTCGGTCGTACCCACGTAGGTGAACGGCGCGTCCTCGAAGGGCACGACGAAGACGCTGCGTCGATCGTGCGGGACGCTAAAGACGGCGGCGACGTCGGCGGGGAGCCGTTCGCGCGGGACGCTCACGTGCACGCCCTTCGCCGGAGTGATGCGGCGGGAAGGTTCGTGCTCGGTCATCGTAAAGATGTCGTCGGCCCAGACGCCGGAGGCGTTCACCACCGCTCTCGTGAGAACGCTGAACTCCTCACGGGTCACTTCGTCTCGACAGCGCACCGCGTCGACGCGTCCGCGCTCGTCGTGGCGAACCTCGATCGCTCGCACGTAGTTGGCCACGGTCGCCTGGTAGTCGAGAGCGGCGGTCTTGGCCAGCGTGAGGGCCACGCGCGCGTCGTCGCCTCGCGCGTCGTAGTACAAAAAGCCCGCCACCAGTCGCCCGGCGTTGAGCGTGGGCAGATGAGTGAGCGTCTCTTCGCGAGTAATCCGTCTATAGCGATGCCCAATGCGCCAGCCACCGCTCAGGTCGTAGATCCGCAGCGCGGTCGAGTACCCCTTCACCAGGGCCTTGGCGGCGACGCCGTTCGAGCCGAAGAGCGGAATGAGAAAGGGTAGCGGCCGTACCAGATACGGCGCGTTGACTAAGAGTCGTTGGCGCTCGCGCAGGTTCTCGTAGACCAAGCGGAACTCTCGTTGTTGGAGGTAGCGCAGGCCGCCGTGCACCATCTTCGATGACTTTGAACTCGTGCCCGAGGCGATGTCGCCCGCGTCGATGAGAGCGACGCGCAGTCCACGCGACGCCGCGTCCAGGGCCACGCCGCTGCCCGTCATACCGGCCCCGATCACTACGACATCGAACGACGACGACCCCAGAGTGCGCACGGCGTGAGGGCGTTGGAATCCCGTCATCCCGTCATGTTGACACACGCTGCGAACTATCTTGCTGGGTATGGAGTTTGAACTATCGAGTGAGATGCGTGAACTTCAGTTGAGTGTTCGCCACCTCGCCCAAGCGAAGATCAAACCGCGGGCGCGAGAGATTGACGCCACCGGCGACTACCCCCAGGACATCTTCGACGAGTTTCAAAAGGCCGACCTCCTGGGCCTGTGCATCCCCGAAGAGTACGGCGGATCGGGCGCGGGAATTATGGGCCTGACCCTGGCGATCGAAGAGGTGACCAAGTACTCGAACGTCCTGGGGCTTATGTTGTTGCTCACGCGTCTACCGACCGGACCGATCATGATCGCCGGCAACGAAGAGCAGAAGCAAAAGTACTTACCCGGCATCGCCCGCGGGACTCAACGCGCGGCCTTCTGTCTCTCAGAGTCGGGTGCGGGGTCCGACGTCGCGGGCATGCGTACGCGCGCCATCGAGGATCCCGACCACGAGGGTCGCTTCCTTCTCAGTGGCACCAAGTGTTGGATCTCGGGGGGAATGCAGGCTGACTGGCTCGTCGTCTTCGCCAAAGTGGGAGATCCCACTTCTCGACTTCACACCGGCATCTGGGGCTTTATCGTTGATGCCCACGCCGAGGGCGTCACGCGACCACGGGTCGATAGGAAGATGGGCGTCAAAGGGATCGACACCACGGAGATCGTCTTTGACAACGTGGCGGTCGGTCCGCGCGACCTTATCGGCGGAGGCTTCGCGTTGGCCATGGAGTCTCTTAACGCCATGCGACCGATCGTGGCCGCTCGGGGTATCGGCCTCGCCGAGGGCGCCCTCATGTACGCAACGCAGTACGTGAAAGAGCGCCAGGCCTTCACCAAGACGATCGCCGAGTTTCAGGGGATTCAGTGGGAGATCGCGAAGTGCGCTACAGAGATCGAGGCGGCGCGACTCTTGACCTATCGCGCGGCGTGGCTGGCCGACCAGGGAAAGTACACCAAAGAGTACGTCCCCATGTTGTCGATGGCCAAGTACTTCGCTTCAGAAGTCGCGGTCAAAGCCTCGCGCCTGGCCCTCCAACTACTGGGGGCCGCTGGCTACATGGAAGACCATCCGACCGAGCAGTACTACCGCGACGCCCCGCAACTCACCATCGTCGAAGGAACGAGTCAAGTCCAACTAGGGCTCATCGCTCGCGGGGTCCTGAGTCGCGACCTCTGGTGGGACTAGCGGCCTGATCAGATATTGACAACGGGACAGGTCAGGGTGCGAGTGATGCCGGCCACCTTTTGAATGGCACCCACGATGAACTTTCCGAGGTCGTCAACACTCTCGGCTTCGCAGCGAACAATGACGTCGTAGGGGCCCGTTACTTCGAAGGACTCGAGAACGCCCGGTACGGCGCGCGTGGCCAACACCACTTTTTCGCTCGAACCTATCTCGGACTGAATCAAGATGTACGCCTGGACCGACATGAGCAACCTTTCGCTTCGAGTGCCTCCATACTGCCCGTTTTTCAATCGTTCCGCGAATCCTCGCGAAATCTCTTGCCGACGTGCCACTGGTGGCAGTAGTCGCAGCGATACGAGTTGAGGTCCGCGCCGCTCAGGGTCCAGGCCAACTGCGCCGCGCTTCGCGCCTCACGTTCGGTGCGGTAGGCGTTCTTGGGGGTGCCTTCACGGGTGAAGTGCGACGCGACGCGGCCGAGGGGACGTGGCGGCGTCGGGCGCCGACGGCGACTTTTCATGGCCCTTACCCTAGACACTTACTAAATTGTTTCAGGTGAGCATCCAAGCAGAGACCGAACTGGTTGTTCGATCCACGACGGAGGTGGACGAAGGCGACCACGAGCGATTCACTCACATTGTGCTCGAGGGCTATACGCCCAAGGACGGCGAGTTCGTAGCCCTGAACAACTCCGTGGTGGAGGGCATGGTGAACGCGACGCCCGTGCGCGCCCTCTGCGGAAAGATCTGGGTGCCGGGTCGTGACCCTCAGAAGTACCCCGTCTGTGCGACCTGTAAGGAAATCGCCACGTCGTTGGGGTGGTCGCTGCCCGGCGGTTAGGCCGGTAAATATCGTCACTCTCGGTAGAGTCGAGGGACAATGGCGCGCGCACTGGTCTTACGACACCACCTAGAAGATTCGCCCGGCCTGATCGGCGAGGCCTTGGAGGCGCGAGGATTCGAGCTGGACGTGGCGATGATGGAAGGAGCCACGCCGCCGCCTTCCCTCGAGGGATACGACGTCATGATCATTCTCGGTTCGAAGTGTGCGGTGTACGATCACGAAGTCGAAGCGGCCTGGTTCCATCGCGAACTCGCCCTCATTGGCGAGGCCGACGGGCGCTCCTTGCCGATTCTCGGTATCTGTTTTGGTGCTCAGGCCCTCTGTCGGTACTTCGGCGGGACGGTGAGTCGCGCTGTCGACGGTGAAGTCGGGTGGTTCGAGATTGACGTCACGCCCGGCGTGGGCTTAGAGAGTGGGCCGTGGTTCGAGTTTCACTTTGATCACTGCGCGCTGCCCGAGGGAGCCGAACTCTGGGCTACCTCGCCACGCGCGGTGCAGGCCTTCGCCGTCGGCCACCACGTGGGGGTGCAGTTTCACCCCGAAATTGATGACGCCCAGTTGAAAGAGTGGCTAGCGGCCGACGAGGACGATGCTCGAGAGCTGGGCCTTGACGTCGATGCCCTTCTGGCCGAAACGGCCCGGGAGACGCCCGCGGCTCGCCTTCGCGCGCGTTCGTTGGTCGAACTTTTTCTAAGTCGTCTTGCCTAAGTGACGTCCGCACTCGAGCCAGCCCGAGAGACCATGACGGTGCGCGTCGAGCGACCGGCCACCGGCGGGGGAGTGGGGCGCGCCGAGGACGGCCGGGTTATCTTCGTTCGTCACTCGCTCCCGGGTGAGTTGGTTCGCGTGGCCCTGAGCGAGTCGACGGCGAGTTTCTATCGTGGTGACGCGGTGGAGGTGCTCGAGGCCAGTCCCGAGCGCCTCGCGCCGCCGTGTCCCTACGCTCACCCCACAGGGTGCGGCGGCTGCGACTTACAACACGCCTCCCGGTCGGCTCAACTGACCTGGAAAGCGTCACTGGTCGAAGAACACCTGCGCCGTATCGCCGGGATCGATCGATCCGTCGAGGTGATGGCGATGCCCGGCTCCGCCCGCGGCACGAGGACCCGACTGCGCTGCGCCGTGGACGAGAACGGTCACCTCTCACTTCGCCAGGCGCGCTCGCACGACCTGGTGGCCATTGATCCCTGTTGGATCGCCGACCCGTCCTTCGCCCCGGCGTTCAACACCTCCTGGTGGGGCAACAGTGAAGTTGAACTGCGAGCCATTGGTGAGGGCGCCCCCTTCGCCGTGGCCCAACGACTGAGCGAGCGGGGCACCACGTACGAGTTGCGCGGATTGAGTGGGGCCACACTCGATCCCGCCACGCAGTCGCGAGTCAACGTCGCCGGGCACGTGTACTGCGTGGGTCCGCTCTCATTCTGGCAGGCGCATCGTGACGCCCCGGGGGTGCTCCTCGACACCGTGCTCGAGTTCACGCGAACCGAGAAGGGCGATGAGGTGACCGATCTCTACAGCGGGGTCGGACTTTTTAGCGTCCCTCTCGCTCGAGCCGTGGGGCCGAGCGGCCGGGTGACGGCGGTTGAGTCGTCGCCCTTTGCGGTGCGCGACGCCAGGGTCAACGCGCAAGGACTCAAGGCACTCAAAGTTCGTGAGTGGTCCGTCACGCCTCGATCGATCAACGACACGGTGCGCGAGAACGCCATCGTGGTGGTGGACCCGCCGCGTCACGGATTGGCCAAGGGCGTGGCTGCGAGCATCGCGCGACGTTCACCGCGGCGAGTGGTCTACGTCTCGTGCGACGCGGCGACGTTCGCGCGGGACCTTAAAGAGTTCTTAGGAAGCGGCTTTGGCCTGAGTGACCTGCGGGTATTTGATCTCTTCCCCATGACCGAGCACGTCGAACTCGTAGCGCTCCTTGACAGTCCTGCCTAAATGGTGGATAGTGCTGATGAGGCCGAAAATCTCGCTGCCCGATGAGGGAGTTAAGTATGTCGATCAAGTTGGACCATCACCACCGCGTCACCGCCCAGAAGCTCTTCTGTCACCCGCTGAATCACAATATTCAATGGCACGACGTGTGTTCCTTGCTCGCGCGTTTTGGTGAGGTCCACGAGACTCATCGTGGTAATTGGGCCGTGACGGTAGAGGGAGAGACGGTCTCGTTTGGATCGACCCGCACGCGCGAACTCACCGAGGACCAAGTGGTGAGAGTTCGAAACTTTCTTCGATCCTTCGGCTTGACCAAGGACGTGCTCACCGCCGCGTAACTCGCTCCACTACTTTGGGCTCGTGACGGAGCGGCCCTTAGTGTTACTACCGCCCTCGCTCACGAAGGCCTCCGGGGGACGGCGCCCTACGCGGCCCGGTCTCTTCGACCAGCAGCTCGCGACCTCGCGGCGCAGCGTACGTGAGGCCCTGTACCAGCGTGTCGCGACCGCTACCGCGAAGGAGCTCGAGGTCCTCCTCAACGCTCGCGGCGCACTATTGCGAGAGGCGCTGGACGCCAGCTTGGCGCTGGGGGAAAGTCCCTCACGCGTCACGCCGGCGTGGCGCCGCTACCAAGGCGTCGTGTGGTCGCACCTGGAAGCCGAGACGCTCAGTACCTCACTTCGACGCCGCCTACTGATTCCCTCGGGTCTCTACGGCCTCGTCTCGGGCGAAGATCCCATCGAGGACTATCGCCTGGCCATGGGAGCGAGTCTCGCCCCCCTGGGTCGCCTGGCGCGCTTTTGGAAAGGTGAACTAACTCAGCTGCTCGCGAACTATCGACCCCGCGCGCCCCTGGTGAACCTCTTGCCGGCGGAGCACGCGGCGAGCATTGACTTCGACGCTCTCTCGCTAGGTCGTCGCGTGTTCACCGTTCGCTTTCTCTCACCCGAGGGAGATCGCGCCGTCGGACACGACGCTAAAGCGGTGAAAGGGGTACTGGCGCGACGCACTCTCCTCGAGGGAGTTGACTCGCTCGACGGCGTGGCCTGGAACGGTTGGACCGTGCGCCTCGAGGGGAGTGAGGTGCTGGTGTACGCCCCGCGCGAGCGGGCCTGGGGGACAGCGCGCCCGTAGATCCTTCGTGGTCGCGACGGCGTGAAGATTCTGGGAGTGGTTTCACCTCCAACAACGTTCAGAGAATCCCCGAGCGTCCTTGGAGGTGCGGGGTATCGAAACCCCGGTCCGTCAACTTCTTGGTGAGCATTCTCCGAGCGCAGCTGGCGGTTGGTTGTCGGGAGCGTCGCCGTTGCCAGCGCCTGCGGCGTTCCGTAGTTAGCTGAAGTGTCCCGTCGTAATCACTAACGAACTACGAGGGTAAGCCCTGCTTTATGACACCCGTTTACTAAACCGCAGGGCCGGGTCTAGGCGGATGTTGCTACCTAAGCAGCAAACGCAAGCTGAGGCTTGGCGTTTATTTTTTGTTTCCGGCTCTTTAGCGTGGCTCCGGAGACCACGGCTCGCTTCTCTCACCTCGACGACTGACGTCGAAACCAATCACCCCCTCGTCACTTCGCGACCCCACGGCCGCCGTAGAAGTGTACCGGGCGCCGTCGCGGCCTAGCTCAGGAGAACTTTTCGGCGTGGCGCGTGGCGCGCGCGATATCTCGCTCCGCGTCGCGCTTGGCCAGGGCCTGGCGCTGATCTTGTTGTTTGCGGCCTCTGGCGAGACCAATCTCCACCTTGGCGCGCCCCTCTTTGAAGTAGAGCTTGAGGGGGACGATGGTGAGGGACTGGGTGGCCACTTTTCGCTTCCACTGGTCGAGTTCGTGTCGGTGCACCAGGAGTTTGCGCTTGCGGTCGGGATCGTGACTTCCAAATCCCACGGCGTAGCTCCAGGGCGGAACGTGCATCTGGAAGATCCATAGTTCCCCGTCGTCCACCCGGGCGTAACTGCCGGCGATCTGCGCTGTACCCTCGCGCAGGGACTTGACCTCGGATCCGACCAGGACGATGCCGCACTCTAAGGTCTCGAGAATGTCAAAGTCGTGTCGAGCGCGCCGATTGGTGGCCACGACCTTGTCGTTGCCCGCGTCGTCTCGCTTTTTGGCTCGTCGGTCCTGTATCTGTTTGGCTCGTGCCACCACGTCAGATTAGTGACGTGCCCTAGACGACGACGGGTCGTCACTAGGGTGAGCAGATGCTGACTCTGACGACCAGCCAACGAGAGACCATCCTCGCCACGTGCGTGCGCGCGTTACCCAACGAAGGATGTGGTCTATTGCTCGGAAGTCCCGAGGGCGTCGTCAGCGACGTGATTCCCAGTGAGAACGTGGCGGACTCGGCCAAGATTTACGAGATCGATCCCAAGGTTCTTCTGTCGACGTTTCGCCGCGTTGACCATGACGGCCTCACGCTGGTGGGCGTCTTTCACTCCCACACCCACTCCGAGGCGTATCCGAGCCCCACCGACGTCGGCCAGGCGCCGGATCCGACGTGGCACTACGTGTTGGTTAGTCTGGCGGCGAGGCCGGCGCAGGTGCGAAGTTTTCGGGTAATTGACGGTCGGGTGAACGAAGAGACGCTGTCGATAGAAGACTAAAAAATCTGGTCACGGGCTCATCGCGGGCCTGTAATGTTGACTCAGAAGGTCAGGAATTAACAGAGAGTCGAAAGAGGCGCTTATGTCGGCCGTACTACGAATCCCCACCGTTCTTCGTCCCGTCATGGGTGGCGAAAGTGTCATCGCGGTCGAGGGCTCCACGGTGGGCGAGGTGTTGACGACCCTCACCACGACCTATCCCGCCATCAAGGGTCAGCTGTTAAACGACGACGGTACCTTGCACCGCTTTCTCAATGTCTACGTCAACGATGACGACGTCAGGTACCTCGGCGGCGTGGAAGCGTCCGTGCGCAACAATGACGAGATCACCCTGCTCCCCGCGGTCGCGGGCGGCGCCATTTAGTGGCGAGGTACGCCTCCGTCCTTGAACTCATCGGACGCACGCCCGTGGTGGACGTGAGCGCTTTGTCACCCAACGCGAACGTCGCGATTCTGGCCAAACTCGAAGGACGTAACCCCGCCGGCTCGGTGAAGGACCGCGTCGCGCTCTCTCTTATCGAAGCCGCCGAACGAGACGGCTTACTCGTCCCGGGCGATCCCGCTCAGACCCTCATCGAACCGTCGTCGGGTAACACCGGCATCGCCCTGGCGCTGGTGTGCCGTCTGCGCGGATATCACCTCAAGGTGGTACTGCCGACGAACGTGTCGCCCGAACGTCGCCAACTACTACTCGCTTTCGGGGCCGAGATTATTGACTCGCCCGGCGCCGAAGGATCGAACGGTGCCGTACGACTGGCCCAGCGACTGAGCGAGGAGAACCCCGAGTGGGTCTTTCTCTATCAGTACGCCAATCCCGCGAACCCGCTCGCGCACTACGAGACGACGGGTCCGGAGATTCTTGACGACGTTCCCGAAATCACCCACTTCGTGGCGGGACTGGGAACGTCGGGCACGCTGATGGGGGTGGGCCGTTTTCTCAAAGAGCGCCGTCCCGGTGTGCAGATCTGGGCGGTAGAGCCGCCGAGCGGTGAGATGGTGGATGGACTACGCAGCCTCGACGACGGCTACGTGCCACCGATTTTCACGGACAACCACGGCGAGACACTGCTCGATCGAAAGGTCATCGTGCGTCCGCGCGAGTCCGTCGAGTGGACCCGACGGCTCACCGAGGTCGGGCTCTTCGCCGGTCTCTCTTCGGGCGCGGCCCTGGCCGGGGCCGTGAAGTGCGCTCTCAGTGTGCCCGACGACGAGAGGGCCACGATCGTGACGGTCATCGCTGACGACGGTTGGAAATACCTGTCGACGGGGGCGTGGAGTGACGACCTCGACGAGGTGGTCGAGCGCGCCAAGGCCACCATCTACTTCTAAAGTTCGAGCCGGCCGTATCCTTTTACTAGCGTTGCTAGGCACCTTGCGTGCGAACAGAGGAGACACATGTCCGCACTACGTGGCGACGGACGCGCGAACGATGAGGCCCGGCCCCTGTCGTTTCAACGCGATTTCACCGAGATGGCGGCCGGGTCCGTGCTGGTGAGTTTCGGGCGCACTCGTGTGCTCTGCACCGCCTCGGTGGACAGTGATGTTCCTCGTTGGTTAAAGGGTAAAGGCCGCGGTTGGGTGAGCGCGGAGTACTCCATGCTGCCCGGCTCGACGCCGGAGCGGGCGTCGCGAGAAGCCGCCAAAGGAAGGCAGTCGGGCCGCACCCAAGAGATTCAACGACTGATCGGTCGTTCGCTGCGCAGCGTCACGAACCTCGAACTGTTGCCCGATCTGCAGATCTTGGTCGACTGCGATGTCCTTCAAGCTGACGGAGGGACGCGCACCGCGTCCATCTGCGGCGGCTACGTGGCCCTGCACGACGCCATCACGCGACTGATTCGGGCCGGGACCATTTCCGAGCACGCGCTAACTGACTCAGTCGCCGCGGTGTCGGTGGGCATCGTGGGGGGCGTGGCCATGCTCGACCTGCCCTACGAAGAAGACGTCCGCGCTGATACCGACATGAACGTGGTAATGACCGGGTCGGGCACGTTCGTCGAGGTGCAGGGCACCGCCGAGCACGCGGCCTTCGATCGCGCCGAACTCGACCAACTTCTGGACCTGGCGGCGCTGGGCATCTCACGCATCAACGACGCGCAGCGGGCCACTCTCGCGACGCCTCTAGCAGCGCGCCCGGCGTGACGACACTCGTCCTCGCCACCGCCAACCCGCACAAGAGCGAAGAGATACGCCAGGTTCTCGCGAACTTCGACGTGGAGCTGTTGCCTCGACCGCTGAACGTTCCCGACGTCGCTGAGACCGAAGACTCACTAGAGGGCAACGCCCTCTTGAAAGCTAAGGCCCTGGCTCTCGCCACCGGCACTCCGGCGATCGCCGACGACACGGGACTCTTCATTGATGTCCTGGAGGGCGCCCCCGGCGTTCGCAGCGCGCGCTACGCCGGCGACGAAGCCACCTTTGAGGAGAACGTCGACAGAGTGCTCTACGAACTAGACCACCTAGGTCCTGGCGATCGCAGCGCGCGTTTTCGTACCGTGATTGCGCTCGCCTTCCCGGACGGGACGTCGTGGTGGGTGGACGGTTCGCTCGAGGGAACGATTCTGGCCGCTCGACGAGGTGAGCACGGATTTGGCTACGACCCCATTTTCGCGCCCCTCGGTGCCCAGGGCCGCTCGCTCGCCGAACTCAGCGCCGAGGAGAAGAACGCCCTCTCGCATCGCGGGAACGCTCTTCGCGCGTTCGCTGAGAGGCTGGCAAACTCCTAGGGCGTTTTCGAACTGATCGCCCGTAGGCTGGGAGAGTGATGAACCGAGAGTTGGCGATGTTCCCGCTAGGAATGGTGGTCTTTCCCCATCAGACCGTCGGGCTCTGCGTCTTTGAACCTCGTTATCATCAACTGCTCTTCGACGTGGAAGCAGAGCGACGCTTCGGTACCTGTCTCATTGAACAGGGATCCGAAGTGGGCGGACACGACGAACGCACCTCGGTCGGTACGTTGGTCGAGATTCTTGGCTCGCGCCGGCTCAGCAATGGTCAGACCCTCATCGTGGTGGAAGGCGCGGAGTGTTTCGAAGTCGATGAGTGGCTAGATGATGAGCCGTACCCCCGCGCTCAGGTGGGACAGCGGTGCTGCGACGACGTGGCGATCGACGCGGGACTCCTCAAGTCGACCGAGTCAGCGGTTCGCGCGCTTCGAGCCCTGCAGAGTGAGATTTTCGCTGATCAGTGCCTGCAACGCGACTGCCCCATGGACAGTGACATCCGCGTTCGAAGTTGGCAACTCTGCGCGTTAACCCCCATGTCCGTGCTCGATCAGTTTAAAGTGCTGAGCCTGAGCAATCCCAATGATCGGCTTCGCCTCTTGACGGAGATCTGCTGTGAGCGCTACGACGACTACCAGCGCATGCTGGCCGTCGACGAACTGCGCTCGCCTCCTCTTTAGCGAAGCTCTAACAGGTCGACCACAAAGATCAGCGTCTCGTTAGGCGCAATCACGCCGCCCGCGCCGCGCTCGCCGTATCCCAGCCGCGAGGGGATGACCAGGCGTCGGCGACCACCGATCTTCATACCGACCACGCCTTCGTCCCAGCCTTTAATTACTTGTCCCGCGCCGAGGCGAAAGCTGAAGGGCTCGTTTCGATTCCATGACGCGTCGAACTCTTCGCCACTGATGACGCCGACGCCCACGTAGTGCACGACGGCGGTCTGACCGGCGGTGGCTTCGTCGCCCTCACCCACGATGATCTCTTCAACCAGGAGGTCGTCGGGGGCGGGACCGAGGTGAGGATCAACGAGGGGTTTCTCTGGCATGACCGAGAACCCTAGTAGCGGCGGGCGCGTCCGCCGCCCACGACGCGAACGTTCTTGGCCTCGCGGCCCTTGGGGCCTTGCGCCTCTTCGAAGGTGATCTTTTGACCTTGGCTCAGAGACTTAAAGCCGTCGCCCACGATGCTCGTGAAGTGAATGAAGAGGTCGTCGCCCTTGTCGTCGCTGGCGAAACCAAAGCCCTTGGAGTCGTTGAAGAAACTCACGACGGCTTCCTTGCCGCGGGGGCGCGAGGTGTTGTCGCTCCGTGCCGACTGGCTCTCACGACGCTCGAAACCACGCGCGGGACGCGGAGCTTCGCTCGCGCGGTGCTCGCGGCGAGCGGACGCCACGCGCTGGCGCGACTCACGGGGCTCACGAGTCTCGCGCGGTTCGCGTCGATCAAAGCTGCGAGGTGCACGCTCGCGGGGCGACTCCGCGCGACGCGTGGAGTCGTCCAGTCGCTCGGCGGCGGCGGCGTCATCGACGGCACCCAGGCGAATGGCCGGGGCGTCTTCGCGAAGCTCAATCGAGGGGTTGATGCCGAGGGCGCGTTGCAGTCGCTTTACCTGGCCAATGACGTCTTCGCCCACTAAGGAGATGACCGCACCGGTGGCCCCGGCTCGACCAGTTCGTCCTGAACGGTGCAGGTAGTCAGTCGCCTGGGCCGGCGGGTCGTAGTGAACAACGACGGGTAGAAGGTCGATGTGAATACCGCGTGCGGCCACGTCGGTAGCCACGAGAACTTGAATCTGGCCGCTTTTCACGCTGCGTAGTGCCCGTTCGCGCTGGGACTGGGAGCGGTCGCCGTGCAGCGCGACGGCGGAGATTCCGCGCTCACCAAGCTGACGCGCGAGTCGATCGGCGCCGTGCTTGGTGCGAGTGAAGATGATGGCTCGCTCGTAGGTTTCGATAATGTCGGCCGTAAAGTCCGGTCGACGGTCGCGCGGTACGCGCCAAAAGTAGTGATCCACATCACTCGGCGCTTCATTGCCCACCACGTCATGAATGGCGGCGTCACGGGTGAACTCTCGCACCAAGGACGAGACATCGGGTCCGAGGGTGGCGGAGAACAACATGACGTGTCGATCGGGCGACGTCGCCGCCACGATGCGACGAACCGCGGGCAGAAAGCCCATGTCGGCCATGCGGTCGGCTTCGTCGACGACGACGGTCGTGACGTCACTGAGGTCGAGTCCGCGCTGTTCGAGCATGTCCTCGAGTCGTCCGGGACAGGCCACCACGACGTCCACGCCGGCGTTAAGAGCCTTGCGCGCCACGTTGTAGGAGGTTCCTCCGTAGATGCAGATGACACGTCGGCCGCGGTCTTCGGTGAGCTGGGCGATCTCTTTTTGGACCTGCGCCGCGAGTTCGCGTGTGGGAACGAGCACCAACGCGGTGGGCTTACGGGGACGAGCTTTGTTCAAGTTGGCGAGCAGCGGAAGGGCGAAGGCGAGGGTCTTGCCCGAGCCGGTGACGGCCTTTCCGACGACGTCGCGACCCTCCAGGGCGTGCGGAATGGCCGCTTCTTGAATGGGGAACGCCTCGGTGATCCCGCGAGCGCGCAAGCGCTCCACGAGGTGTGAGGGCACGCCGAGATCGGCAAAAGACACAGACATAGAACTCCTACGAGTTGAGGTGAGCCCAACTCGCAGAAATAGTCGAATCGGTCTCTATCGCGAGATGCGACGAAACAGCGTTTTCTATCCTAGCAGAAGAGCCCGTCCGTTCTTCACCATGGTGGCTAGCGCGAGCGCCGTGATGCGGGCCAGAAGTGCGGGCGGAGGGACTCGAACCCACACTCCGAAGAACTGGTACCTAAAACCAGCGCGTCTGCCAATTCCGCCACGCCCGCGAGCCCCTCCACTCTACGTGTACTAAGGAGGTATTGAGAGCCTCACGCGGTAGATTGGTCGAATGATTAACTCCCAATTGGCCGAAGGATATGGCGCGAACGACCTCAATCAGCGCCTCTTACGCGAGCGGATCGTGTTTTTGGGGTCCCAAGTGGACCAGAGCACGGCGAATCGTATCTGCGCCGAACTCCTCCTGTTGGAGGCTGAAGACCGCGACAAGGACATCAGCATCTACATCAACTCGCCTGGAGGCTCCGTCACGGACGGTATGGCCATCTACGACACCATGCAGTACGTCAACTGTGACGTGCGCACTATCTGCATCGGCATGGCGGCCTCGATGGGTCAGTTCCTCCTCTGCGCCGGCGCGCCGGGCAAGCGACTGTCGCTCCCGCACAGCCGAATCTTGATGCACCAGCCCTCGATGGGCGGCATGCAGGGCCAGGCCTCGGACATCGCCATTCAGGCCGAGCAGATCATCTACATGAAAAGGACGCTGGCCGAGCGCATCGCCTTTCACACCGGCCAGTCACAAGAGCGCATTGAGGTGGACTCCGACCGCGATCGCTGGTTCACCGCCCACGAGGCACTGGACTACGGCTTCATCGACGCGGTCATCGAGCGTTCGGCTATTCGCCAAGGCGTCTAGTGAACGAAGCCCCCTTGGTGGGCCAACAACATCGTTCCCTTGACGACACACCGGTGCGCGTGGTCAGCGCGCGCCCCACGCTCTCGACTCGACTAAAGACTCTCTGGTCGCGTCGTGAGTTGCTGATCGGACTCGTCTGGTCCGACATCCGCATCAAGTACAAAAACTCGACGCTCGGAATCTTCTGGTCGATGTTGTCACCGGCCTTCACCCTCGGCGTGTACTTCCTCGTGTTCTCGGTCTTTCTGCGAAACGGCATTCCCAACTTCGTGATCTATCTCTTCTCGGGACTCGTGGTGTGGAACATGTTTCAAAACTCGATTAACACCGCTACCGGCGTCATCGTGGACCGCGCCGCGCTGGTAAAGAAGGTCTCGTTCCCTCGAGAGATACTCGCGCTCTCCAACGTCGGCGCGGCCGTTGTCTACTTCGTGGTGCAACTCGTGGTACTGATCATCTTCGTGGCGGCGCTGGGACACGCTCCCGCCTGGCGCTTCCTCTTAATTCTCCCGATCTCCTTTCTCTCGCTGTACTTCTTTACCTCGGCCCTGGCCATGGTGATGTCCGCGATCAACGTGTATCTGCGTGACATGAAACATCTGATGGAGGTGCTCTTACAGCTGTGGTTCTGGCTGACGCCAGTTGTCTACTCCTACGAGAACTCCATTGCCCCGCACCTCTCGCGACGCGGCCTCACGATCATCTACTTCCTTAATCCGATCACTTTGATCGTGGTGACCTTCCAGCGAGTCTTTTACGTGGGCACCGTCGTCAAGTCGACTGTCGCGCCTTATGCGAAGATCAACATCCTGCCGACCTGGAGCTTCGATAGGTTTTTGGAACTCAACCTCGCTCTCTTCGCCGTGACGGTCGTGCTCTTTTTGATCGCCGAGGCCATCTTTGGGCGCCTCGAAGGGAACTTCGAGTCGGAGCTCTAATGGTCGCGGTCATTGACGTCCAGGACATCTCGAAGTCTTTCAAAATTCACCACGAGCGCAACCAGTCCTTAAAGGAGCGACTCTTGCACCCGCGGACGGGTTCGACGGAGGTGTTTCACGCGCTCAACAACATCAGCTTCACGGTAGGTCAGGGTGAGACGGTCGGCATCGTGGGACACAACGGCTCGGGCAAGTCCACGTTGTTGAAGTGCATCTGCGGTGTCTTAAAGCCCACGTCCGGCGAGATTCGTCTGCGTGGATCGCTGGCGGCCCTGCTGGAGCTCGGGGCGGGATTTCAAACGGAGCTCTCGGGTCGCGACAACGTCTACCTCTACGGTGCGATGCTGGGTTTCTCCAAGAATATGGTCGACGCCATCTTTGATGAGGTGGTGGACTTCAGCGAGATCGAACAGTTCATCGACACGCAGGTCAAGTTTTACTCCAGCGGGATGTACGTGCGACTCGCCTTCGCGGTAGCCGTCAACGTGGACCCCGACATTTTGGTGGTCGACGAGGTGCTCGCGGTCGGTGATGAGCGATTCCAGGCGAAGTGCGTCGATCGCATTCAACGATTTCGAGAAGAGGGTCGGACCATCCTCTTCGTGACCCACAACGCCGATCAAGTCCGCGCTCTGTGCGATCGTGCGGTGGTGCTCGAGAGTGGCGACATGATCGCCGACGGTGCCACCCAGGACTCCCTACGAATCTTCCGTGAGCACCTCATGCAAGACGCCGTGGCCCACGACAGTGCTCAACTCCTGGGCACCATCACCATCGACTCGGTCACCACGCCCGAAGGGTCCTTTGACATCAAGAGTGGCTCCGGCCTCCACCTCGACGCGGCCGTGACGTCCCAGACGGCCTACAGCGGCAGTTTCGTCATCGAACTCTTCACTCGTGGAGGGCTACTCGTCAGTCGCAGTGACGCCCAGGGCTCTCCGGTAAATTTGCTGCCCGGGCGCAACGTCATCGGCATCGACCTCGCGCAAGTGCCGTTGCTTGACGGAATCTACGATCTCAACGTGGGCGTGCTGGACCACCACGCCAACACGGTGATCGCCTGGAGTGAGAAGGCCGCGTCCATTCAAGTCACCTACGACGGTCGCGAAGGCGGCATCGTCGAACTGGGCGCCTCTATTCGTCAGCAGTAGGGGAGGCGACCACGTCGGCGGAGAGCCGGGGGAAGTGTCGCAGTGCGCCGAGAGGTCCCAAACGTCCGACGTTGTAGGGAAAGGTGGCCGCGCGAAGCAGACGGCGATCTCCCCGCGAGTTGCCGTAGGCGTACAACGTGAGTTCACGGTCGCCGAAGCGCGTCTCGGTCCACTCCGCCAGCCGGCGCGTCTTCTCCCGACCGCGACAGTTCTTGCCCAGGTAGCTCCCGGTGAGGGTCCCGCGCGCGTCAAGGGCCAGACGCGTGCCGAGTCCCGCGTCGGCGCCGAACATCTCGACCACCACGTCCACGTAGATCTGGGGCGAGGCCGACACGATGACGACCTGGTGGCCCTCTCGCACGTGGCTTCGAAGGCGCGCTACGACCTTGGGTCGGCCGTGCTCTTCAAAATGTTGAAGCGCGAAGGCGCGCGACCTCTCTCGCACGTCGTGTTCATCGAGACCGCGCAGCAGTCGGCCAAAGAGGCGTTCTTTCGCGCCGTCGGCCCAGCGTCCACTGCGGATCGCGCCCACTAGGAGGGGCAGAGCGAGTCGCGCCGCCGCCAGGTAGGTCGCTCGAGAACCCCGCAGATAGCGCAGCCACTTAAAGACGCTGCCGCCGTCGCTCAGCGTGCCGTCGAGATCGAAGGCGGCCACGGTGGGCGAGGGGCTGGTCACCCGACCAGTCTCACAGGGCGACTCGAGCACGCCGAGCGAATAATCTATAAATCCCATTGTTAATTGCGAGAATCAAAAGTCGGCCGCTAAGGTGTGCGCGTGCGGTCGAGTGACTGACACTGCTGGCAAGGAGCGATCATGGCTATTCGATTGGGCGACGCTGCCCCCGATTTCACCGCGGAGACCACCGAAGGGAAACTTAACTTCTATGAGTACCTCGGTGACAACTGGGGCATTCTCTTCTCCCACCCCAAGGACTTCACGCCCGTGTGCACCACGGAACTCGGAGCCTTCGCCGCTCGCAAAAGCGAGTTCGACAAGCGTGACACCAAGTTGATTGCCGTCTCGGTCGACAGCGTCGAATCACATCACCGCTGGAAGAAGGACATCGACGACGTCAAGGGTTCTGAACTCAACTTTCCGATCATCGGCGACGAAGACCACAAGGTCGCGGACCTCTACGACATGATTCACCCCAACGCGAGCGACACGCTCACCGTGCGCAGCGTCTTCATCATCGCGCCCGATAAGAAGGTGAAGCTGACCTTGACCTACCCCGCCTCGGTGGGCCGCAACGTCGACGAGATCGTTCGTGTATTGGACTCGCTGCAGTTATCGGCGAAGTTCCCCGTCTCGACGCCTGTTGACTGGAAGGACGGCGAGGACGTCATTATCGCACCGGCCGTCACCGACGAAGAGGCCAAGACGAAGTTCCCCAAGGGCTTTCGCAAGGTGAAGGACTACCTGCGCTTCACGCCTCAGCCGAACAAATAAGTTTCACCAGGCTCCCACGGCGCCTTCGGGCGCCGTGGGAGTTTGCTGGACCGAATCAGGCCTGCGCGCTGAGCCGATCGAGCACCGCGTTGCGTAGTTCTCGCTTCAGCACTTTGCCCAGTGGACTGCGCGGCAGCACGCGAGAGGAAAAGATCACTCGGGTCGGGACTTGGAAGGCGTCGAGCCGCGTCGCCACGTGACGAGAGATCTCTTCGGCCTCAATGACTCGTCCCGGTCGAAGGACAACGACCGCGGCGACCTCCTCGCCCAGGATCGGGTGGGCCAGTCCGATGACGGCGCAGTCCGCGACGTCGGGGTGTTCTAAAATGGCCCCTTCGACCACGGCCGAGTACACCTGGTCCTCGCCCCGAATGATCACGTCCGTTGCCCGAGCGACGGTAGAGAGATTCGCCTCCTCTTTCGTCGGTGGGTCTTCGCTCATGGCGGGGAGATTACTTCTTCTCTTCGATCGGCTGAAAGAGGGTGTCGCGGTAGTGGACCAGCTCGTTGATTGACTCTCGTATGTCATCGAGAGCTCGGTGGGCCGAGTCCTTTTCGGGCACGGCGGCGACCGCGCCGGGGTACCAGCGCCGAGCCAGTTCCTTGATGGTGGACACGTCCACGTTGCGATAGTGAAAGTACACCTCGAGGCCGGGCATGTACTCCTGCAAGAATCGTCGGTCGGTGCCGATGGAGTTTCCGCACAGCGGCACCGCGCCCGGCTCGACGCCCTGAGCCTTTAGAAAC
>JAOBWI010000013.1 GCA_025463285.1 Acidimicrobiaceae bacterium | reverse complement strand
GATTCGTCCTCTTGTGGGTCGGGTGAGCGCCGTCGATCCGTCGGCGTCGATGCGCGCATCCCTCGTGAAGTCGGGGGTCGACGCGGAGGTTCTGGAGGGAAGTGACGTGGCAATTCCGCTCACGGACGGGAGCGTTGACGTCGCCTTCGTGGCCCAGGCCTTCCACTGGTTTGACTCCTCGCGGGCACTCGCGGAACTCCACCGGGTGCTCGTACGCGGAGGAGGCTTGGGACTCATCTGGAACGAACGCGACGAATCGGTGGGGTGGGTGGCGGAACTCACTCACGCGATGAGGTGGGATACCCAGGCTCCGTACCGGGTCGGTACTGACTTCACTCCTCAGATCGCCGACGGGCCCTTCACCAATATCGAACGGGTTATGTTTACACACTCTCAGACGCTCTCTCGTGAAGGTCTCTACCGGCGTGTCCTCACGACCAGTTATATTTCGGCGATGGACGACGCCGAACGCGACGAGTTAATGACCAATGTTGCGGCCGTAGTGGAGCAACTCTCTGAACCAATCGTCTTGCCGTACGTCACGGAGGTCTACAGCGCGTGGGCTCTCAGCACCGTGTGAGCCGTGACCCGGGGGATTCTCAAGTGGGAACTGAAAACTCGAGCTGAGGGGCAACTGCGGTGCGGCGCTCGGTAATCTGTGGCTAATGGGACTTCGTCAACAGGTTGCGAGGGCACTCGGAATCGGCGTAGCCGCCTTCGCGGTGGGCGCCTTGGATTCACTCGTGAAGGGCAACGGCTACGGCATTATCGGCGCCCTCAGCGAGACGGTGGTGCCCTGGTTCGTCCTCGCGTTTCTGGCCGGCGCTTACACCAAGGAACGGCGTTTCGCCTTGGGAGCGGTGGCGGGTCTGGAAGCAACGATGTGCGGACTCGTCGGGTTTTACTTTGTCAATAGTTTTTTCTTCCACTTCGGCGCGCCCACCTGGCTCGCTAATTTTCACGCAGCGTTGCAAACTGGAAGAGTTCCTTTCGAGTTCGGTATTATGACCGGGCTCTTATTCGGGGCGCTCGGCGTGTGGTGGAAGGAGCGGTTGTCCGTCGTTCCCGTGGTCGGCTTGGGAATAGCCTTCGTGTTGGAGGCAATGGTGCGCGCGATCGAAGCGGCCAATTTTTACTATCACGGTCACGCGGTGGGTCTCATCGAATCGTTCGTGGGCCTGGCGTGGATAGGGCTCGCCGTCTACGTCACCATGGCGCTGCGTCAAAAGCCGCCGTCCTATTTTGCGCGGCCGAGAAATGAAGGCATGCTCCGCTCGTAGTCGAATCCGGTCTCGATCAGATGAGGGAGTCGTTCACGGCCCGCGACCAAGGGTTGGGTGCGACAACCAGCCGGTCAACGCCACTTGCTCGAGTCGGTATCCTTCTGCGAGACTCGCCCCATGGGCGACGAACGCTGGCGTGAGGTGGATGAGTATCTGGTGGCGCACCTATTGGCCGAGGACGACGCCTTAGACCAAGCCCTGGCTCGTAGTGAGGTGGCGGGACTCCCACGCATCAACGTCGCGGCGAATCAGGGAAAACTACTTGAGCTCCTCGCCACGATCCACGGGGCTCGACGAATCCTGGAGATCGGCACCCTGGGCGGGTACAGCACCATTTGGCTGGCCCGATCCCTTCCTCGTGACGGCACGCTTCTTTCGCTCGAACTCGAGGCGGGAAACGCCGAGGTGGCGCGCGCCAACATTGAGCGCGCCGGACTGGACTCCGTGGCCCACGTGCGCGTGGGTCCCGCCGCACGATCGATGCGCGAACTTATCGCGGAGGGCGCCGAACCCTTCGACTTCATCTTCATTGACGCCGACAAGGAGAGCTATCCCGAGTACCTGGAGCTCTCGGTGGAACTCTCGCGTCCCGGGACGGTCATCGTCGCCGACAATGTTGTACGGGAGGGGGAAGTTATCAACCCCCTAAGCCCCGACTTGCGGGTGCAGGGTATTCGACGGTTCTTGGAGGCCGCGTCACAAAACGACCGTCTGGACGGCACCGCCATCCAGACGGTGGGGGTCAAGGGTTACGACGGTTTCGCCCTCTTCGTCGTGAAGGCCTAGGTCGACGTGCGACGAGTCGACACGGACTCGTGGCGTCTCTCTACGAGTTTCGGAAACTCCACGCTGCACGCCGCTTTGTTCATTCGCGACGCATTTCACCTCAAACCAGAACACGAATCTTCCTTGCCGCCGCGCCTCACGGGCGGTGTCCCCAACGTCTCGGCGCTGGTCCCTGGCTTCGACCCCTTCGAAGCCGCTCTCCAATGGGCATCCTGGTGGGAGCGGGTGGTTACGTACGAGGCCGCCGTCGCACTCGGAGAGTTCCGCGGCAGTGACGATGGCGACTCTCTCGGCGACATGGCCGCCGCTCGCGCCAGGGTCTTCGACCCACCGAACTTTCTGAGTATGTCCGACGCACCGTCGCTTCGCTCGCTCGCCCAAGGCGCACATCGTGAGGCGCTTCGGTGGAGCAAGTACCGTTCTTCTCGATCGAACCCGGCCTTGCAGCGTGGGACGCGTGACTCAGTGGTGACTCGCGTCGCCTGGGAGACCTGTGTCGCACTGCACGTCAAACCTTCGCAGCTCAGCGCCACCGTCATCGTGTTGGACGTCGAAGGCTCGTGGCGATCGTTTCCTCGTGCGGGCCTGCTTCTCTGCTCGGCGAACGTCTTTCGAAAGGAGCCACTGTTTGAGAAGTATCTGCGCGAGACCTTTCTCGAAAACCTGGGACTTAGGGACACCGAGCCGGCGCGTGAGTGGTCCTACGACGACATCATGGCCGACGGGTTCGACTTCAACGCGGACTTCGACGAGAGCGACACACTACGAGACGTCCACCAGTCTCACGACCTTGACTGACATGAACTCTTACAAGCACCACGACGTGAGCGACGCGTGAGCACGTCACGGTGCGTCGTCCCTCGTTAGAATCGCCGGCGTGAGTACTATTCGAATCGGTTCTGTTTCACTGGAGTGCGCGGATCCCGCGCCCCTGTCCGCTTTTTGGGCCAGTCTGCTCGGAGGCGAAATTGCCTTTGAATCCGACGACTTCGTGGCGGTCAAGTTGGAGAACCTCTGGCTCTCGAGCGTCAAGGTTGAGAACTACACACCGCCGACGTGGCCGGGCGACGAGGTCCCCAAGCAGATGCACCTCGACCTCGCGGTTGATAATCAGTCGGAGTCCGAAGCGTTGGCCGTCGCCCTGGGCGCCGTCAAGGCGACGTTTCAGCCCGAGCCTCTGCGCTGGACCGTCATGATTGACCCCGCCGGCCATCCCTTCTGTTTAACGACATTGATTCCCGAGTAGCGATCTCGTGGCCTTGGCCGTTACCCCCATTTCCTGGTAGCTCCCCGAGACGACGAGTCGGTCACACGCGATGATTCGATCGGCGAGAAGTAACGAGGATAGGACGCTGACCCAACTTGTTTTTGAGTCCAAGCGATACTGGGGCTACGACGACGCTTTCATGGAGCGGTGTCGCAGCGAGCTTGTGGTGCACCCGAGAGACATCGAGGCGGGGAACGTCTATGTCGCCGTCGATGAACACGATACAGCACTGGGCGTGTACGTGACGAAAGAGTTGGGCCACGGGGAGGTGGAGCTGGATGCGCTCTTTGTGGTCCCGTCGCACGTGGGATCGGGGATCGGCACGGCGTTGATAGCCCACGCCATGAACCGAGCCCGTAGCGACGGCTACGTGACGATGCACCTCAACTCTGATCCTTTCGCCGCGACGTTCTACGAAGGACGAGGGGCTGCTCTCGTGGGGAGGGCCAGGTCAGCGTCGACGGGCCGAGAGCTTGCGAGGTACGAGTTTCGTCTCTAATGAGAGTCCAGCAGTTAGCCTCTCGTGATGACGGCCGAACGATATTCGCATGGACATCACGAGTCAGTCCTACGGAGTCACCGCTGGCGAACGGCGGAGAACTCCGCGGGTTTTCTTCTGCCCCACCTCTCGGCTGGCATGTCGCTACTGGACGTGGGATGCGGACCCGGCACCATCACCGCTGACCTCGCCGGGCGCCTCGGCGACGGCCGTGTCGTCGGCGTCGATCTCTCACACAACGTGATAGAGATAGCGGCGGCGCAGTACGGTCTCGATCGTTACCCGGGTCTCGCCTTTGAGGTCGCCGACGTCTACGCACTCGGCTTCTCCGACGGCACCTTCGACGTGGTCTACGCCCATCAAGTCCTTCAGCACCTGTCGAAGCCCGTCGAGGCCCTACGAGAGATGCGACGAGTGCTGAAGCCCGGCGGCACCCTCGCTGTTCGCGACGCCGACTACGGCACGTTCGTGTGGTCGCCGGACGAGCCTCTTCTCGATCGGTGGCTGGCGCTGTATCACGACATCACGAGTGCGAATCAGGCCGAAGCGAATGCCGGTCGTTACCTGAAGTCGTGGGTCGGGGCCGCCGGCTTCGACGAACTCGTCGTGTCGTCGTCGAACTGGATCTTTGAAAGCCCCGACGAACGAACGTGGTGGGGCGGTCTGTGGGCTGATCGCGTCGTGCACAGTGAGTTCGCGCGACAGGGCGTCGAGTACGGACTGACGACGACGAACGAACTCGAGGAAATCTCGGAAGCCTTCCATCGATGGTCGAACTCATTGGACGGCTTCTTCCTCCTCGTCAACGTAGAAGTATTGGCGAGGAGTTCTACCGGAGTTAACCCAATCTGATCAGCTACCTCGGTCTTCGCGTCGGCGGCCCTCTCGGCGCCACACGATCACTTCACCATCGTCATCGGTCATTCGACGTTCAACCCTCGTGAAACCCGCCTTCTCCACGACGCGTTGACTGGCGATGTTCCACGTTGCGGTCGTGGCGGTGATGGACAGACCGTCATCTTTCACGACATCGAGCAGCTGGGCGAGGGCGTTCGCCGCCGCGCCGCGGCGCTGCATCGAGGGCACCACGCCGTAACCGATCTCCAGTTCGCCATTACGCGGTGCACCCTTGAATCCGATCGTTCCGGCGACGAGCCCGTTGGCGACGATCAGCCACGACGCCGACCACGCCAGACGCTCGGTGTCCGCCCTGGACGAGGTGTAGCGAGTAGCGGCGACGTCGCCGCGTTGGGGGAAGTCGTCAGCCCACCCGGCGGGGGGTCGACGTCCGGCCGCTATATCCATCGATTCCTGCAGGGTGAGCTGGCGAAGGATGACACTGGCTCGAGAGTCTCCGTCCATCTAAAAAAGTATTGCCGAGTGGGGGACTCTACGGAGTTGTCCATCACGAGGACGCCGCGATATTCCGGCGATTCGTCACCGTCCTTTAGAGTGAGGGCGAGAGGTAGTGGCTCCCCGGCCGGGTAGCCCGAGGAGAAGAAGAGTCGTGCGCAACTCCGACATGGACGTGGCCGATAGCCCCATTGAGCTGATCGGTCACACCCCGATGGTCCGACTGAGCCAGATCGGGGCGGGACTGCGTTGTGACTTTATGGCGAAGCTCGAAACGACCAACCCCGGCGGCAGTTCCAAGGATCGTCCGGCGCTCACCATGATTCAGGCGGCCGAGCGCGAGGGCCTGTTGGGGCCCGGTTCGACGATCATCGAGCCGACAAGCGGGAACACCGGCGTGGGCCTCGCCATCGTGGCGGCGCATCGGGGCTACAAGTGCATCTTCGTCATGAGTGACAAAATGGCCCCCGAAAAGATTGACGTACTACGCGCGTACGGGGCCCAGGTTGTCGTCTGCCCGACCGCCGTGGCCCCCGAGCACCCCGACTCGTACTACTCCACCGCGGAGAGATTGACCAAAGAGACGCCGAACTCCTTTCGTCCCGACCAGTACTCCAATCCCAATAACCCTCTGGCGCACTACCAAACCACCGGTCCGGAGATATGGGAGCAGACCAAAGGCCGGGTCACTCACTTCGTGGCCGGAGCCGGCACTGGCGGGACGCTGTCCGGGGTGAGCAAGTACTTAAAGGAACAGAACCCGAACATCGCGGTGATCGCCGCCGACCCGCAAGGCTCGGTCTACTCCGGCGGTGCCGGCCGGCCGTATCTCACCGAAGGCGTGGGGGAGGACTTCTGGCCGAAGAACTACGACCCCTCACTGGTCGACGACGTGGTGGCTGTGAGTGACGCCGAGGCCTTTGCCATGGCACGACTGGTCACGCAACGCGAAGGACTGCTCATTGGTGGCTCCGGAGGGACGGCCGTGTCGGCGGCGTTGCGAATCGCGGAACCACTTCGCGAGGACGCGGTGGTGGTGGTGCTGATTCCTGACTCGGGGCGGGGCTATCTGTCGAAGATTTTCAACGACACGTGGATGACCGACTACGGCTTTCTTCGTCCTCACCACGAGATGGACGCCGGCGACGTGCTGGAGGCGAAGATCGAGCGCCAAAACGACAGCTTGGCCGACCTGGTGCTCGTGACCGAGGACACTCTGGTGCGTGACGCGATCGCCGTTATGAGAGGAAAAGACGTCTCCCAAGTCTTGGTCACCGTGACCGCGGAGTTGCCGCTCGCGGCGAAGGAGGTTTCCGGTTCTCTCAGCGAGCTCGGTCTCTTAGAAGCGACCACGCGCGACGCCAGCGTGCTGGATCTTCGAGTGAAGGACGTCGCGGATCCTTCGCTGCCGATGGTCGGCGTGGGTATGAGCGTGAGCGAACTCACCCGCCTACTCAGCACCACGGCCGCGGTATTAATCCTTGACGGAGGACACCCCGTGGGGGTCCTCACCCGCAGTGACCTCTTGAGCTTCCTGGAAAAAAGGAGCGAACGATGAACGGCTTTAACACACGGGCCATTCACGTGGGCTCCGAGCCCGACTCGCTCACCGGCGCGGTGAACCCGCCCGTCTATCTCACCTCCACCTACGCTCAAGACGCGGTGGGAGTCGTCAAGTTCTCCGACTACGCGAGGGGCGACAACCCCACTAGGGCCGCGCTCGAAGCCTGCCTGGCCAATTTGGAAGGGGCCAAGCACGGCGTCGCTTTCGCCTCCGGACTGGCTGGCGAGGACGCTTTGTTGCGCACACTCTCACCGGGCGACCACGTCATCTTGGGCCGCGACGCGTACGGCGGCACCTATCGATTACTCACTCGCGTCTTCGGCGAGTGGGGGATCAGCGTCGATTCGGTTGAGCTGAGCGATCCGGACTCACTCGCGGCGGCATTTACCGACACGACCAAGATGGTGTGGGTGGAGACGCCGAGCAATCCGCTACTGCACGTGGTCTCGATCGCAGAGCTCGGCGTGGCCGCCCACGATCATGGGGCACAGTTGGTGGTGGACAATACGTTCGCCAGTCCCTATCTCCAACAGCCGCTCGCGCTCGGGGCCGACGTCGTGGTGCACTCGACGACGAAGTACATCGGGGGACACTCCGACGTACTGGGCGGATTCGTGGCGACGAACAACGACGAACTCGCCGCGAAATTGAAGTTTCATCAGTACGCCATTGGCGCCGTCCCCGGCCCGCTGGACTGCTACCTCTTGCTGCGCGGCGCGAAGACGCTGGGCGTGCGCATGGATCGCCACTGCTCCAACGCGCGAGCGGTGGCCGCCTTCCTCTGCGATCACCCCTCGGTCGAGCGGGTGTACTACCCCGGTCTCGCCAGCCACCCCGGCCACGACGTGGCGGCGTCGCAGATGAGCGACTTCGGGGGGATGGTGAGTTTCACTCTCAAGAGCGGGGTCGACGTGGCGAAGAAGGTGTGTGAGTCCACGTCGGTCTTCACCCTGGCGGAGTCTCTCGGCGGGGTCGAAAGTCTGATCGAACTGCCCTCGGCCATGACGCATCTCTCCGTCGCGGGCTCGCTCCTCGAGCCGCCGGAGGGTCTCGTTCGCCTGAGCGTCGGCATCGAGGATCTCGAGGACCTCATTGACGATCTGGCGCGCGCTCTCTCGCTGTAGTGGCTGATTAGGACCAGTCGAGCAGTTCCAGAGATCGGTCCCACAGCCGTTCGGCACTCTCGGGGTCGAGCGCGTAGGGAGCCACCCCGCCGCCGTACAACCCGTACTCGCTCACGACGGGCGCTTCGTTGCAGTCTTCAAAGTATCGCCCGCCCACCCCGGCCACGAGTGGCGAGGCCGCCAGCAGCACGGACGTGGCGGCGCCCTGTTGGGGCGTCTTTCGTCGATCTTCGGGCGTCGAGAGGCCGCCAACGTGGCGCTGGAGATTGGTAGGGATGGCACCGGGGTTCAGCGCGTTCGCCACAACACCGTCGCGAGACCATCGCGTGGTGATCTCTACCGCGTGCAGGGCGTTGGCCGTCTTGGACTGTCCGTACGCCGACCACGGTTCGTAGGGCCGACTCTCGAAGTCGAGGTCCTCAAAGATGATGTCGGAGCGGTGATGGGCACTCGAGCTGACGCACACGACGCGCGCGCCCTGAGCGGCGGCCAGCGCTCGATGCATCGCCGTCGTCAGCGCAAAGTGGCCTAGATGGTTGGTGGCGAACTGCAGTTCATGGCCTTCGAAGGAGAGTTCTAACTCCGGCAACGCCATGATGCCGGCGTTGTTCACCAACATGTGCAGGGGCCCACTCCACGACGCGGCGAAGGAGCGAATCGAGTCGTGATCAGCGAGGTCCAACCACGCGGCCTGCACTCGTTGGTTGCCGGCGCTCGTTGCGATCTCGCGCGCCACGCGTTCACCGGCGCTGAGGTCGCGCACGGCGAGGGTCACCTCGGCGCCCACCGAGGCGAGGGCCCGGGCCGTCTCGACGCCGATACCTGAAGCCCCACCCGTTACGACCGCTCGCTGGGCCGAGAGGTCGAGTCCCGCCACCACGTCGCTCGCCGTGGACGCAAATCCGAAGGGTGTGGTGATACGACTCATTTGAGGCGAGTGTACGGCGTGTAGTCGAACAGCCGTCAGTTCAGACGCTCTTGTCCTCGATCTCCCACGCGTGATCGAGCACGTGCCAGGCGATTCGCCTAAGGGCGTAGGCAACGGGCCACCGAGCGTTCGGCGGGGCCCCCTTCAGGGTGGTCACGACGACGTCACGCTGTTCGTCCCAAGGGGTCCGCGGAGGGACCCTGAAGCCCACCTTCGAGCAGTACGCCCGCTCGGCCTCTCGCACGTGATCGACGACCGCGTCGCGATCACGCCCGCCCCCTCGGGGCCCTTTGCGTAGTGTCGAGGGTGCTCTATCGACCGCCACGTCGAAGTAGTTCCAACAGTCCTGCAGGACAGCGATCTGTCGAAGGAGTTCCGCCGCGCTCAAGGCTTCGTCATCCCAAGGGCCGCGCGCGTCGGGCGCGCCAAAGTCAGTGGTGGCGTTACCCTTCACCGTGCCGACAATTTCGATGGGGCCCGGGCGAAAGGGGCTCGTCACTATCTGCGCGTAGCGATCGCGATAGTGGTCCAGAGTTTCGATGG